>NZ_VBZC01000003.1:93966-285928 GCF_005786655.1 Streptomyces montanus
GTCGGTCCTCCCGGCTGGATTGCCGGTTTGTTCATGAGGACGTGCCCGGAGCCTAAATGGTTCATGCCTGGAAGGGAACGTGATGTGTACTTCACTCGATCGAGGGATCGAACATGCATGCGACTCTGGGCGGGCCTGGTCTAGTCTGACTTTCGGACGAGGGTGGCGTTACAACGGCTCTACCAGGCCTCGGTACCCTCGGACCGGCGACCGAAGCCGGGGCCCTTACCCAACAGGGCCCCACCTGAAATTCAGCGAGGAGCGAACCGCGTGACCGCCGACACGTCCGTGCCGTCCACAGCATTGCTGACCGGAGCAGACCGGGACGGTTCCAACTACACCGCGCGGCACCTGCTCGTCCTCGAGGGGCTCGAGGCCGTGCGGAAGCGCCCGGGCATGTACATCGGATCGACCGACAGCCGCGGTCTGATGCACTGCCTCTGGGAGATCATCGACAACTCCGTAGACGAGGCCCTGGGCGGGTACTGCGACCACATCGAGGTGATCCTGCACGACGACGCCTCGGTGGAGGTGCGGGACAACGGCCGCGGCATCCCCGTCGACGTGGAGCCCAAGACCGGCCTCTCCGGTGTCGAGGTCGTGATGACCAAGCTGCACGCCGGCGGCAAGTTCGGCGGTGGCTCGTACGCGGCCTCCGGCGGCCTGCACGGCGTGGGTGCCTCCGTGGTGAACGCGCTGTCGGCCCGCCTGGACATCGAGGTGGACCGCGCAGGCCACACGCACTCCGTCAGCTTCCGGCGCGGCACCCCGGGCGCGTTCAAGGCGTCCGGGCCGGACGCGGCCTTCGACGCGTCGGCCGGCCTGCGCAAGCTCAAGAGGATTCCCAAGACCCGCACCGGCACGCGCGTGCGCTACTGGGCCGACCGCCAGATCTTCCTCAAGGACGCCAAGCTCTCCCTGGACAATTTGCACCAGCGCGCCCGCCAGACCGCGTTCCTGGTTCCGGGGCTGACCATCGTCGTCCGCGACGAGTACGGCCTCGGCCCAGACGGCAGCAAGGGCGAGGAGTCCTTCCGTTTCGACGGGGGCATCAGCGAGTTCTGCGAGTACCTGGCCGGGGACAAGCCCGTCTGTGACGTACTCCGCTTCTCCGGCCAGGGCACCTTCAAGGAGACGGTCCCGGTCCTGGACGACCACGGCCAGATGACCCCCACCGAGGTCACCCGTGAGCTCGGCGTCGACGTCGCGATGCGCTGGGGCACGGGCTACGACACGACGCTCAAGTCGTTCGTGAACATCATCGCCACGCCCAAGGGCGGCACCCACGTGGCGGGCTTCGAGCAGGCCGTCACGAAGACGGTCAACGAAGTACTGCGGTCCAAGAAGCTGTTGCGCGTCGCCGAGGACGACATCGTCAAGGACGACGCCCTGGAAGGCCTCACCGCTGTGGTGACCGTGCGCCTCGCCGAGCCGCAGTTCGAAGGGCAGACCAAGGAGGTGCTCGGCACCTCGGCGGCCCGCCGCATCGTGACGAACGTGGTCTCCAAGGAGCTCAAGGCGTTCCTGACCTCCACGAAGCGCGATGCCGCCGCCCAGGCCCGCGCCGTCATGGAGAAGGCCGTCGCCGCCGCGCGTACGCGCATCGCGGCCCGCCAGCACAAGGACGCGCAGCGCCGGAAGACGGCTCTGGAGTCCTCCTCGCTGCCCGCCAAGCTCGCCGACTGCCGCAGCGACGACGTCGAGCGCAGCGAGCTGTTCATCGTCGAGGGGGACTCCGCGCTCGGCACCGCCAAGCTCGCCCGGAACTCCGAGTTCCAAGCGCTGCTGCCGATCCGCGGCAAGATCCTCAACGTTCAGAAGGCGTCCGTGACGGACATGCTCAAGAACGCCGAGTGCGGCGCGATCATCCAGGTCATAGGGGCGGGGTCCGGCCGGACCTTCGACATCGACACGGCCCGCTACGGGAAGATCATCCTTCTCGTCGACGCCGATGTCGACGGCGCGCACATCCGCATTCTGCTGCTCACGCTGTTCCAGCGTTATATGCGCCCCATGGTCGAGGCGGGCCGGGTGTTCGCCGCGGTGCCCCCGCTGCACCGGATCGAACTCACGCAGCCGAAGAAGGGCCAGGACAAGTACGTCTACACGTACTCGGACCGCGAGCTGCGCGACAAGCTGCTGGAGTTCCAGAGCAAGGGCATCCGGTACAAGGACTCGATCCAGCGCTACAAGGGACTCGGCGAGATGGACGCCGACCAGCTGGCCGAGACCACGATGGACCCGCGTCACCGCACTCTGCGCCGTATCAACATCACCGATCTGGAGGCATCTGAGCAGGTGTTCGACCTGTTGATGGGGAATGAGGTGGCGCCGCGCAAGGAGTTCATCTCCAACTCGGCGGCGACACTGGACCGCTCGCGCATCGACGCGTAGGGCTACCGGGTTCCAGGGGGCAGGAGGCGTCCATGTGGGCGCCTCCACCCGTGGGTGGAGGCCGGTCGAGGTCCGGGATCCACCCAGGATCCACCCCGGCTCCGATCTTTCGACCAGGCGATTTCCGTAGCGTCGAAGGCGTTGTCAGCACTCGCTACTCGCCCTTCTCGCCCACGGAGGCCGTGATGTCCGGGCTCGTCGATGCCTTGGTGATCCTCGCCGTTGTGGTTCTGGTGATCGTGCGCCAGTTCCGTGCACGCCGGATAGCGGCGGACCGGAGCTGGTGGATCGTGCCCGCGGTCCTGGTCGTGCTCGCGCTGCGCGAGGGTGGTGTGATCGACTCCCACCATCCGACGGAGTCGGTTCTCCTGCTCGGCGCCGAACTCCTCATCGGCCTGGCCACCGGTGCCGGCTGGGCGTGGACCACGCGGCTGTGGACGGCGCCGGACGGCGCGGTGTGGAGCAGGAGCACCAAGGCCAGTGTTCTCGTCTGGATCGTCGGCATAGCCGTGCGCGTGGGCTTGTTCGGTCTCGGCGCCGCACTCGGCGTACGCCAGGACAGTTCCGCCCTCCTGCTCGCCCTCGCGGCGACGCTGCTGGTCCGCTCCGGGATCCTGGTCCTACGATCGAAGTCCCTCGACCCTGTGGACAGGCAGAGCGCGGCGTATGGTGTCGGCGTGCCCCTGCCTTCGCGGAAGGAGCATGTGTGAGGGACAACGCATCGATGCGCTGGCCCTCCCCGGAGGCACTCTCCCGCATGGGAGTGTCGCGGCCCCGGCGTGTGCTCTCCCGGACCACTCGGGCGCTGGCCGTCGGCATGGTGCTGTGGACGACCTTCTCGGACAAGGACGTTCAGGGTTGGCGGCTCGCCGCCACCGTTGTGGGAGTAATCCTGTGCGGCCTGGCCGCCTGGGCCTTTGCCCGCAGCACCCTTCACCAGCGCCTGCTGACCTCGCTCGGGTTGCTGGCCCTGCTGTTCGGCATCGCCACCGCGGCACAGAGCGCCGGCTTCAGGGTTCCGGCCCTCGTCCTGTGGTGCGCGGGCGCCATTGCCGCGCTGGAGCGGCTGCCCCTCGCGGCTGCCTTGCCCTCCACAGCCGTGGCGCTGGGGGCGTACGCGGTGGCCAACGACGACGCATGGCTGACGACTGCGGTCACCGTGGTGGGGCTTGTCCTCGCCGGATGCGTGCTGCGTCTGGACGCCGAGGCGCGGGGCAACGCCCTGCGGCTGCTGGCCCAGGAGCGGGCGGCTCGGGCGGCCGAAGCGGAGTCGGCGGCGCTGGCGGAGCGGGCCCGGATCGCACGGGAGATACATGACGTGCTGGCGCACAGCCTTTCGGCCCAGCTCGTGCACCTGGAGGCGGCTCGGCTGCTGATCGAGCGGGGAGCCGACCGGGACCAGCTCCTCGAACGGGTCGTGGCCGCACGGGGGATGGCCCGCGAGGGACTTGCCGAGACGCGGCAGGCACTCTCCGCGCTGCGGGGCGAGATCTCCCCGGTCGAGGACTTCCTGGCCGAGCTCGTCACGGCGGGCGACGGCGCCGATGTCACTGTCACGGGTGAACGGCAGCCGCTGCAGGCCGAGGCGTCACAGGCGGTTCGCAGGGTGGCTCAGGAGGCCATGACGAACGTCCGCAAGCACGCGCCGGGCGCCAAGGTCCACATACGTCTGGACTACGGCGAGCACGAAGTGACGCTGAACGTACGGGATTCGGGCGGGACGCCAGGTGAATTCGCCCGCTCCGGGGCCGGGTACGGTCTGCTCGGAATGCGGGAGCGCGCCGAGCTGCTGGGCGGCTCGCTGGAGGCCGGGCCGTACGAGGAGGGGTTCGTGGTGACGCTGAAGGTGCCCGTATGACGGACGGGGCGGGCGGTACACCGGCCCGTGTCGTGGTGGCGGACGACCAGACCGTGGTGCGTGAGGGCATCGTGATGCTGCTCGGGCTGTTGCCCGGAATCGAGGTCGTCGGTGCGGCCGGAGACGGCGACGAGGCCGTACGGCTCGTGGCCGAACTCGCCCCGGACGTGGTGCTGATGGACCTGCGCATGCCTCGCTGCGACGGGGTGGAGGCGACTCGGCGCATCCGGTCCGAGCATCCCAGCACGCAGGTCGTCGTGCTCACCACCTACGCGGACGACGCGTCGCTGTTTCCCGCGCTCCGGGCGGGGGCTCGTGGCTATCTCACCAAGGACGCAGGTGGTGACGAGATCGTACGGGCGGTGCGGAGCGTGCTGTCCGGGGACGCCGGGCTCTCGCCGAGCATCCAGCGGCGGTTGCTGGAGCAGTTGTCCGAGCCGGAGTCGTCGGCGCCCGCCGAGGCCCCGGACGGGCTCACCGCACGGGAGACGGAGGTGCTCGTCCTGATCGCCGAGGGCCTGACCAACCAGGAGATCGCCCGCAAACTCCATGTCTCCACGGCCACCGTGAAGACGCACATCAACAACCTCTTCGGCAAGACGGGGCTCAAAGACCGTGCTCAGGCGGTGCGTTACGCCTATGGAAAGGGTCTGGTGCGGCCGCCCGGCCTTTGAGTCACCTGATGGGGTGAAGAGCGTGGAGAGAAGAGTCACGGCTCTTCCCGTTCTGTCCATCCTTGGGTATGCAGTCAAGCACCGGTCGTCCCCGCCGACGCGGGGACCGACCTGAGAGTTCGGTGGAGAACCACGCAGGTCGTGACCCTGCCCCCGTGGGCTCGGGGGCCAGGCAGGTGCCGTTCGACGACCCCTGGTACGACGCGTTCGCCTCCGGCTGGGGTGAGTTGGACGGCACGGGCGCGCCCGCTCCCGTCGTGCAGCCCGCGCGCGGGGAGCACGAGGGCCGTACCGCCCGCCCGGCCGACATCTATCTGGAGGTGCAGCGCAGCGCGGCCTTCCAGGAGGTTCGCGGCCGGTACCGAAGGTTCGTGGTCCCGGCCGTCGCCGTCTTCTTCACCTGGTACGTGGGCTATGTCGTGACCGCGACGACAGCGCCCGGTTTCATGGCGCGACCTCTCGCCGGCTCCGTGAACGTCGCGATGATCGCGGGGCTCGGGCAGTTCCTCACCACGTTCCTGTTCACCTGGGCGTACGCGCGCCACGCACGGCTGCGCAGGGACCGGGCCGCGCTGGATCTGCGCTGGGACACACAGGAGTTGACGCGGAGCGTCAGAGGCGGTGAGCGGTGACGGGCAACCATCAGACGCTGGTGCCGGGCGGCCATCAGACGCTGGCGCTGCTGCTGTTCAGCGCGTTCGTCGCGGTCACCCTGGCGATCACGACCTGGGCGAGCCGCAAACGACGCGGTTCGGCGGAGGAGTTCTACGCGGGCGGCCGCCTCTTCTCGCCGATGGAGAATGGTTTTGCCATCGCGGGCGACTACATGTCCGCGGCCTCCTTCCTCGGTATCTCGGGACTCATCGCGCTCTTCGGCTACGACGGGTTGCTGTATTCGGTGGGCTTCCTCGTCGCCTGGCTCGTCGTGCTGTTCCTGGTCGCCGAACTGGTGCGCAACTGCGGGCGGTTCACACTCGCCGACGTGGTCGCGGCGCGGATGAGCGAGCGGCCGGTGCGGATCGCGGCGGGAACTTCCTCGGTGACCGTGTCCGTTCTGTATCTGGTGGCGCAGATGGTGGGCGCGGGCAGCCTGGTCGCGCTCCTGCTGGGAGGTTCGAGCGAGGCGGCGCAGGCCTGGACGGTCATCGGCGTCGGTGCGCTCATGGTCCTGTATGTGTCGTTGGGAGGGATGCGGGCCACCACGTGGATCCAGATCGTCAAGGCGGTCCTGCTGATGGGCGGGGCGATCGCCCTGACCGCGCTCGTGCTGGTGCGGTTCCAGGGGGACTTCGACCAGTTGCTGCGTACGGCGGCGGAGCGCAGCGGGCACGGTGACGCGTTCCTCGCGCCCGGTTTGAAGTACGGCGGGGACTGGACCGCGCGTTTCGACTTCATCAGCCTGGGCCTGGCGCTGGTGCTCGGCACAGCCGGTCTGCCGCACATCCTGTCGCGCTTCTACACCGTCCCGACTGCGCGGGCCGCCCGTCGCTCGGTCGTCTGGTCGATCGGTCTGATCGGCGGCTTCTACGTGATGACGATCGTGCTCGGGTTCGGCGCGGCGGCGATCGTCGGCCCCGACGCCGTACGCGGGTCGAACGCGGCCGGGAACACGGCGGTTCCGCTGCTGGCGCTGGAACTGGGCGGTGGCGCGGCGTCGACCGGCGGAACGGTCCTGTTCGCGATCGTCGCCGCGATCGCCTTCGCCACCATCCTGGCCGTGGTCGCCGGGATCACGCTCGCCTCGTCGGCGTCCGTGGCCCACGACCTGTACGCGTCGCTGCGGCGCCGGCGGACCAAGCCGCGCAGCGAGGTGTCCGTCGCGCGCGTCGCCGCGGTCGGCATCGGCGTGGTCGCCATCGCTCTCGGTCTGCTCGCCCGCGACCTGAACGTGGCGTTCCTGGTGGGGCTCGCCTTCGCCGTCGCCGCGTCGGCCAATCTTCCCGTACTGCTGTACTCACTGTTCTGGCGGAGCTTCACGACGCGTGGCGCGGTGTGTGCCGTGTACGGGGGACTGGTGCCCGCGATGGTGCTCGTGGTGCTGTCGCCCGTGGTGTCCGGAAGCCCCGAATCGCTGTTCCCGGCCGCCGACTTCCAGTACTTCCCGCTGCAGAACCCCGGCCTGGTCTCGATCCCGCTGGGCTTCTTCGCGGGCTGGCTCGGCACCGTCACCTCGGCGGAGACACCGGACGAGGCGAAACACGCGGAGACCGAGGTGCGGTCGCTCACGGGGGCGGGGGCGGCCTGAAGATGCCGCCTCAGGTGCGGGTCGCCCAGACGTAGCGATGCTCCGGGCGGCCCGCATCGCCGTATTTGAGCGACAGTGTGGCCCGTCCCGTGCGCTCCAGGAGCTTCAGATAACGCTGGGCGGTCTGCCGGCTGAGTCCGGTCCGGTCCGCGATCTCCTGGGCCGACAGAGGGCCTTCGGCGTTCACCAGCGCCCGGCGTACGGCCTCCGCGGTGGTGGGGGAGTGACCCTTGGGCAGATCCGGCTCGGAACCCGCCGAGAGGGCGCCGAAGATCCGGTCGACCTCGGCTTGTTCGGCCTCGCCGCCGCCGTCCAGCGTGCGGCGCAGCGCTGCGTAGGCCTCAAGCTTGGCCCGCAGTCCGGCGAAGGCGAACGGTTTGACCAGGTACTGGAGTGCTCCGTGCCGCATCGCCGCCTGGACCGTCGACACGTCACGCGCCGCGGTCACCATGATCACGTCGGTCTGATGGCCGCGACGGCGCATCTCCTGGACGACCGCGAGGCCCGTCTTGTCGGGCAGATAGTGGTCGAGCAGCACCAGGTCCAGGCGGGGCAGGGTCTCCATCTGCCGCAGCGCGTCCGCCGCGGAGTGCGCCTCGCCCGCGACATGGAAGCCCGCGACCTTCTCCACGTACGCGGCGTTGACCCGAGCGACCCGGGTGTCGTCGTCCACGACCAGTACCTCGATCATCGCGGCTCCTCCTTGGTGGTCGTGGTGCCCGCCGCGGCGGCTTTCCGGGAGGGACCCGGCTCGGCCGCGGTGCGTGGCCCCTGTGCGGGCCCGGACCCGGATGCGAGGTCCTGCTCCGCCAGCGCCTCCGGCAGCACGATGGTGAACTCCGCGCCCCCGCCGCCCGCCTGATCGACGCGCGCGCTGCCACCCTGCCGCTCGGCGAGCCTTCGCACCAGGGAGAGGCCGATCCCGCGCTTGCCGTGCGCCGGAGGCTTCTTGGTGGACCACCCCTCCGTGAAGATCAACTCGCGCTGTTCGGCGGGAACTCCGGGGCCGGTGTCCCGCACCCTGAGCACTGCCGTACGTCCCTCCGCGCGCAATTCGACCTCCACGCGCGCGTGCAGGTCGCCCGCGACGGCGTCGAGCGCGTTGTCGACGAGGTTCCCCACGATGGTGACCAGACCCCGGGAGTCGATCAGCCGGTCGGGAAACAGTGTCCTGTCCGAGATCCACAGGGCCACCCCGCGCTCAGCGGCGACGGTGGCCTTGCCCACCAGCAGGGCGGCGAGCAGCGGGTCGTGGATCTTCTCGGTGACCTGCTCCGCGGTGGCCCTGTGGTCGCCGACCACCTCGCCGACGAACTCCACGGCGTCGTCGTACATCTCGAGTTCCAGCAAACCCAGGAGCGTGTGCATCCGGTTCGCGTGCTCGTGGTCCTGGGCGCGCAGGGCGTCGATCAGGCCGCGGGTGGAGTCGAGTTCACGGCCGAGCTGCTCCAGCTCCGTGCGGTCGCGCAGTGTGGCCACGGCGCCGCCGTCGTCGGTGGGCATGCGGTTGGCCACCAGGACGCGCTGACCGCGGACAGTGAGCAGATCGGTGCCGGTCACGTGCCCGGCCAGCACATCGGTCGTACGCCCCTTTCCGAGGGCTTCGTCGAGCGGCTGTCCCACGGCCTCGTCGCCGATGCCCAGCAGGCGTCGCGCCTCGTCGTTGAGGAGCCGGATCCTGCCACCGCGGTCCAGCGCGACGACGCCTTCCCTGATGCCGTGCAGCATCGCCTCGCGTTCGGCGAGGAGCGCCGCGATGTCGGAGAACGCCAGGTCGCGCGTCTGCCGGTGGACCCGCCTGGAGATCAGATACGCGGCCAGCGCGCCGACGGCCAGGGCACCGCCCGCGTATGCGAAGAGGCCCGGGATCGCGTGGATGAGCCGCGCGCGCACGCTGTCGTATTCGATGCCGACGGAGACCGCGCCGACGATGTGACCCTCGGAGTCGCGCAACGGCACCTTGCCGCGGGCCGCGCGGCCCAATGTGCCGCTGTCGATCTCCATGACGTCGCGGCCGGCCAGGGCCTGACGCGGATCGGTCGAGACCTTGCCGCCTATCCGGGCGGGGTCGGTGTGCGACCAGCGCACGCCGTCCATGTTCATCACCACGACGTACTCGGCTCCACTGGCCTTGCGGATCCGTTCCGCCTCGGCCTGCACGGGCCCGTCGGCCGAGGGGCGTGTGGACTTGAGCTCCTCGGCGAGCTGCGGCTGCGCCGCCGTGGTCTGCGCGATCGCGAGCGCGCGGCGCATCGCCTGGTCGTCCAGCTGGTCGCTGAGCGGTGCGAGGAACAGACCGGTCGCGAGGACGACGACTCCGGCCGCGATCGCCAGCTGCATCAGCAGCACCTGCGAGAACATCCGCTTCGGCATGCCGAGGCGGAGTCGTCGTGCGGGGGGAGTGCGGCTCATGCCTATGACGGTACGGCCGCAGGCGCGCCGTGCCGTAGGGGTGTGGCGTGGATCTCGTGTGGTGAAAGGGATCAGCAGGGTACGAGGCTCGCCACGGCCGCGGGGAGCAGTTCGCGTACCGCAAGCACGTCCATCCGGGCCGGGGAGCCGAGGGGCGATCCGCAACTCTCCGGTCGGGGCGGCAGAGCGGCGCCCTGGGCGACCGTGACCTGCCAGACACGGCCGTCGGCGTGAGCCACGCTCACCTCCCAGCGCGGTGCCACGCCGTCCGTGCGGACGACGGTCAGCGCATCCGCCGCTCCCTCGCCCGTCGCCCTGCGCACCGCCAGCTCGGCGGCCTGTCCGGGGCGTTCCCAGGCGGAGCTCCCGCGGCACCCTTCGGTGACCACACGCCCTTCCCGGACACCTTGGAGGACCTCCTTTACGGCGTGGGCCTCGGCACGCCCGTACGCGTAGCCGAACGGCAGTACGAGCAGCGTCGGCGAGAAGCGATGTCCCCCCAGGTGGGTGACCTCCCATGTGCCGTCCACCCCGGAGGAGGCGAGTTCGGCGGCGAGGGGGCGGCCGAGGAGGGCACAGCAGCGGTCGCGTTTGCCGTTGGTGCAGACGAGGGCGAGCGGATCGCCGGTGTGGGGGCGGCCGTCGAGCACCTCGTCGAAGGTCTGGGGCATGCCCGCGCCGAGCGCGGCGAGATCGAGCTCGAGCAGTTGCTCGGGGGCCGATGTGGTGGCGCTGCGGAGCCATGTGTTTCCGGGAGCGGTGTGGGCCGCGTACACCTGGCGCTCGGCGATGGTGCGGCAGTCGGCGTGCCGTCCCGGCCGGCGGATCAGGGCGATGCGCACGCCGGTGTTCTCCACGGCCTTCTCAAGAGCGCGACCGAGCGCGGGGTCCAGATGGCTCGAGGTCAGCGCGGAGGCACCCCAGGGGCCGGGCTGCTCCAGCAGCAGCCACGTCCTCGCGGTGGCTGCGGTCCCCGCGAGGGGCTCGTCCAGATCCCAGGAGGCCTTCGTGCACGTACTCACGAAGGTGAGCCTAACCTGAGTTGGACAGGAGTGACTTCCGGTGCTCCTGTTGTCAGTGGTTCGGAAGTGGCTGAGGTGGCCGCGGCCCCGCGTACTGCCCGCTCGGACGCATACGCATCGGAGGCTCCTCGTACTCCTCCAGGATGTGGGCGATCCAGCCCGCCGTGCGGGCGACGGCGAAGATCGTTTCGCTCGCGGACGCGTGCATGCCGGACGCGGCCGTGAGGACGGCGAGGGCCAGGTCGACGTTGGCGTGCAGAGGGGCGTGGCGGGCGGTGGTGGCGACGATGTCGTGAGCTGCCGCCAGGGCGGGCTCCGCCCCGGGAACGTCCTCCAGGAGGGCGAACAGCGCACGCGCACGGGGGTCCTCGGCCGGGTAGAGGATGTGGCCGAGTCCCGGGATGCGGCGTCCGGCGCGCAGTTCGTCCGCGACCACGGGCGTCGCTGAGCCCCGGTCCAGTACGTCCATGAGCAGCCGGTGCGCGAGTCCGCCGGCCGCTCCGTGCAGGGGCCCTTCCAGGACGCCCAGGCCCGCCGAGACGGCGGCGTACGCGTGTGCGCGGGCGGACGCGGCGACCCGGACGGCGAGGGTCGAGGCGGCCAGGTCGTGGTCCACGAGCAGGGCAAGCGCGGTGTCCAGGGCCCGCAGTGAGGCGTCGTCGGCTTTCCTGCCGCTGAGCCGCGCCCACAGGCGGTTCGCGAGCGGACCTCGGTCCCGATGGTCGTGCCGCAGGGGCGGGAGGGCGGCGACGAGCGTGGGGATGAGGGTGCGCGCGGTGCCGAGCACCGACTCCTCGGAGAGGTCGAAGCGCAGGGGGTCCACGGTGGCCGCGGCGATGGTCGCCACGCGGAGCCGGTCTGTCGGACTCGTGTGCTCGGGCAGCGCGTCGACGGCGCGGCGGGCGACGGCGACGGACGCCTCCGGGGCGGTGAAGGACGCCCCCGGGCGCATGGTGCCCGTCCACAGCCATTCGGCGACCTCTTCGTAGGAGTGGCGCGTGGCCAGTTCGGTCGCGTCGACGCCCCGGAAGTAGTAGCGGTCCTTGTCGATCAGGGTGATGCGGGTGCGGAGGGAGAACTTGCCCGCACTCGGTGAACCCTCGCTCGCACCCCGCCTGTTGCGTCGCGCGAGCGCCTCCACCTCCTTGGCGTCGAAGGTGCTGCCGCGGCCACCCGGATCGCGTCGGCTGCTGAGCTGTCCGCGGCTCACATACGCGTACACGGTCTCGGGCTTCACGCCGAGCAGCTCGGCGGTCTTCTTGGTGCTGATCCGCCGGCCCTCGTGTCCAGGGGCCGGTTCTTGATCTCTCATGGGCGTCACCGTATCTGCGGCGGGGTTCTGCATGATTGGGATTGATTCAATCAATATTGACAGAAATTAAGTCAAGCATGGACAGTCGAATCAAGTCCAGGGAGGAAACATGTCGATCAACCAGGCCGCGACCGCCCCCGTCGACGTGCCGCGAGGACTCGCGGGCGTCGTCGTCACCGACACCGTGCTGGGTGACGTCAGAGGGTTCGAGGGCTTCTATCACTATCGCCAGTACTCCGCCGTCGACCTCGCGCAGTCACGCGGCTTCGAGGATGTGTGGCACCTGCTGGTCCACGGTGAACTGCCGGACGCGGCACAGCGTTCCGCCTTCCTGACGCGGACGGCGGCCATGCGGCGACTGCCCGACGAGGTGCGGGCAGTGCTGCCCGCGATCGCGGCGGCGAGCGGGCGTTCCGGGCCGCTGGCCGGGATGCGGACCGCGCTGTCCCTGCTCGGCGCCGCGCTCGGGTTCCGGCCGGTGTACGACATCGACGCGGACCGGCGCCGTGCGGACACACTCGCCATGGCGGCCGCCGTACCGACGCTGCTGACGGCGCTTCACCGGCTCGGCCGTGGTCTCGAGCCCGTCGAGCCACGCGAGGATCTGCCCCATGCCGCCAACTATCTCTACATGCTGACCGGTTCGGAGCCGGACCCGGAGCACGCCCGAGCCGTCGAGCAGTACTTGATCTCAACCATTGACCATGGATTCAATGCATCAACATTCACTGCCCGGGTGATCACGTCGACAGGGGCGGATGTGGCGGCCTGTCTTGTGGGTGCGGTGGGGGCCCTCTCCGGACCGCTGCACGGCGGCGCCCCGAGCCGGGCCCTGGACACCCTGGATGCGATCGGTACGCCTGACCGCATCGACTCCTGGGTGCGCGGACGCGTCCTGGCGGGCGACCGCATCATGGGCTTCGGCCACGCCGTCTACCGCACCGAGGACCCGCGCTCCCGCATGCTCCGCGGTATCGCCCAGCGGTTCGGCGGCCCACGTGTCGACCTCGCCGTCGAAGTCGAGCGCCGTGTGGAGGCGATCCTCGCGGAGCTCAAGCCCGGTCGTGAACTGCACGCCAACGTCGAGTTCTACGCGGGCGTCGTCATGGAGCTGTGCGGCGTCCCTCGTGAGATGTTCACGCCCACCTTCGCCACGGCCCGCGTCGTCGGCTGGTGTGCCAACATCCTGGAACAGGCGGAGGATTCGAAGATCATCCGTCCGGGGGCCCGGTATGTGGGAGCGCCTGCGCCCCAGCCGGTGCCGAGTTGCTGACGGTATAGAGCCTCGGATCGGATCTCAGGGGAGGACCGATCCGAGGTCGGCTACTATGCGTCCGGAATATCGGCTTTTGCGCGGATAAGCGTCTCGCGGGTGATCACTACGATCCGCTCGTAGTCGGCACGGGCGGCGTCGGAGGGCAGCTCGGCATCGAGCTGTTCCGTGCTGTCCGTGCCGATCACTGCAAAACGTCCGTCCTGCAGTTCAAAGATGTCGGGGCAGGTCTGGCCCGACACACTTCCTCTCTCGCGGGGAGACGCACCGATACGGCGCACGATCTTCAAGTGGATCCCGGTCCTTGGTTGGCAGTGATGACATCGCCTGCCGAGACCGGGGGTGTGGCCGAGGCAGGCGAGGACGTATGACGCCTGCTGTGGCGGGTGTGCTCCGGGCAGGCGGGGACAACCTAGCGCCTGAGGCGACCGGTGGTGTGGCGGGACGGGCTCCGTGTGAGTGATTCCGCGACCTCACTCGTCTGGAGTCTCGCCGATCACCCACCATTCGTCGGTCTCGGCTTCGTCCAGTTCCTGCAGCAACTCATCCACCATTGCGCCGATTTGAGCCTCCTCGGACCCGTCCTGCAGGCTCGCCCTGTGGTGCCGGGTGGCGTCCCAGTACTCGCGGACCTTGGTGCTCTGGAATATCCCCCGTATGTGACCGCGCAGCTCGGGGAGGGTGAGGACGCCGATCCGGTAACCGTGCAGGGCGTGCACGTAGAGGGCGTTGGCGAAGAGATACTGGCGCTGCGTCTCCGGCGGCAACTGGCGGTCGTAGGTGTCCACCACCGGGAGCAGGCTCGGGTCGTGAATCGCCTTCATCAGCAGATTTCGATGATCCCGCTGGTACTCGATGAGCTCGGCGCGTCGGGACTCGCGCCGGCGCTCCGCCTCCAGGGTCTCCATGCGTCGCAGCAGGTCCGCGTAGTCGCGGAACTGGCCCTCCAGAGCGCGGCGCTGTGCGGCCAGGGCGGCGACGGCACCGGCGGCCGTCAGCGCGAGCACCGCGGCTGCGGCGCTCAACCCACGTACCCCGTGATTCTGTGTGACCATGTCAACCCCCGGATCAGGCGACCGTCCGCCGGTCGTCGGGTGCGGGTCGACAGGGAGCGGACCGGCGAGCGATGGGCGGCGCACGCTTGCCGTCTTCCAGAGTGCCGAGCGGCTCTGATCGGCTGGGAGGCGGCGAGGAGGGCGCACAGAGGGAAGCGCGGGTCACGTTTCCTGGCGCCATGCCCAACGTGTGCCCCGTGAGCGCCGCTAACAATCGTTCACTTCGCGGGGTTTCCACCGGCTCGTATCCTGAGTCGGCATTCATTCCTCGTAACGAGCGCCGGTTTACGAGCCGGTGCACGCATCGGTGTGAGAGAGGTCGCGCGTTGAGTCCAGCGAGCCCCCAGCAGATCCCGGTCGTCGTCCTTGCCGGCTTCCTGGGCTCCGGGAAGACCACCTTGCTGAACCACCTCCTGCACCGCAGCGGAGGCAGCCGTATCGGGGCCGTCGTCAATGACTTCGGCGCGATCGAGATCGACGCGATGGCGGTCGCCGGCGCGCTCGGCGACTCCACCGTCTCCCTCGGGAACGGCTGCCTGTGCTGCGCCGTCGACGCCAGTGAACTCGACGACTATCTGGAGCGGCTCGCCCACCCCTCCACCGGCATCGACGTCATCGTCATCGAGGCGAGCGGCCTCGCCGAGCCGCAGGAGCTCGTACGGATGCTCCTTGCCAGCGAGAACCCGCGCGTCGTCTACGGTGGACTCGTCGAGGTCGTCGACGCCGCCGAGTTCGACGACACCCGGGAGAAGCATCCCGAGATCGACCGCCACCTCGCCCTCGCCGACCTCGTGGTCGTCAACAAGGAGGACCGGGCCGAGGACCCCGAGCGGGTACTCCGTCTCGTCCGGACACTCACCGACCGCGCCGCCGTCGTCTCCGCCGTGTACGGGCGGATCGCCCCCGAGCTCCTCTTCGACTGCAAACCATCGAGGGAGCGGATCGGGCAGCTGTCCTTCGACGACCTCCATGACGACGGTGACGAGCACGGAGATGGGCCCGGTCATGAGCACGGTCATGAGGACGGTCCTGAGCACGGCGACCGTCACGCCGGACACCTGCACTCCGCCTACGAGTCCCTCGATTTCACCTCCGAAGTGCCCCTCAGCCCCCGCAGGTTGATGGACTTCCTCGACAGCAGGCCCGAGGGCCTCTACCGCATCAAGGGGTACGTCGACTTCGGCGCCGCCGACACCCGTAACCGGTACACCGTGCACGCCGTGGGGCGTTTCCTGCGTTTCCATCCGGAGCCCTGGCCCCCGGGTGAGCGCCTCACCCAGCTCGTCCTCATCGGCTCCGGCGTCGACACCTCTGCCCTTGGCAAGGAACTGGAGGCGTGCAAAGAGGACGCCCCACACGCCGATGAGCACAGCATGTGGGGCGTCCTGCGCTATGTGCCGGAGCAGAGCCCGGAGGCCACGGAACACAGCCCGTGAGCCACGGAACGGATCCGACAGGCCTGACTGCACCGGCCTCCCAGGTGACTACACCGGCCTCCCCGGACTGATCACACCGGCCCCGCCACCACCGACACCGTCTTGGGCAGCGAGACGCCCGAGCCGTCGCGGCGCGGGTCCATCTCCGGCAGCTCGGCCGGCGTGCCGTTCTTCTGCGCGGCGCGTGCCGGAACCGGACCGGCCCAGGCCAGGCTCAGGCAGTCCTCGCCCTTCAGGAACCGCTGACAGCGCACGCCGCCCGTGGCGCGGCCCTTGCGCGGGTACTGGTCGAAGGGCGTCAGCTTGGCGGTCGTCTGGACCGAGTCGTCGAGCGTGCCGCGCGAGCCCGCCACCGTGAAGACGACGGCCTCCACGGCCGGGTCGACGACGGTGAAGGAGATCACCTTGGCCCCTTCGGTGAGCTTGATGCCCGTCATACCGCCCGCGGGCCGGCCCTGCGGGCGGACCAGGGAAGCCTGGTAGCGCAGCAGTTGGGCGTCGTCGGTGATGAAGACGAGGTCCTCCTCGCCCGTGCGCAGCTCGGCCGCGCCGACGATCCGGTCGCCCTCCTTGAGCGTGATGACCTCCAGCTCCTCCCTGTTGGAGGGGTAGTCGGGCACCACACGCTTGACGACACCCTGCTGTGTGCCGAGTGCGAGGCCCGGCGACGACTCGTCGAGGGTCGTCAGACAGACCACCTTCTCGTCGCCCTCCAGGGTGAGGAACTCCGAGATCGGCGCGCCCCCGGAGAGGTTGGGCGCCGTGGCCGTCTCTGGCAGCTGGGGGAGGTCGATGACATTGATCCGCAGCAGTCGTCCTGTCGACGTGACCGCGCCCACCTCGCCCTGGGCCGTCGCCGGAACGGCGGAGACGATCAGATCGTGCTTGACGCGCTTGCCGTCGCTCTCCCCGAAGGGGTCACCGTTCGCCGTACGCGCGAGAAGTTCTGTCGACGACAGCAGCACCCGGCACGGGTCGTCGGCCACCTGCAGCGGCACCACCGTGGCGGCCGCACCGGAGGACTCCAGCAGCACCGTGCGCCGTGGAGTGCCGAACTTCTTGGCCACCGCGGCCAGTTCGCCCGACACCAGCTTGCGCAGCTCCGCGTCCGAATCCAGGATGGCGGTCAGCTCGTCGATCTCGCGATGGAGCCGGTCACGCTCCGACTCCAGCTCGATGCGGTCGAACTTGGTGAGACGGCGCAGCGGGGTGTCCAGGATGTACTGCGTCTGGATCTCGCTCAGCGAGAAGCGCTCCATCAGGCGCTCCTTGGCCTGCGCGGAGTTCTCGCTGGAGCGGATGAGGCGGATGACCTCGTCGATGTCCAGGAGGGCGACCAGCAGACCCTCGACCAGATGCAGCCGGTCGCGCTTCTTGCCGCGGCGGAACTCGCTGCGGCGGCGTACCACCTCGAAGCGGTGGTCGAGGTAGACCTCCAGGAGCTCCTTGAAGCCGAGGGTGAGCGGCTGGCCGTCCACCAGCGCGACGTTGTTGATGCCGAAGGACTCCTCCATCGGCGTCAGCTTGTAGAGCTGCTCCAGGACGGCCTCCGGCACGAAGCCGTTCTTGATCTCGATGACCAGACGCAGGCCGTGCGCGCGGTCCGTGAGGTCCTTGACGTCGGCGATGCCCAGCAGCTTCTTGGCGCCGACCAGGTCCTTGATCTTGGCGATCACCTTCTCCGGGCCCACGGTGAAGGGCAGCTCGGTGACGACGAGGCCCTTGCGGCGCGCCGTCACGTTCTCCACGGCGACCGTCGCGCGGATCTTGAAGCTGCCGCGGCCGGACTCATAGGCGTCCCTGATCCCGGAGAGGCCGACGATGCGGCCGCCGGTGGGCAGGTCGGGCCCCGGGACGTGCTTCATCAGCGTTTCGAGATCGGCTCCCGGGTGGCGGATCAGGTGGCGGGCGGCCGCGATGACCTCTCCGAGGTTGTGCGGCGGCATGTTCGTGGCCATGCCGACGGCGATGCCCTGCGCGCCGTTCACCAGCAGGTTCGGATACGCGGCCGGGAGGACGCCCGGCTCCCGCTCCTGGCCGTCGTAGTTCGGTGCGAAGTCGACCGTGTTCTCGTCGATCGACTCCGTCATCAACGACGTCGCGTCGGCCATCCGGCACTCGGTGTACCGCATGGCGGCCGGCGGGTCGTCATTGCCCAGCGAACCGAAGTTGCCGTGGCCGTCGACCAGGGGCAGGCGCATGGAGAAGGGCTGAGCCAGGCGCACGAGGGCGTCGTAGATCGACGCGTCGCCGTGCGGGTGGAGCTTACCCATGACCTCGCCGACGACGCGGGCACACTTCACATAGCCGCGCTCGGGGCGCAGCCCCATCTCGTTCATCTGATAGACGATGCGGCGGTGCACGGGCTTCAGGCCGTCGCGGGCGTCCGGCAGGGCCCTGGAATAGATGACCGAGTACGCGTACTCGAGGAAGGAGCCCTGCATCTCGTCGACGACGTCGATGTCGAGGATCCGCTCCTCGAAGTCGTCGGGCGGCGGGGTCTTCGTGCTGCGGCGGGCCATCGCTGCTGCGACTCCTTCACAGTGTCTGCCGGGGCAAGAACGGGATCTGACGCCCTCCATTGTGGACCGCGCCACTGACAACGCGGACCACGACCCATCTGTTGGAGCCCCCGGGGGCCCAGGTCCGCTCGCTCTCGGCGTACCCGCTCCGGGAACTTCGCCAGCTGTCGGTGCGCTTGCATACAGTGGCATGACTAGCAGGAATTCGGCAGTTTTCCGCGATCGAAGGGATGTACATGCCCATGGGTCACACGGCCACCATCGAGGCCGGCTCCGGCGGGCTGACAGCGACCGAGCACCGCCTGGCCAACGGTCTGCGCGTGGTGCTCTCCGAGGACCACCTGACCCCGGTCGCGGCGGTGTGCCTCTGGTACGACGTCGGCTCGCGCCACGAGGTCAAGGGTCGTACCGGACTTGCCCACCTCTTCGAGCACCTGATGTTCCAGGGCTCGGGCCAGGTGAAGGGCAACGGCCACTTCGAGCTCGTGCAGGGCGCGGGCGGTTCGCTCAACGGCACGACCAGCTTCGAGCGCACCAACTACTTCGAGACCATGCCCGCCCACCAGCTGGAGCTCGCCCTCTGGCTGGAGGCCGACCGCATGGGCTCGCTGCTCGCCGCGCTCGACGAGGAGTCGATGGAGAACCAGCGGGACGTCGTCAAGAACGAGCGCCGCCAGCGCTACGACAACGTCCCCTACGGCACCGCTTTCGAGAAGCTGACCGCTCTCGCGTACCCGGAGGGCCACCCGTACCACCACACCCCGATCGGGTCGATGGCCGACCTGGACGCGGCGACCCTGGAGGACGCGCGCGCGTTCTTCCGCACCTACTACGCGCCGAACAACGCGGTCCTGTCGATCGTCGGCGACATCGACCCGGAGGCGACGCTCGCCTGGGTGGAGAAGTACTTCGGCTCCATCCCCGGGCACGACGGCAAGCCCGCTCCGCGCGACGGGGCCCTGCCGGACACCATCGGTGAGCAGCTGCGCGAAGTCGTCGAGGAGGAGGTCCCGGCGCGCGCCCTGATGGCCGCCTACCGGCTGCCCGAGGACGGCACGCGCGCGAGTGACGCGGCCGACCTCGCTCTGACCGTCCTCGGCGGCGGCGAGTCGTCCCGCCTCTACAACCGGCTCGTACGCCGTGACCGCACCGCGGTCGCGGCCGGGTTCGGCCTGCTGCGCCTCGCCGGAGCGCCCTCCCTGGGATGGCTCGACGTGAAGACCTCCGGCGATGTCGAGGTCCCCGTCATCGAGGCCGCCGTCGACGAGGAGCTCGCCCGGTTCGCCGAGGAGGGCCCCACGGCCGAGGAAATGGAGCGCGCCCAGGCCCAGTTGGAGCGCGAGTGGCTGGACCGGCTCGGTACGGTCGCGGGCCGCGCCGACGAGCTGTGCCGGTACGCGGTGCTGTTCGGCGACCCGCAGCTCGCCCTGACCGCCGTCCAGCGCGTGCTCGACGTCACAGCCGAGGAGGTCCAGGAGGTCGCCAAGTCCCGCCTGCGCCCCGACAACCGCGCGGTGCTCGTGTACGAGCCGATCGCCACCGACGAGGACGACGAGGACGACGAGGAGACGGCCCAGTGACCGGAGTCACCGTGACCATGGACTTCCACCCCCAGCCGCAGGCGGGCGAACCCAAGCCCTGGGCTTTCCCCGCGCCCGAGCGCGGCTCGCTCGACAACGGCTTGACGGTGCTGCGCTGCCACCGCCCGGGCCAGCAGGTCGTGGCCGTCGAGGTCCTCCTGGACGCACCGCTGGAGGCCGAGCCGCAGGGCCTGGACGGCGTCGCCACGATCATGGCGCGCGCCTTCTCCGAGGGCACCGACAAGCACTCCGCCGAGGAGTTCGCCGCGGAGCTGGAGCGCTGCGGCGCCACGCTCGACGCGCATGCCGACCACCCGGGCGTACGCCTGAGCCTCGAAGTCCCCGTGTCAAGGCTCGCCAAGGCGCTCGGCCTGCTTGCCGACGCCCTGAGGGCACCCGCTTTCGAGGACAGCGAGGTCGAACGGCTCGTCCGCAACCGGCTCGACGAGATCCCGCACGAGACCGCCAACCCGGCCCGCCGGGCCGCCAAGGAGCTCTCCAAGCAGCTCTTCCCGGCGGCCTCGCGCATGTCGCGCCCGCGCCAGGGCAGCGAGGAGACGGTCGAGAACATCGACTCGGCGGCCGTGCGCGCCTTCTACGAGAAGCACGTACGCCCCGCCACGGCCACCGCGGTCGTCGTCGGCGACCTCACCGGCGTCGACCTCGGCGCGCTGCTCGGCGACACGCTCGGCGCCTGGACCGGCTCGTCGGCCGAGGCGCGTCCCGTGCCGCCGGTGACCGCCGACGACACCGGCCGCGTGATCATCGTCGACCGCCCCGGAGCGGTGCAGACGCAGCTGCTCATCGGCCGCGTCGGCGCCGACCGGCACGACCGTGTCTGGCCCGCCCAGGTGCTCGGCACGTACTGCCTCGGCGGCACCCTCACCTCGCGCCTGGACCGCGTCCTGCGCGAGGAGAAGGGATACACCTACGGGGTGCGGGCCTTCGGCCAGGTGCTGCGCTCCGCACCGGACGGCACCGGTGCCGCGATGCTCGCCATCAGCGGCTCCGTGGACACCCCGAACACGGGACCGGCGCTCGACGACCTCTGGAAGGTGCTGCGCACGCTCGCGGCCGAGGGTCTGACGGACCCCGAGCGCGACGTCGCCGTACAGAACCTGGTGGGTGTGGCGCCCCTCAAGTACGAGACCGCGGCCGCCGTCGCGGGCACGCTCGCCGATCAGGTCGAGCAGCATCTGCCCGACGACTACCAGGCGACGCTGTACCAGCAACTCGCCGCCACGGGCACCGTGGAGGCCACCGCGGCCGCCGTGAGCGCCTTCCCGATGGACCGTCTGGTGACCGTCCTCGTGGGGGACGCCGCGACGATCGAGGAGCCCGTCAAGGCGCTCGGAATCGGTGAAGTGAGCGTTGTCACGGCCGAGTAGTGCCGGCCGGCACGGTGGGGCCCTGGAGACCGATGAGGCTCCAGGGCCCCTGCCTGTCGGACCTGCCGGACAGTTTGTCCGTATTGGCAGGGTGGTTGCCTGTCTGCCCTGTGGCATGCGCTACAAATCCCGTGTTCCGTTTGTTGGTTGCACGACGGCCCGCTTAGCGTCAGTCCGGCTGTTCGTCAGGCAGTGCGTCGCATCCGCGGCACCGGACAGTCATCGCCGAGTCCCCGTACGGCGCGAGCCAGGGGAGCCGGGGACCCATCGCAGTCCCTGGGGTGAATCGGGCGCCCTCCTGGAGGGGGCTCGTAGGAGACCTTCCTGCTCCGAACCCGTCAGCTAACCCGGTAGGCGAGAGGGAAGGAAAGGACCAGCCACTTCATGGCGTTCACGCGCGCCACCGGGAAGCACCGTCGTCCGAGCCGCACGAAGCGCACGTCCACGAAGACCGTGGGGGTCGCGGCGCTCGCCACCACCGGTGTCATCGGCACCCTGGCCGCCCCGGCGCTCGCCGCCGAGGAGCCCTCGGCCGAGCAGACCGGGCTTACCCAGGCCATCACCATCCGCGACTCGGTCGCCGAGCAGCTCGACGCCCAGGCCGCCGCTCAGGAGCAGGCGGCCGTGGAGGCCGAGGCTCTCAAGAAGGCCGCCCAGGAGGCCGCCAGGAAGCGGGCCGCGGAGCAGGCCAAGGAGAAGGCCGAGAAGGAACGTGAGGCCAAGGAGCGCGCGGCCCGCGAGGCCGAGCGCAAGCTCCTCAGCTCCTACAAGGCGCCGATCAGCGGTTCGTACGTCTCCACCGGCTACCAGAGCGGCGGCTCCCTCTGGTCCTCCGGCAGCCACACCGGCATCGACTTCCACGCCGCCAGCGGCACGGCGGTGCACGCCGTGGGCTCCGGCAGCGTCGTCGAGGCCGGTTGGGAGGGCTCGTACGGCAACCAGGTCGTCATCAAGATGAACGACGGCACGTACACCCAGTACGCCCACCTGTCGTCCATCTCCGTCTCCGTCGGCCAGAAGGTCACTCCGGGCCAGCAGATCGCCCTCTCCGGGGCCACCGGCAACGTCACGGGGGCGCACCTCCACTTCGAGGCGCGTACGTCCGCGGAGTACGGCTCGGACATCGACCCCCTCGCCTACCTCCGCTCGCACGGTGTGAACGTCTGACGACCATCGCATCGCTCTCGAAGGCCCCGGCTCACCGAGCCGGGGCTTTCCTGCGTATGACGGGATGACTGCCCGTTCCAAGTCCCGGTGTGTCCAAAAAATACCCACGGATTCCGGTCCGCCGTCGGAATTTCCGGCTTTCTGCAATAGAGTCACCGGGCAAGCGTCGATCGACCGCGTTTTCGCGGGGATTAAGGCGGAGGTCGGGTCATGCGTATTCCCGCGCACTCGGTATGCACGGCGATCCGTGACGACATCGTCGCGGGTGTCTACGAGCGCGGCAGCCGGCTCACCGAAGAACTGCTCGCGCGTCGCTACGGCGTCTCGCGCGTCCCCGTGCGTGAGGCGCTGCGCACTCTGGAGGCCGAGGGCTTCGTCGTCACCCGTCGGCACGCGGGCGCGTGCGTCGCGGAACCCACCGAGGAGGAGGCCGCCGACCTCCTGGAGATGCGCATGCTCCTGGAGCCGTTGGGTGCCGCACGCGCCGCCCAGCGCCGTACCGAGGCACACCTCAAGGTGCTGCGCGGCCTGGTCAGGCTGGGCCAGGAGCGGGCCAGGCGAGGGCACAGCGAGGATCTGCGCTCCCTGGGCGGCTGGTTCCACGAGACGCTCGCGCAGGCCTCGGGCAGCCCCGCGCTGACCTCGATGCTCACCCAGCTGCGGCACAAGATCGCGTGGATGTACGCGGTCGAGGCGTCGGCCCATCCCGCCGAGTCCTGGGCGGAGCACGGCGGCATCGTGGACGCCGTCGCGCGCGGCGACAGCGAGCGGGCCCGGTCGATCACGGCGCTGCACACCGAGCGGGCGGCGACCACGCACCGGCTGCGCTTTCCCGGCCGCGGTGATCGCGTGGAGCGTGTGAGGACTTCGCAACATCCCGTAAACGTGACGGGCCTGCGGCATTAACACGAGCACCGTATACAAAGAGGAGTAATTCGCGGGGGGATTATTTTTGCTGCCCGCAATCAGGAAATGCAAAGGGCCCGCCTGATATTCCAGGCGAGCCCTTTGGCGTGTGCGCGAGTGATTCTTTTGGAAAGGCCGGCTTGCGCTCAGACCGTTTCGGGAAGCTCCTCGAGGCCCTCGGCGACCAGCTTCGCGAGGCGGTCGAGCGCGGCGTCCGCGCCCTCGGCGTCGGAGGCCAGGACGATCTCCTCGCCGCCCTGGGCGCCCAGGCCCAGTACCGCAAGCATGGAAGCGGCGTTGACGGGGTTGCCGCCTTCCTTGGCGATCGTCACGGGGACGCCGGCGGCCGTGGCCGCACGGACGAAGATGGAGGCGGGGCGGGCGTGGAGGCCCTCGGCCCAGCCGACGTTGACGCGGCGCTCAGCCATGTGATGCTGCCCTTCAGGTGTTCACAGTTGTCTAGACCATTGTTCCATACGTGAAGCCGCCTCCGGAATGGGCGTGGAGTCCCGAACCCGGGCCGGACGTCGGGCCCGAGCCTGCCCCGCGCTCCTGTCGGAGGCGAGCCGTACTCTGGGGCCCATGCAGACCTCGTCGGACCGGCACGAGTACCCCGCCCACTGGGAGGCCGACGTCGTGCTGCGTGACGGCGGCACCGCGCGCATCCGGCCGATCACGGCCGAGGACGCCGACCGCCTGGTCAGCTTCTACGAGCAGGTGTCCGACGAGTCGAAGTACTACCGCTTCTTCGCGCCGTACCCGCGCCTGTCCGCCAAGGACGTCCACCGCTTCACGCACCACGACTTTGTGGACCGGGTGGGACTCGCGGCCACGGTCGGCGGCGAGTTCATCGCCACGGTACGCTACGACCGCATCAACGCCGAGGGGCTGCCCGCCTCCTCTCCCGCCGACGAGGCCGAGGTCGCCTTCCTCGTGCAGGACGCGCACCAGGGCCGTGGCGTGGCCTCGGCGCTCCTCGAGCACGTCGCCGCCGTGGCCCGCGAACGCGGCATCCGCCGGTTCGCCGCCGAGGTGCTGCCCGCCAACTCCAAGATGATCAAGGTGTTCACGGACGCCGGCTACCAGCAGAAGCGCAGCTTCGAAGACGGCGTCGTACGCCTGGAGTTCGACCTGGAGCCCACCGACCGCTCGCTGGCCGTGCAGCGCGCGCGGGAGCAGCGAGCCGAGGCCCGGTCCGTGGCGCGACTGCTCGCGCCGGGTTCGGTCGCCGTCATCGGCGCCGGCCGCACTCCAGGGGGCGTGGGCCGCAGCGTCCTCGAGAACCTTCGCGACGTCGGGTTCACCGGGCGTCTGTACGCGGTGAACAGCGCACTTCAGGAGAAGGAGCTCGCCGGCGTTCCGGCGCACCGCTCGATCCGCGACATCGCCGAGCCCGTCGACCTCGCTGTCGTCGCCGTCCCGGCCGAGCATGTCCCCCAGGCCGTCGCGGAGTGCGGTGAGCACGGCGTACAGGGACTCGTCGTGATCTCCGCGGGCTACGCCGAGAGCGGCCCCGAGGGCCGGGACCGCCAGCGCGAGCTCGTGCGCCAGGCGCGCACGTACGGCATGCGCATCATCGGTCCCAACGCGTTCGGAGTCATCAACACCTCCCCGGAGGTTCGGCTCAACGCCTCCCTCGCGCCCGAGATGCCGCGGCCCGGGCGGATCGGTCTGTTCGCGCAGTCCGGCGCCATCGGGATCGCGCTGCTGTCCCGGCTGTACCGGCGCGGCGGCGGCGTCACGGGCGTGACCGGAGTGTCCACGTTCGTCTCCTCGGGCAATCGCGCGGACGTGTCCGGCAACGACGTACTGCAGTACTGGTACGACGACCCCGACACCGATGTCGCGCTCATGTACCTCGAGTCCATCGGGAACCCGCGGAAGTTCACGCGTCTCGCGCGGCGTACCGCAGCGGCCAAGCCGCTCGTCGTCGTGCAAGGGGCGCGGCACAGCGGCGCCACACCCCCCGGGCACGCCGTACGCGCCACGCGGCTTCCCTACGCGACCGTCTCCGAGCTGCTGCGGCAGGCCGGGGTCATCCGGGTGGACACGATCACCGAGCTGGTCGACGCGGGACTCCTGCTGGCACGCCAGCCTCTCCCCGCCGGGCCTCGCGTGGCGATCCTCGGGAACTCCGAGTCGCTGGGACTGCTCACGTACGACGCGTGTCTGGCCGAGGGCCTGCGGCCGCTGCCGCCCATGGACCTGACCACGGCGGCGTCCACGCAGGACTTCCACGCCGCGCTCTCGCACGCGCTGGCCGACGACGCCTGTGACGCCGTCGTGGTCACCGCAATCCCGGCGGTGGGGGAGAGGTCCCCGGCCGACGCGCCCCTGGCCGAGGCACTCCGCTCGGCCGCGGCGGCATCCCCGGCGAAGCCGGTGCTCGTGGTCCACGTCGAACTCGGCGGGCTCGCCGAGGCGCTCTCCGCGGCCACCAGTACGGCGCCCCAGGCCACCGAGCCCCAGGTGCCCCCTGTGGCGGAACGCCCCGCGGTGCGCACCCCTGTCGAGGAGTCCCGCCCCATCCCCGCCTATCCCGCCGCCGAGCGTGCCGTCCGGGCCCTGGCCGAAGCGGTCAACTACAGCCAGTGGCGCCGCGAGGCGGCCGAGCCCGGCCGGGTCCCCGAGTACGAGGACATCGACGAGAAGGGCGCCGCCGAGCAGATCGCCGGACTCCTCGGCAACGGATCCCTGGGAGGGCTCACCCTCGGCCCCGACGACACCCACGCGCTGCTCGGGCGGTACGGCATCGACGTACGCCGCGCCCTGCCCGCGCCTACGCCCGACGACGCCGTCGCGGCGGCGGACCACCTCGGTTATCCCGTGGCGCTCAAGACCACCGCCCCGCACCTGCGACACCGCGCCGACCTGGGCGGCGTACGGCTGGATCTGGCGAACGAGGAGCAACTGCGGCGGGCGTACGCCGAGTTGACCAGCCTCTTCGGGACGCCCGCGGTGCTGCGTCCGGTGGTGCAGCCGATGGCGCCGCGCGGGGTGGACACCGTCGTCCGCGCGGTCATAGACCCGGCGGTGGGAGCGGTGCTCTCGTTCGGGCTCGCCGGGGCCGCGTCGGAGCTGCTCGGGGATACCGCGCACCGACTGATTCCGGTCACTGACCGGGAGGCGGCCTCGCTGGTCCGGTCGATCCGGACCGCGCCGCTCCTCTTCGGCTGGCGTGGCTCGGCACCGGTCGACACGGAAGCACTGGAAGAACTGCTGCTGCGCCTGTCGCGCCTCGTCGACGACCACCCGGAGGTCGTCTCCGTGGCCCTGGAGCCCGTGGTCGTCGCCCCGCGCGGTCTGACCGCGCTCGGCGCCTCAGTGCGGCTCGCGCCCCCGCCCGCCCGCGACGACCTCGGCCCGCGCACACTTCCTGTGTACTGAGCGGTGCCTCGCAGTCAGTGCGCCCCCGTAGGATGGGCGTCATGGCCAAGACCAGTACGACGACGCAGGGGCTGCGAGCGGCGATCGAGCGCAGCGGCTACTACCCGGCCCTCGTGGCCGAGGCGGTGGAGGCCGCTGTGGGCGGCGAGGCCATCCAGTCGTATCTGGTCCATCAGGAGACGACCTTCGACGCCAACGAGGTGCGTCGCCATGTGACCGTGCTCGTCCTCACCGGCACCCGCTTCATCGTGAGCCACACCGACGAGCAGGCGGCGGACAGTACGTCGCCGACGCCGTACGCGACGACGTCCACCGAATCCGTGAAGCTCGGCCGGATCTCGTCGGTCGTACTCAGCAGGGTCGTCGCCAACCCGGAGAAGTACGTCCCGGGCACGCTGCCGCGCGAGGTCGTGCTGACCATCGGCTGGGGCGCGGTCTCCCGCCTCGACCTGGAGCCGGCGGCCTGTGGCGACCCCAACTGCGAGGCGGACCACGGGTACACGGGCAGCGCGACGGCGGACGACCTCAGCCTGCGCGTCAGTGAGGCCGGGGACGGCCCGGACGCCGTACGGCAGACGCTCGCCTTCGCACAGTCGCTCTCCGAGGCGACCGCGGATGTCACGCACTGATGTCCCACCCGTCTCCGCCGGCCCATGACGGAGGGCGCTCCGTGCCCGCCCCTGCCTCTCCCTTCTGGGACCATCCGGAACCGCTCGCCGTCGGCTCCGCGCCCGTGCCCGAGTACGGCGTCGGCTCGCTGGCCGATCTCCTGCCCACCCTCGCGGCAGGCATGGACGTGCCCGGGACGACCGCCCTCATCCCGGAGCTGGCCACCGCCGACCGGAACTGCGTGTTTCTGATCGACGGGCTGGGCTGGGAGCAGCTGAAGGCGCACCCGGACGAGGCCCCGTTCCTGACCTCGCTGCTGGCGTCGTCACGCGGCGGCACGGGCCGTCCGATCACCGTGGGTTACCCGGCGACCACCGCGACCTCGCTCGCCTCCGTGGGCACCGGCCTGCCGCCGGGCGCGCACGGGCTGCCGGGCTACACCGTGCGGAACCCGGAGACGGACGAGCTGATGAACCAGTTGCGCTGGCAGCCGTGGACCGCGCCGCGCGTATGGCAGCCGCACCCCACGATCTTCCAACTCGCCGACCAGGCGGGCGTGCACACGGCGCAGGTCTCGTCACCGGCCTTCCAGAACACGCCCCTCACTCAGATCGCGCTGAGCGGCGGCACGTTCCACGGGCGCCTCTCCGGCGAGGAGCGCATGGATCTCGCGGCCGAGCAACTGGCCGCCGGTGACCGCTCGTTGGTATACACCTACTACGCCGAGGTGGACGGCAAGGGCCACCGCTTCGGCGTCGACTCGGACCCCTGGCGCGGACAACTCATGTACGTGGACCGCCTGGTCCAGCGTCTGGCGGAGCAACTGCCGCCCCGCACCGCTCTGTACGTCACCGCCGACCATGGCATGATCGACATCCCCTTCGACGAGGAACACCGCATCGACTTCGACGCGGACTGGGAGCTGCGCGCCGGCGTCAACCTGCTCGGCGGCGAAGGCCGCGCCCGGCATGTGTACGCGGTCCCGGGGGCCGAGTCGGACGTCCTGACCTGCTGGCGCGAGGTGCTCGGCGAGCAGTTCTGGGTGGCGTCCCGGGACGAGGCGATCGCGGCGGGCTGGTTCGGTCGGCCCGATCAGGTCGACGAGCGGGTGTACGCCCGTATCGGCGACGTGATCGCGGCGGCTCGCGACGACGTGCTGATCATCGCCTCCGAGCGGGAGCCGAAGGAGTCGGCGATGGTCGGCAACCACGGCTCGCTGACCCCCGTGGAGCAACTGGTCCCGCTGCTCGAGGTACGTTCCTGATCACTGCCCCTGACGCCTCTGAAACGCCTCTTACGCCTCTCACCGGCCCTCATCGCCTCCACCGCCGCTGTACGTCCCGGCTGCCGAAAGGTGCTCAACTCCCCATGCCCGAGCTGGTGTTCTTCTCAGGAACCATGGACTGCGGGAAGTCCACCGATTTGCTGGGGCTTTCGCCATGTGTTGCCGGTGTTGTGGGCGGGGTTGTGTCGTCTGTTGCTGTTGTTCGTCTTGGCGGTGTGTGCCGTCTTCGTTCGATCCGGAAGGTCTCGCGGTCCTGATGTCCGAATTGGTGTTCTTCTCCGGGACGATGGACTGTGGGAAGTCAACTTTGGCGCTGCAAATTGGCCACAACCGGTCGGCCAGAGGGCTCCAGGGTGTGATCTTCACGCGGGACGACCGCGCGGGGGAGGGGAAGTTGTCGTCTCGGCTGGGGTTGGTGACCGAGGCGGTGGAGGCGGGCCCGGGTAGGGATCTGTATGGCTATGTGGTGGAGCAGTTGTCGCGGGGCGGCAAGGTCGACTACGTGATCGTGGACGAGGCGCAGTTCCTCGCGCCGGAGCAGGTCGACCAGCTGGCCCGCATCGTCGACGACCTGAATCTGGACGTGTTCGCGTTCGGTATCACCACCGACTTCCGCACCCGGCTTTTCCCTGGCTCGCAGCGGCTGATTGAGCTGGCCGACCGGCTGGCGACGCTGCAGGTCGAGGCGATGTGCTGGTGCGGTGCCCGGGCAACGCACAATGCGCGGACGGTAGGCGGGGAGATGGTCATCGAGGGCGAGCAGGTCGTTGTCGGAGACGTGCACCGGCCGGCGGAGGACGTGGGGTACGAGGTGCTGTGTCGGCGCCACCACCGTAAGCGGATGACCAGTGCCGCGGCTCGGGCAGCGGCACTGTCTCCCGACGTGCTGCCGGTTGGGGCAGAGGTGGATGAAGGGGCTGCTTGAAGGGCTCGAACGGTAGGGGCACGCGCCGGGACGGATGCTTCGTGGTCGCAGGTTCGAGCCCCCGGCGGGGGATGTGGGACATGGGAACACGGAAAGCCGCTGGTCGGGGGCCCCGCACTTGTCCGCCGGGCGGAGGGGGAGGACTTCTTCCTCACCCTGATCTGCGAGGGGTCCGGGACCGTGCGGCAGGACGACCGGTCGGGCGCGATGGGACCGGGCGACTTCACACTGGTCGACAGCGTCAGGCCGTGCGCCTTCCGATTCGAGGAGCGCTTCCGCTCGGTGGTCTTGCAGATACCGCGCGGGATGCTCACCTCCCGGTGCGCGGCGGCCGAACGGATCACAGCCGTGCCGTTCCGGGCCACGGGCGGCCCGGGCGCGTTCGTCAGCGCCGTCCTGCGCGCGCTCTCCGAAGAGGGCCGCGCTCTCGACGAAGGGCTGGCCCGCTCGGTTACGGCGAACGTCCTGGACCTTCTCGCCACTGTGTGCGACGCCCATGGAAACAGCGTCGACGCAGCGGGGTCGGCCGTCCACCGCCGCGACCTGAGTCGGGCCAAGGAGTACCTGGACGAACGGCTGCACGATCCCGGGCTCACTCTGCTCGCCGTCGGCCACGCCCTCGGTTTCTCCCTGCGCTATCTCCACCAGCTCTTCCAGGAAGCGGGAACCACGCCCCGGACCTGGCTCTACGACCGGCGACTCGACCGGGCCCGCACCATGCTGCTGAGGCGGCCGGGCCATGACGCCCGACGATCGCCGACATCGCCCTCGCGTCGGCTTCAAGGACCCGTCACACTTCTCCCGGGCGTTCAAGGCACGGTACGGCACCAGCCCCACCAACTGCCGTACTTCGCCCGGAAGTTGACGCCGGCCCCGAGAACGAGGGCTCAGAGGCCGGCCGGGGCGGTGGCGACCGCGACGCGATCACCAAGCTGCACGAGCCGGCGATCGCGATGATCAGCAGAGGCCCGGGGACGTGCCCGTCACCCAGTGCTCCCGTTCGGGAGACAGTGCGCTCACTGTTGCGCGACGCGAGATCAGCGTCCATCATCAGGAATCCTGTCATTTTAAACTTGTAGCGCTAGGCGGATCGGACCATGCCCATCAGTCCCAGAATCCAGGCCAGAGGGATCCAGCTGCTGCTCGGCGGCATGATGGCCCGCGTGCACAAGGACCTGCGTTTCACCGACGTCCCGAAACGCACCGAATCCCTCCGGGTGGAGACCGGTGCCGGACCGGTGACCTGCACCGTCTACCGCCCGCCGGCCACCGGCACCCCCGCCCCCGCGTACGTCAACTTCCACGGTGGCGGCTTCGTCGTCGGCCGCCCCGAGCAGGACGACCACATCTGCCGCTACATAGCTGCCACGGCCGGCTGTGTCGTGATCAACGTGGACTACGCCGTCGCCCCGCAGCGGCCGTACCCCGCACCCGTCACCCAGGCATACGACGTCACCGCGTGGGTCGCCGAGAACGGCCCCGCCAACAACTGGGACGGTTCGCGACTCGCCGTGGGCGGACACAGCGCCGGGGCCAACCTCACCGCCGCGGTCTGTCGCACGGCCCGAGACCGCGGCACCTTCTCGCCCCGGCTCCAAATCATCGACTCCGCACCGCTCGACCAGCTCTCCGACCCCGCCACCAAGCTTTCCCCCATCGCCAAGCCGCTGCTCAGCCCCCACCTCATGCGTGTCTTCACCGCCGCCTACGTCCCGGATCCTGCCGACCGCGCCCATCCCCTCGTCTCTCCCGGTCTGGCCGACGACCTTGCCGGGCTCCCGCCCGCCCTGGTCATCACCGCGGAGAACGACCGCCTGCGGGACGAGGGCGACGCCTACGCCAAGGCCCTGGACGCCGCAGGCGTCCCAGTCACCCACCGCGTCTTCGAGGGCGTCGACCACTACTTCACACATACCGGCCCGGTGCCGGCCGGCAAGGAGGCCATCGAACTGATGGCCAACGCCCTGCGCACCGCACTCACCACCTGACGCTGCCGCCGCGCACGCGGGCCGGCCTCGTGGACCGTGCGGATGGGTCCTTGCGCGTGCGACCGCCACGGTCCGTCGAGGGCCGGGCGGCACGCCCGCTGGCGAAGTCGGCTCACGCGACCTCTTCGACCCGAAGCAACTCGGATCAGGGTCTGAACTGGGGTGAGTCTGGTTGAATTGCCGTGACGGTTACTGGTGCGGATGTGGTGCGACCCCCGCCCACTGTCCAGACAACAAAGAACCCCCGGGTCATTGACCTGGGGGTTTCGCATGGAGCGGGTGACGAGAAGCGAACTCGCGCTCTCAGCTTGGGAAGCTTAGACGTCGTTTCAGTTGGTGCGTCGGCGGTAGCTGATGAGAGCTGCTGCTATGCCAACGAAGGCCAGGAAGTGCTCGGCCTTGCGTTCGTAGCGGCGGTGCAGGCGTCGGCATCCGGCGAGCCAGGACACCGTCCTCTCAACGACCCAACGGTGTCGGCCGAGCCGCTGTGAGGACTCGATGCCCTTGCGGGCGATGCGGTGACGGATGCCGCGCTTGCGCAGCCATCGGCGCAGGTGGTCGTAGTCGTAGCCCTTGTCGGCATGGAGCTTGGCAGGGCGCCGACGGCGCGGGCCGCGCCGTGAGCGGATGGGCGGGATACCGCGCGCGAGCGGTTCGAGGCCCTGGCTGTCGTGCATGTTGGCGCCGGAGACGCCCAGCGACAAGGGCAGTCCGTTCCGGTCCGTGATCAGGTGGATTTTCGATCCCGGTTTGCCACGGTCGGTCGGATTCGGTCCGGTCAGTGGCCCCCTTTTGCCGCCCGCACACTGACGGCGTCGATCGCGCACCGCGACCAGTCCAGCTCACCTCTGGCACCGAGTTCGTCGAGGATGACCCGGTGCAGCCTGGCCCAGACCCTCGCCCGGCTCCACTGGGCGAAACGCCGATAGACGGTGGGCCAAGCCGGCCCGAACACCGGCGCCAACTGCCGCCACGTGCAGCCCTAGGAAGCCACGAAGATGATCGCCGCCAGCGTCTCCCGGTCACCGGCCCGCCGACGACATCCGCCTTGCCGCGAAGATGTCTTATCTCAGGCCATCCCAGGGCAGTGGACTCGTGAGCGGGACTGCTGGACTTCATCGTCACGCCGGAACCGCGAGTGCGACCCGCTCTTCCTGCCCTTGCCATGTGACCCAAAGGTGCGTCGGCATGCGCGGGCTTCCCGTCCGATAGATCAAGAACTCGCGCGCCTCTCCAGGAGCGAGTTCCACGTTGCTGATCCCGGCTCGGAAGTTGAACGCTCGATCTTGGGTGCTGATGCCCGGGGCATCGTGAATCGTCACTCCCGTTGCCACGGCTCCACCAACGTTGCGAAGACGCAAGCGACTGCCGCCTCCCGTGCGCTCGACTCGCAACTCCACCTGTGGCTCTGCCGCTCGTTGCCGCTCTTCAGCTTCCTGCCGCTGAAGAGCGAGTGAGCCCTCCGCCGCGCTTGCTGACCGCTCGGCAGCATCCGACGAACGTCGTGCCTCCCGTGCAGACACCTGCGATGCCTGAGCTGACTGCTCCGATGCCCGAGCAGAACGGACGCCGAGCCGGTAGCTGATGATCACCGAAACGATCGATACCGCCAGAGCTGCCCACCCAGGCAGGTCGCCTATCTCCATGGCTGGGGACGATACGACGCGATTGGCTGTTTCAGGCCAGAGACTGAGTGCCTCCACGAGCACGTTGCAGTCATTCCGGCGGCCTCATGACCAAGCACTGACGCGGTGCATTGAGCGGCGAGAACACGCAGCGCGCGCCTCAGTAAGCGTCCGTTGACCTGCTGTGAAGCGCCTCAAGATCAACACGTCATTACAACGTGATCACTGTCATGGAGCTGCATCCGACGGCAACTGGCGGCGCATACGCGAAGACCCCGACCACAGCGTTTCCGCTGATGACGGGGTCTTTAGGCACCTCATACAGGGTGCCCCCGGCGGGGGACACGGAGCGTGGGAACGGGAAAAGCCGCATGTCAACGGGGCTGTGCTGACCATTCATGCGGTCGTTCCGCTCATGCGGTCGTTCCGCTCATGCGGTCGTTCCGCTGAAGCGATAGACCGGCAAGCCGCACTTTCGGCTTTCGGGTGCCGGTCAGCTTCGGTCCAGTCCCGGTCGGCCGCCGGGGCTGGACCATGGCGCCTCCGTGAGTCACGCAACACTGGCCCATGTCATGTCAGTCCGCGGATGGGCCCGTCGCCGTACAGCGCATTGATGTCGATCAGAAGGACGTCGGCGCGGCGTTGGGCGGCGTCGATGACATCGGGATGGAAGCCGTGCAGGGAGAACAGAGCGAGGGCCGCGTCATTGGGCCGGTGCCCCTGGTCGGCGAGGAGGCCCCGGATGTGTTCGAGGCGCTCGAGGTCCTTGAGCCCGCGGGGCTGGACGGTGGCCTTCGCCTCACCGATCAGGGTGATGGCGGCCCTAGGGCTTTGCGGGCGCTCTCCGGGAGCCATGGCGAGCAGGTCGACCTCGTGCTTGGTCCGGGCGGTCGGGTCGGCGATCTCCGCTGTGCCCACCGCGCCGAGCGACAGTCCCGTCTCGTCGACGGCGAAGGAGCGGGCCCACTCGCGCGCGGTCTCCTCGAAGTGCGGGCCGAGGATCTTCGAGTGGTACGTCGGCCGGGACGACTGCCACACCTGGGCTCCGCGCCGACGTTCGACGAGTTCCACCATGGGCAGGGTGATCAGCTGGTTGAAGCGGATCACCGGGTCCGCCACGCTGATGACCGGGTGCCGTGCCTTGAGCAGGTCCTGCTCCTTGCGGACGTAGCCGGTGGACTCCAGCACCTCCAGCGGGGCGACCATGGCGGAGCGGGACCGCTCCAGCGTCGAGCCGACCTTCGCCGGCGTCGAGGCGCCCAGGGCCACCGCGGACAACACGTCGTAGTACAGCGTGCGGTGGGTGATCCGCGGATCCTCGCGCAGGAGGTACTCCGCCTCCACGCGCGAGTACAGGGCCCGCCCCGGGTCCAGCAGGGTGCGTTCCACCCAGGGAGCGAACTCCGCCTCGCTCTGCGGCGCCGGCCCAGCGGCAAGCGGCCGGTAGCCGGGTGCGCCGCCCAGCACGGCGTCGACCTGCAGCGCCACCGCCGGGTTCTCGATCCCCCAGTGGGTGCGGGCGGTGCGGTAGTCGAAGGCCGGCAGGCGCAGGTCCAGCACGGCCCGGCCGCGCAGCGGCTTGGTGCCGGACAGCAGCTCCGACATCACGCTCATGGCCGAGCCGCACAGCACGATGCGACCGCCGGGCGCCTTGCCGGACTGCGACTGGTCGTACAGCAGTTGCAGGAACCCGGGGATCTCCGGGGAGTGCTGGAGCAGGTACGGCAGCTCGTCGATGACGATCAGCGGCGCCCCCGGCGCCCGGTTCACCACCTCCAGCGCGGCGGTGAGCACATCCCGCCAGTCGTCCAACCGCATCGCCCCGGGCCGCACTCCCGCGTGCGCGGCGATCGCCTCGGTGAATCGGTGCAGCGAGGGCACCCGGCCTTCCTCCTGCACGGCGGTCAGATACAGCCCGCCCACTGCTTCTGTGAGTGCCTCCAGCAGGAACGACTTCCCGTTCCGCCGACGCCCCGAAACGATGGCCAGCCGCAGCTCGGGGGCTGGATCGGCGAGGAAGTCGTTGAGCAGTGCCCATTCATGATCACGGTCCAGCAGCCGCTCCGGTTTGCCCAGCCGTCCACCCATGGCTTCTCCGAATTCGTTCAGGCCAGCCCTAACCAGATCCGTATAGCTGAATCTTACCTATGTGCGGCCGTGAGCGTAACGTCGCGGATGGGTCACCCCTGCGGATTCTTCCCGCTGACGGTGCCGCCGCTCCGCGTGAGCTCCGGCCGGAGCAGGTGACAGACCCGGGACGAGGTGCGGTGGCGGCGGCAGTCCCACCGCATCCGGCAGGCCGGGCGCCCGACGGAGCTGGCGGCCTGCGAGAGCCAGAGCCTCGGGTGAGTCACCGTCCTCGAGGTGGCAGCCGAGGATCGTGAACTCCATGAGACCGGGGGAGGGGATTGTGACCGGCCGACGACCCCTGGCACCGGTCAAGTTGGAGGTCAAACCCACCGAAGTTGTCGGCTCGCACTCTCGGCCTCCCTAGGCTGGCGGGGTATCAACTGCACAACCACAGCAGGGCGGGTAAGAATCATGCGCGGCCTCACCGAGGCGAACCTCAAGACGCTGGCCGGTGCCCGTTCCTTCGAACGCGGCCTCGGGTATCTCGACGCGGTGTCCGAGGTCGAGGTCGGTGACGGCTGGGTCACCGCGAGCGTCCACGGCACCGAACGATATGAGGTGGAGCTGTCCCTGGACGGGCCCGGTGGGTTGTCCGGCGAGTGCGACTGCCCATACGGCCTGGAGGGCAACTTCTGCAAGCACCTGGTCGCTCTCGGCCTGACGGTGCTCGCCCAGCGGGAGAGCCTGCCGCGGCAGCGGAAGGCGGCCCGGGAGCGCGCGCAGGACCTCGACGGGTGGCTGTCCGCCCTCTCCAAGGACGAGTTGCTCGCCCTGCTGAGGGAACAGATCGACGAGGACCGGCAGTTGCGGCACCGCCTGGAGCTGCGGGCCGCGAGCGCTCGCGGGGACCTCGCCGCGGTCCGGTCCCGTATCCGTGATCTGCTCGACATCGGCCCCTTCGCGCAATACGGGTATGTCGAGTACGCCGATGCCCGCGCCTACGCCGACCAGGCCGGGCAGGCGGTGTCCGCGATCAGCGCGCTGACCGGCTCGGGCCGGGCCGCCGACGCGATCACCCTGGCGCGGGAGGCGATGCGGCTGCTGGCCGAGGCGGTGGAGAGTGTCGACGACTCAGACGGCTGGCTCGGGCAGATCGGTGCAGACCTCGCCGACGCCCACCTCGACGCGTGCCGTGCGGCACGCCCCGATCCCGTGGAGCTCGCGCGCTGGCTGGTCGGCCATGCGCTCGGCGACATCGACGATGGCCTGACCGACATCGATCCGCTCGATTACGAGGATGTCCTCGGCGAAGAAGGAATGGCCGTCCTGCGGAAGTCGGCAGTCGAGGCCTGGCGGAAACCATCGCGGCTGGGCGGAGAAATACCTGATGGAACGTCTGGCCAAAGCGGGAGGCGATGTAGACGCGGTGATCGCCGTGCACGCGGCCGACCTCGCACCGAACGGCCACACGCACCTGGTCATCGCCCAAGAGCTGGATGCCGCCCGGCGCCCCGATGAAGCCCTGGACTGGGCAGAACGCGGCATCCGCGACGCCCGGGAACTCTCCGCCAGCCACAGCCCTATGCCGAGCCGGTCGACCGCGGGGCGTTCGCGGACGGGCCCGGCGTAGCGGGCGAGTGGTCGATCACGCTGTCCGAGCGTCTCCGCCTGGTGGACGTTGCTGCAGTAGCCGAGGTGGACGGTGGAGCCGTCCGGGTGCCGGAAGCGCATGGCCCGCTCACGCACCCCCGCGCCGGATGGAATTGCCCTCGAAGGACGACGACTCGTCGGGCTCCGGTGCGTCGGGCTCGGGGTCGAGTTCGAGGCGACCGCTCTGCCCGAAGAAGGCGACCGGGTTGTCCCACAGGACGCGCTCCACCGCGGCCTTGTCGAACCCGGCGGCGAGCATCGCGTCGCCGGTCCTTCGTGTCTTCAGGGGGTCCGAACGACCCCAGTCGGCGGCCGAGTTGACGAGGACGCGTTCGGTGCCGTGCTCCTTGAGGACCTCGACCATGCGGTCCTCGCTCATCTTGGTCCGGGGGTAGATTGAGAACCCGGCCCAGCAGCCGCTCTGGAGGACGATGCCGACGGTGAGCTCGTTGAGGTGGTCGAGGACGACGAGGGCGGGGTCGATGCCCGACTCCTTGACGACGTCGAGGGTGCGGCGGGTGCCGGCGGCCTTGTCGCGGTGCGGGGTGTGCACGAGAGCGGGCAGGCCGTGGTGGATCGCGAGGCGCAGCTGGCGGGCGAGCGCGTCGTCCTCCTCGGGGGTCATCGAGTCGTAGCCGATCTCACCGACGGCGACGACCCGGTCCTTGGCGAGATAGCGGGGCAGCTCGTCCAGCACCGGTACGCAGCGCGGATCGTTGGCCTCCTTGGGGTTGAGGGCGATGGTGCAGAAGTGCTGGATGCCGTGCTGAGCGGCGCGGTACGGCTCCCAGCCGAGCAGGGCGTCGAAGTAGTCGTAGAAGCTCTCGGGCGAGGTGCGGGGCTGGCCCAGCCAGAAGGCCGGTTCGACGAGGGCCCGCACCCCGGCGGCGTACATCGCCTCATAGTCGTCGGTGGTGCGCGAGGTCATGTGGATGTGGGGATCGAAGATACGCATGGTCAGGCAACTCCATCGAGTCCATCGGTTCCATACAGGGCGGCGGCGTTGGCCGAGGCGAGGGAACGGACGATCGGCAGGATGTCCTCGGGCACGGCGCGCCCGGCCACGATGCGCTCACGTGCGAAGTCGGCGAGCATCCGGGCGAGTTCGACATCGGCCCGGTCGCCGAGTCCGGCGACTCGGTCGAGCGGGATCTCGCAGAAGACGCACTTGAGGACGGCCTGCCGGTACACGGCGTCCGGGAGGTGCGCGGCGGCGTACGGGCCGAGGGCGGCCTCGATCAGGGTGTTGTCGTTGCCGCGCAGGGCCTGGCGGAGGAGGGGCAGGGCGAGGTCGCCGAGGTCTCCGGCGCCGTCGGGGCCGCCAGGGTCGAGCAGGGGCAGGGCGCACAGCACGGCGCGCTGTTCCGCTGGGTCGCCGTGGCAGTGGAGGTGGGTCAGTTCGTCGGCGAGGGCCGGCCCGCGCAGGGGAAGGGCGGTGAGCAGGACGGCGCGGGCGGCCTCGTCGACGGTCCGGTGACCGGTGAGGGGGGTGTGCCCGCAGCGTCTTCGGGCGGCGGGGAACAGGGCGCGTATCGCGGTGGGCCGGGCGGCGATCCGGGCGGTGGCCTCGTTGAGCCAGGCGCGGCCCTGCGGGGTGAGAGCGGCGGCAAGCGCCGGGCGGGGGTCCGCCGGCGCTGAGGGGTTCGGGGTCGTGACAGCCATGGGGGTCGACCTCCTGGGGAGGGTCGGGTCACTGGAGGGGGTGGCCGCCGGGGCCGGGGCGACGACGGCTCGGCCGGGACACGGCCGGCGGGCGTGGTCGGTCCGCCGCGGCGCGCAGGAACTCGAGGGAGCGGCGGGCCACGTCGGGCGCGTCGAGGGAGCCGCCCTGGATCTCGACGGAGACCAGTCCGCGGTGTCCGAGATCGCGGAGCGCGGCCAGGACGGGCGGGAAGTCGATCTCACCTGCGCCGAATTCGAGGTGCTGGTGGACGCCCCGCCGCATGTCCTCGATCTGGACGTTGCGCAGCAGCGGGGCGGCCAGAGCCACGCAGTCCAGCACCGGATGCTCGTCGACGCAGTGGGCGTGCCCGATGTCCAGGGTGATTCCGAACAGTTCGTGGCCGTCGACCCGCCGGGCGAGCTCCAGGCAGCGTTCCACGGTGTCGACGAACATGTACGGCTCGGGCTCGAACGCGAGGGCCACCCCGCACAGTTCGGCGGTCTCCAGGACCGTGCGGACGCCGTCGGCGAGCCGCTTCCACGCGTCCTGCTCGGGCAGCCCGTCGGGTGCGGGGCCGCTGCACAGGTGGACGGTGGGCGACCCGAGGTCGGCCGCGATGCGGATGGCGCGCCGCAGCAGGTCGATCCGCTGCTCGGCGCCGCCCGACATCAGGGTGGGCCGGTGCTTGCCCCAGGGGTCGAGGAAGTAGGGGGCGCCGGTCTCGACGGTGACGTCCAGCCGGTGCCGGGCGAGCTGCCGCGCGAGCACGGCCACGCGCCGGGGCAGGTCGTCGGCGTAGGGGTCGAGGTGGCCGTGGTCCAGGGTGAGGGCCACGCCGTCGTAGCCGAGGTCGGCGAGGACGGTGAGGACGTCGGCGAGGCGGTGGTGGGTGAAGCCGTTGGTGCCGTAGCCGAACTTCAGGTGGGCGGGGGGTGCGTTCATACGGGCAGTTCCTCACACGGAGGCGGGGGTCTCAGGTCGGGGATATGCGCCGGGCCGGCGTCCCGCGGTGTGATTGCCGGCCATCGCGGCCGCGCCGGCCAGGGTGGACTTCAGCTTCAGGTCGTACGCCCAGACCAGTCCCGCCGGCGAAAGCGCTCCCAGCATTCGACAACGCCCACGATGGCGTTGGCGTAGTCGTTGAGGGGCAAGCGGCCGCTCCCGCTGCTCAACGACGTCGGCCTGGTCGCCGAGGAATATGTCCCCGCCGCCAACTCGGCAACTTCCCATAGGTGTTCACCCTCGTGCCCCTCATCCGGGTCGCCTACGAACTCGACCGGCACGCCCCCGCGCACCGGTGCGGTGTCCCGAGCCCCGGGGAGTGAACCTGCTGACGGGATTCCTGCGGCGGTGTTGGGCTCAGGCGGGTACAAGGATGTTCCACCCCTCCTTCTCCAGCCGCGCCTCAAGCAACCCGGCGGCCAACGGTGGGGCCGATATCTGGAGCTGGAGGCCGGAGGGCTCGGTGGACTGTACGACGCTGACGCTGGTTGTGTGGCGATCGAACTCCTCCACCACCGAGAGGAGCCGACGCAGATCGCCGGGGCGGTCGGCGACGGCAACGCTGACGGTCTCGGCGCGGGTTCCGCGGTTCGCGACCCTGCCGCGGACAGCACTGGCGCCCGTCTGTCCTCGGTACAGCAGGTCCTCGAGGCCGGAGAGAGCCCGTTGCCGCCCCTGCGGGTCGTCGAGGGCGAGATCGTGCAACGCGCTGAGTACGGAGTCCAGTTGCTTGGCCAGGCCGCCGAGCACCTCTGCCACGGCCGACGCGTTGGCGCGGAGGATCTCTGTCCACAACTGTGGATCGCCTCCCGCGATCCGGGTGATATCCCGCAGTCCCAGGCCGCCGAGCCGCACGGCCTCTCTCGGCGCCTCCTGGATGCACGCCGCCATCAAGGAGGACACCAGGTGGGGGGTGTGGGACACCAGGGCGATGGCGCGGTCGTGTTCGGCGCTGTCCATGACCACCGGAACGGCCTTGCACAGGGCGACGAGTTCCAGGACGCCGTTGAGGACCGACTGGCTGTTGTCGGGGCTCGGGGTGAGCACCCAGGTGCGGTCCTCGAAGAGCTCCCGCCGGGCGGCGAGCGGCCCGGCCCGCTCGCCGCCGGCCATGGGATGACCGCCCACGTAGTCGGCCGGCCTGTGGCCGCTGGGCAACCCCAGGCTCGCGGGGTCTTTGACACTGGCCACGTCCGTGTAGGCACGGGCCAGACCGCGTGCCCGCTGCTCGGCCAGAACCTCGCCGATCAGCTGGGGCGGCACCGCGAGCACCGCGATGTCCACCTGCTGGGACGGAGCACCGACCGTGCCCGCCCCCAGCGCGGCGGCGACGCGAGCGGAACGCTCGTCGGTGTCGATGAGGTGCACATCGACACCTCGGCTGGTGAGTGCCAGTCCGACGGAGGTGCCGATCAGCCCCGTACCCACTATGGCCGTCGTACGAATCATCGGGATCCTGCCTTCTTGAGCGGACTTGCCGATCGGGATCAGCGGCTCAGGATTGTTCCTGAGCAGCCCTGAACGGCGCCCAGAAGAGGCGTCGTTGGAAGGGATACGTCGGCAGGTCGACCGTACGAGCTCCGCGTTCAGCGAGTACGGCTCCCCAGTCCACGCCACCGATGTGGGCCTCGTACTGGGCCAGGGCCGTGAGCAGGCCGCCGACCCGGCGCATCGCACGGTCCTCGACATTCGGGGCGTCGGTGCCGACTGCGTCCGGGAGCAGGGGGAGCCGTGTCGTCACGTCGGTGCCGCTGCCGCGCAGCTCCAGGGTGGTGCCCGGGGCTGGGGTGCCCTCCGAGGCCTGGCTCCGCAGCCAGAGGGCGGGGTTGCAGAGGTCGTCCGGGGTGAGTGGCTGCCCGGCGGTGAGGGACAGCGGGATCCACGGCGTCTCTGGGGACAGTTCGGCCACGAGCTTCGTAAGGTGCTCCGCTGCCTCCTGGTGGTCCTCGTCCGGTCCGCCCTCCGCCCGATGGGCCCGGACCGTGGCAATCCTCAGGGCGTCGGCGAACGGCAGCGCGCCCGTCACGTGGGCGGCCAGGGCAAGGGCGTCCGGGTGAGCCGTCACGCTGCCGGGCCGGACGTCCCAGCTCTCCAAGAGGTGCAGCAGCGCCAGTCCCGAGAGGAAGGCTCGCAGTTCGTCGGCCGGAGCCGCCCCGGATTCCGGGGCTCGCAGGAGTGCGTCGGCGTCGACCGACTCGCCCAGCTCCTCCCCGGCCCGCTCGCACAGCGCGCGGAGCTGGGCGCCGAACGCCGGGAACGCCTGGTGCAGGCGAGGGGCTTCCTCGGCCACCAGCCTCGCTCCGGCAGCGTCGAGGGTGAGGACGCATGAGGCGTCCGCGTCGGGGTCGTCGGCGCAGGAGCGGTGGAGTCCCGGCGAGGTGCCACCGCCCGCGAGAGCGTCCAGGCCACGCAGCAGGGCGGAGCGGTCGTGGGCCACAACGACCGCGCGATGCTCGAAGCGTGCCCGGGTGGTGGCGAGCGAACAACCGATGTCCAGGTCCGACAGACCTGGCCGGGCGGCCACGTGCTCGCGCAGCCGGGCCGCCTGGTCGCACAGCCCGGATGCGGTGCGCGCGGAGAGCAGCCAGGGCACGGCCGGGGCGCTAGAAGCGTCCGCGGAACCTGGTACGGGAACGGAAGGTGACGACATGTCGGCGATCGCGACCGCAGCGGGGACATCCCCGGCAGGGCTGCCGGCTCCGGCGAGCCCCACCGTCTCATCGGCCCTCTCCTGCGGCGCCGACTCCACGATCACATGTCCGTTGGTGCCGGTGATCCCGAAGGAGGACACGGCGGCCCGGCGCGGTTCGCCCGTCTCGGGCCATGGCTCGGGCTCGGCGAGCAGCCGGATAGTCCCCGAGGACCAGTCGACACGGGTGGTGGGCTCTTCGACGTGGAGGGTCCGGGGGATGCGACCGTGCCGCAATGCCATGACCATCTTCATGACGCCGGCCGCTCCCGCGGCGGCGAGCGAGTGGCCGATGTTGGACTTGAACGTGCCGAGCAGCAGTGGGCGCTCGGGGGCGCGGTCCCGGGCGTAGGTGGCCTGGAGTGCCCGTACCTCGACGGGGTCGCCGAACTCGGTACCGGGGCTGTGTGCCTCGACGACGTCCACCTGGTCGGGGCGTAGACGGGCGTCGGCCAGCGCGCGGCGAATCAGCCGTTCCTGGGCGGGAGCGTTGGGGGCCGTCATGCCGTTGCTGGTGCCGTCCTGGTTGACGGCGGAGCCACGGATCACGGCGAGCACCGGGTGCCCGTTCCGGCGCGCGTCCGAGAGCCGTTCGAGCAGGATCAGGCCGACGCCCTCGCTGAGCGCGAAGCCGTCCGCGTGGGCCGAGAACGACTTGGCGCGGCCGTCGGGCGCGAGCCCCCGCTGCCGGCTGATCGCCGCGAATGCGCCGGGCGTCGAGTTGATGGACGCCCCGCCCGCGATCGCCAGGGACGACTCGCCGGAACGCAGGGACTGCGCGGCCAGGTGGACGCAGACCAGGGCCGAGGAGCAGGCGGTGTCGATGGTGAGGGCGGGACCTTCCAGGCCCAGCGCGTACGCGATCCGTCCGGACAGTGAGCTGCCGAGGCTGCCCACCAGGCTGTGGCCCTGAAGTTCCTCGGGCTCCTGGTCCAGGGGCGCCGAGTAGGACTGGTGCGCCACGCCGACGAACACGCCGGTCGGGGTGGCGCGCAGGGATGAGGGGTCGATCCGGGCGTGCTCGATCACCTCCCACGAGGTCTCCAGCAACAGCCGCTGCTGGGGGTCGGTGGCGTACGCCTCGGCGTCAGTCATCCCGAAGAACTCGGCGTCGAACAGACCGGGTTCCGTCAGGAATCCACCGCCTCGGGAATAGGTCGTGTTGTGGCTCCCGCGCTCGGTGTCGGTCAGCGCCGTGAGGTCCCAGCCTCGGTCGGTGGGCAGCGGGGTGATCGCGTCCGTGCCCTGATCCACGAGCCGCCACAGGTCGTCGGGGCCCTGCACGCCCCCGGGGTAGCGGCACGCCATGCCGATGACGGCCACCGTCTCGTCCTCGTCGCGCGGGGCGGGACCCCCGCTCTCGGAACCGGCCGGCCCCACCGACGCGCCGCCGTCCCGCAGGAGGCTCGCTTCCAAGTGCCGGGCGAGCGCCTGCGGGGTGGGGTGGTCCAATAAGACGGAGCTCGTCACGGTCTGTCCGGTGCGGTCGGCGAGCGCCCGGCGCAGCCGCATGGCCCGTCCACCGCTCACCCCCAGTTCCCTGAACGAGCGGTGCATGTCCCAACGCCGTATGCGTTTCCCGGTCTGTGCCATCACGTTGAGTACGAGGTCCTCCAGGGCACGCAGACGGTCGTCCCGCGACAGCTCCGCCAGCCTTTCCAACGCGTCCTGCCGGGAGTTTTCCGGTGGCTGGGAAGACGTGCTCTCCGACGGGAGCAAGCTGTTTTGAGACGAGCGATAGGGGCGATGTTCCGTCGAGCGGAACGACGGATTCCCCAAAGGCTGAAAATGAGTGTCTCCCGCAGCCTCTCGTGACATTTCCCTCACCCTTTCCCGGGGGCGTCGCCACCCTGGGTTCACTATTGGTTAACTATTGCCGCCAGCTTGACGCGTGACGATATGTCGAGCTTTCGATATATGTTTCGCAGATGGAAGTTGACAGTGTGGGGCGACAGCGACATCTGCTGTGCCGTCTGACGATTGGTCATCCCCGCAGCGACCAGACGAGCGATGGCCTGCTCGGTATCCGTCAGCGCCATCCATCCCGTACTCGGCCGATCGACGTTGTTCCAATGGCGCCTGCGCACACCCCGCTCCCGCAGGCTGTGGCGAACCCGGGCGGCGTCCCGAAGCGCGCGGGACCGCACATAGGTCTCGGCGGCCGTCTCCAGATGGCCTATGGCGGTGTCCCGGTCCTCGGTCATACCGCCGAGGTCCTCCTCCGCCCAGGCCCGTGACCACGGGTCCTGGTGCAGGTCGGCCGCGACCCGGAGGGCATCGGCATCTCCCTCCAGCAGCCCCCGCGCGTGCTCGGCCGCCGCACTGAGGACGTGCCAGTCGGCGTTGGTATCGGCCAGCGAGTCCGCCGCGACCACGGTCCGGGCGGCGAGCTCTGGCCGGTCGGCGGCCAGCGCGGTGCGCACCAGCCAGGGCGCGGTGTAGGGGGCGTAGAGAAGCATCGCGTACGTCGTGATTCCCTCGGCGAGCAGCCGCTCGGCCAGGTCCACGGCGGCCCGGGGGCCCTCGTGGGCCTCGGTCACCATAAGCACGGCCCACAGCGTCGGCTGCGTGACCCCGCTGGACCGGCCTGCGAGCAGCGGGTCGCTGAGGATTCCGGCATGCCTCACGGCGGCCTGCATCTGCGTGCGCCGCAGCGACGCGATCGCCAGGACCGCGTGGGCAAGGAGGGCGAGCGTACCCGTGCCGTACTGCTCACCGAGCTCGAGCCCCGTGGTGGCGGCCGTCACCGCGGCCCCGATGTCCCCCCGTTCGAGTGCGAGCAACGCGCGCAGGCTCTCGGTCACCGCGTGCCACCCATGGCTGCCTCGTTCGTCGGCCTCAGCGACGAGCGCCCGCAGCTCCACCTCCGCTTCAGCGAACTGGCGCAGGCTCACCAGGCACTGGATGTGGATCGAGTGACAAAGGAAGGCACCCGCGTGACTGCCTCCGGCCGAGGAGAGGCCGGTCTCGGTGTGGTCGCCGAGCAAGCTGAGGCTTTCCTCGATACGCCCGTCGCACCAAGACCGGAAACTGCTGAGATACCGAAGGTCAGCCGCCCCGCCGAAGCCGTTCTCCTGTGTGGCGACCCCTGATATCTGCGGCCCCGCATCGGCGTAGCCCCACCGGTGGGCGAGGTAGTCCACCAGCAGCGCGATCTCACGTGAGGCGCGGTCGGGTCGGTCCAGCAGTTGCTGGGCCTCGGCGGTGGCGGCCTGGAAATCGCCGCTGAGTATGTGCAGGAAGGCGAGCTTGGTCCGCAGCGCGCCGACCGAGTCCGGCTTCAGCGGCCGTTTCAGGGCGTCGCTCAGACAGCTGACGGCCTCTGTCATGAGGCCGCGGAAAGCCAGCCCGTCGGCCCTGATCTGCAGCAGCCGGAACTGTTCGTACTCGTCCAGCAGCGACAGCCGCAGCGCCTCGGCGGCGAGGTCCGCGGCGCCGCCGGGATCGGTCGTCGCCCGGCGCGCCACTGCCTCGGGCAGGCTCGTGGCGGCCCGGCGGTCCCCGCTCTGGGCCGCGCGCAGCAGATATTCCTCACCCACGGTGTCCTGGTCGCCGGAGACGAGGAGCTGGTGACCAACGTCCCGCAGGAGGGCACCTCGGACTGGGAGCGGCACATTCTCCCTGACGGTCTGCCAGACGAGCGTGTCCTTGAAAGTGGCGCAGGAGCCGCCGTCGACCAACACCCCCGCTTCCTGCGCCTCCCGGATGGCGGGCAGCAGGCTCAGCGGGGTCTGGCCGAGGGCGGTGGAGAGCTCCTCCAGGTTGAACGACTCCCCCATGACCGAGGCGACATCGACCATCCGGCGAGTACCGACGGACAGGCCCACGAGCCGGCTGCGGGCAAGTGAACGGATCTTCGCCGGCAGCACACTCTGGGGGGCGAGCCGGGCGGTACCGTCCTGCCCCTCGATGACGCCGGCCTCGACGAGACCATCCAGGATGCGGAAGAGCTGTGCTGGTACGCCATCGGCATAGGCGCAGATGTCCATGATCGCGGGCCCCGGGGGCATCCCCAGGACCTCGGCTGCGATCTGCCCGACCGCCTCGTGCGACAGCGACAGCAGCCTGCAGCGAACCACGGCCAAGGTCTGGTCGCCGTGCTGCTGCACCTGCTCGTCGTCGGACTGGAGCGGGTCCGTGCAGTCGTCGGAGCAGGAGAGCAGGACCACGAGGGGGCGGCGCAGCCGCCGCCCGATGATGCGGAAGATCCGTGCGCCCGACATGACGGACCTCACCCAGTCGATGTCGTCGATCGCGATGACGACGGGCCCCTCCAGGCTGTTGCCCGGGTGGTAGAAGTCGACCCAGTCGGACCAGCGGTGAGCGAACCGCTCGAGTGTCGGGGCGTCGGACAGATCGTCGAGGAAGTACCGGAGTGATATTCCAGACAGTCCTGCGCCGTTGAGCCGTACGACTTCCAATCCGGCCTTGGCGGAGTGCCGGCATGACGATTCCAGGATCCGTGTTTTCCCCATGCCGCGAGCACCGGTGATGATCATGAGTCCTGTTCCGGCCTCATTGCCTCTCGTCAGCAGCGTGTCCAGAAGACCCAGTTCTTTATTCCGTCCGTATAGGCAAGTCATCTGACACCTCACATGTCGCGCCGAAAGATGCGCCGCCGTGATCCATCAGGATGGCGTTTTCCTGGCCGCCCGCAGTTGGACGCCATCGAGAATCGGTCACTTACCGGAGCGGGGCGCGGGCCGGGTGAACCCGAGTAGCAGGACGACCGGAACCAGACCGACGAGTACGGCATTGGTCGTCATGCCCGCGCCCGTGAGGATGTCCGTGTAGCGGACCAGGACTCCCGTGACGCCCGCCATCAGGACCAGCGACACAAGCGCCACGCCGAGGATGGGCGATCTGCGCGGCAACTCCGGGTTGCGCCAGAAGAACACCATGACCGCCAGGGCCGTGATTGCCTGGAGGAGCACCACACCGATGATCCCTGGGGTGTTCAGCCAGATCAGCATCGTCCGGTACGGGTCGCTGCCGGCCGCCGCGAAACCGCTGATCACCACGATTGACACCAGGCTCTGCCACGTCCCGGCGGTGGACGGTGACCGGTGCAGGGGATGCACCCGCGACAGCGTGGCGGGCAGCATGCCCCGCACGGCCAGGGAGTGGGCGTAGCGGTTCACGGTGTTGTGGAAGGCCAGCGCCGAGGCGATCACGCTGGTGAGGATGAGTACCTTCATGACGTCGGCGATCCAGGCGCCCGCGTAGCGTTCGGCGGCGATGTAGAACATGTCCTTGGTGTTCTCGACCGAGACGGCGACTACCCGCTCCGGCCCGAACGCCTGGATGACGCTCCACACCACGAAGGTGTAGAAGATGCCGAGGAAGGCCAGTGTCACCACGGTCGCCCGGGGCACGGACCGGTCGGGGTCACGCGCCTCCGAGCGGTATACGGCGGTGGACTCGAAGCCGAGGAAGGAGCCGAAACACACCGTCAGGGCGGCTGCCATACCGCCGGTGAAGGTGTGCGCAGGGTGGAACGACTCCAGGGAAAGCCCGTTCGCCCCGCCCTGGACGACGACGGCCCCGGCCACCAGGGCCAGTACGACCGCCTCGGCGGCCAGCAGCACCCCGAGCACCCGCGCCCCGACCTCGACGCCCCGGTGCCCCAGGAACCACACCAGGAGGACGCCCAACAGCGCGGGGACCGCCCAGTGCACGCCCACCCCGAAGAAGGTGCGCAGGACCAGGTCGGCGGAGCTGCCCAGGATGGCGTAGCCGCTGATTTGGATGCCGTTGTACGCAAGCAGGGCCAGCAGCCCCGCGCCCGAGCCTGCCCGTCGGCCCAGCCCTCGCTCCACGTACGCGTAGAAGGCGCCAGGACGGTCGACGTACTTGGTCATCGCGATGAACCCCACGGCGAACAGGGCCATGACCAGGCAGGCGATCAGATAGCCCGCGGGGGCGCCGATGCCGCCGAGCAGGATGCTGAGCGGCGCGATGCCGGCCATCACGGTGAGCGGCGCGGCGGCGGACAGGACCATGAGGGTGATCCCGGAGGTCCCGAGGGCTCCTTGCCTGAGCCGTTGGTCGGGAGGCGCGACGGCCTGCGGGGTCAGGGATTCGACCATGGCTGTGCTACCCGGTCCTTTCGGTCAGCGGTGGTGGAGTGGGCGTCGGTGAACGAGGACGTCGGTCTCACCTCGGTCGTGGGACGGGGCGGCAACGGTCTTCAGGGGTGCGGCGAGCCTCGCCGTTCATGCATCCGATATCCGTACGGCGGATCCCGTCCGCAGGCAGGGGCGCTCCCTCAGCGGTACGGTCAGGTCGCCGCGCATGAATCCGCACAGGACGTCCGGGTCCCAGCCGCCCATCCAGAACGTCACGCGCCAGGGGGCGTTGAGGTCCAGTCCGGCGCCGCCGGGCAGTTCGCCGTGGAGGATGGGTGTGCCCAGCAGCGGGAAGTCGAACTCTTCGACGGCCGTCATGTTGACGACGCGCTCGTCGGCGGGGTTCTTCAGCGCGATGTCGAGTTCGCGGATCCGCTTGCCCAGGGCCGCCTTCTGCACCCGGGAGAGGCTGGGGTCGGCGAGTTCGGCGGCGAGCTCGGCCCGCCGTTCGACGCGGTTGACGTACGGGCCATGGATGCCGGTGGCCGAGGCGACGAGCGCCGCGTCCGTGCGGAAGGAGCGGCCCCCGTATGCCTGGAGCACCGACTGCGGCACGCTGTGCACGTCGGCATCCGGGGCCTCGGGGGCCATGACCATGGTCCGCTCCAGCCGGGGCTTCCCGTCGGCGCCGCCGACCCTCAGGCGGAACGGCACGATCGGCTCCTGGCCGGCCACGTTCAGTACGAAGTTGCGGTTCTCGAACCGGGGGCGGTCCAGTAGCTCCACCCGGCCCCCCACCAGACCGTCGGGCAGGTCCGTCCCGGCGACGGTGGCACGAGTCACCCGTACACCGACTTCGGGGGCGTGGCTGCGTACGGTGCCGGGCGGGGGATCGTGCAGCACGATCACGCGGTCCAGGTCAGGCTCTCCGGCCAGCGCGAAGGTGCTGCCGCTCGCGCCCCTGGGCTCGTCCGTGGGGTCCGGGTCCGTGGCCAGTCGGCACATGAACCAGCCGCCGAACTCGATGCGCATTGCCCGCTCATCACTCATGGGCGAATCCCGATCTCGTCCTCGACGAAGGAGCGGCACATCCGTTCCACGTCCTTGGCCATGAGTTCCGCGCGGTGCCGCAGACGGGGTGGCACGGGCGCCGCGTTCATGTGGTCGGCGAAGCGGCGGGCGCGGCCTGCCAGGTCGGCCAGGCGCTCGGCGAACACCCGGTGCGCCACGTCGCGTTCGGGGATCAGGGCCAGGCCTCGCTGGAACTCGAACGGCGGGCCGGCCGTGACTGACGGGTTCCCGGTGAGCGCCGGGAGTTCGCTGAGGATCTCGCCGAGGGGGCGGGTGAACATCGTCATCAGGGGGAAGAACGCGATCCGCTGGATCCGCTTCTGCTCGGCCGGTGACTCGTCCACTCGGCTGTAGAAGCGCAGCAGCATCAGGACGAGCAGGCTGTAACCGGCGTCGAAGAGTTCGGCCGCCTCCCGGGCCAGCGGCTCGCGGATGACGATCGAGCCCTCGGCGTCGGCGGCGAGCCGTACGACCGGGTTGTCGAGCATGGGACGGGCGGGCTCGAAGGGCCGGCCGCTACGGGTGGCCTCCTCCACCTCGGCGGTGAGCTGGGCCTTGATGCGCAGCAGCCGGTTGTAGTGGGAGTCTTCCTCGTCCTCGGTGGCCCCCTCGCCCTGTTCCACGATCAGATCGACGGCACGCAGCGCCGAGGCCCGGTTGTTGATCACGAAGGGCTCGACGCCGTATCCCACCGTCACGTCGTCGTCGAAGACGCCCTCGGGGTCGATCACGGCCGCCGTGTCGACCTGGCGGAGCTCGGAGCCGATGAACAGGTCCTTCTCCTCTACCGTCGTGATGATGTGCCGGATCCGGTCGTAGAGCTGGCCCACCGTCAGCCGCAGGTCTTCTCCCGTTTCGTCGTCGGACGGCTGGGCGCGCAGCAGCGCGGACGGTAACTCGTAGGAGAGGAAGCGTTCCAGCGATGTCGCGGAGAACGGCTCCAGCGCGGCGACCGTGCCCAGCGGGTAATACCGCTCGGGCTGCGGGAAGTTGGGGCGACGCAGGTACGCGGCGCCACCGACGGAGGCCAGCAGGTTGAGCACCAGACCCAGGTGGAGCATCTCCTCGCGGGCCAGCAGCAGCAGCTGGCCCTTCCACTCGCGGACCAACTCGGCCTGGACCTCGTCGAGGCCGCCCTCGTCGGGCCGTGTCTTGAGGGAGAAGGCCGCGTAAAGGTACTGGAGGCACAGTGAGTGCTCCAGCTCCGCCACTTCGCAGAGCGCCTCAGTGAGCTGGGCCCGCGCGGCCCACGCCCGATCGTCGGTCAGCACGCCGTACGCCTCACTTTCGCCAGCCACTTCGGTGAGACGGCCGAGAGATCGTCGAGCACCGCATGCGCGGTGGAGTGGTCAAGGAAGCGGGTGGCCGACGTGGGGACGGCCACCACCGTCATCCCGGCGGCCCGTGCCGCCGCGATGCCGCTGAGCGAGTCCTCGAACGCCACGCTCGCCTGGGCGGGGACGCCCAAGCGGCGCAGCGCCTCAAGGTATACGGCCGGGTCCGGTTTCCGATCGGTGACGTCGTCGCTGGTGACGACGGTGGTGAACCACTGGGTCAGCTCGTAGTGCCGCAGCCAGCGCTCCACCCATCGCAGGGGCGAGGCAGAGGCTATGGCCAGCGGCAGTCCGGCCGCGTGCAGCGAGGCCAGGGTCTCCCGCACGACGGGCATGAGCCGTACGTGTTCGTCCGTGAAGTACACGTTCCACAACTCGTCGAGGCGTTGGCGCAGCCGGGTGCGGTCGGGGTGGCGGGCGCCCTCGCGGGCCGCGAGCAGGCGGTCGAACAGCCGCTCATAGCTGGCGGGTTGGCCGCACACCTCCCTGGCCCACCACTCGACCGGCAGTTCACCGTGGCCGTACTCGCGGTACAGGGCGCTGCACGCCAGCAGGTCGGGTTGGATGGAATCGACGATGATGCCGTCGAAGTCGAAGATCACCGCGGCGACCGGTAGCGCGGTCCGCTCGCGATCGTCCTGTGCCTCTGTTATCACTATGACAGCCTCAGATTTATCTCTCTCCGGTGCCGGGCAGGACCGGACTCAGCGCTCGGCCGACACAGCGGACGGGGGCGCCTGCCACCGTGATCGGGCCCGGTGGCCAGTCTTGCGGCCAGGCCTGCCCGCCCACACCACCCAATCGATCATTACCTGCTGGTAAGTCGGCCGGGTGCGGGTCCTGTTCAGGGCCAAGCGGAAGCAATCCCTCCACAGGCCACCTACTGGATGCGGTGCCGCGCCGAGCGCACTACTCGATCACGTGGTGTGGCACCCCGCGTCTCGGTGCGACGCTTCCCCAGGCAGGAGCCGTTGGTCCGGCGCCACCCGGGCGCGGACCGGCCCGGGACCTAACGGAGGGTGCCGTCATGAGATACAGCACGTTGGGGAGTACCGGGCTGAAGGTCTCCCGGCTCGGCCTCGGGACGACGACGTTCATGGGCATCTTCGCCCGCCGCTCCCCGGACGACTGCGTACGCGTCCTGCGACGCGGCCTGGACGCCGGCATCACACTCGTCGACACCGCGCCCTCGTACGGCGATGGCCTGGCCGAGGAGATGGTGGGCCGGGCGCTGCGCGGCCGCCGCGACGAGGTGGTGCTCGCCACCAAGGTGGGTAGCTACGTACCCGAGACCTTCGACTTCTCCCCCGGCCGGATCCGCGCCGGCCTGGAGGACAGTCTGCGCCGACTCGGCACCGACCATGTGGACGTGCTCTTCGCCCACGACATCGAGTACGGGCGGCCGGAGCAGATACTCGGCGAGGTACTGCCCCTGCTCGCCACGCTCCGCGACGAGGGCAAGACCCGCGCCGTCGGCGTGTCCGGGCTGTTGCTCGAACCACTGGGTACGGCCGTCGAGCAGGCCGGGGTCGATGTCGTACAGACGTACTGCCGCTACGGCCTCCACGACCAGAGCCTGGCCGAACCGGCCACCGACTGGCGCGCCCGGGGGGTGGCCACGATACTGGGCAGCCCTGTGGCCATGGGCCTGCTCACTCAGGCAGGCCCGCCCGAATGGCACCCGGCTCACCCCGCGCTCAAGGCTGCCGCCCGCGAGGCTGCCGCCCTGTGCACCGCACACGGCACCGATCTCGCCTCCCTCGCCATGCGGTACGCCCTCGCCTGCCCGCACCTTGACGCGGTGCTCACCGGCGCCGGTGATCCGGTCCACCTCGACCGCAACCTGCTGGCGGTGGAGACGGCCGCCGAGCCAGGGCTGCTTCAGGCGGTGCTCGGGTGCTTCGCCGATGTCGCCGAGAGGACGTGGCCGAGCGGCGACGTCGCGTGGGGCGCGCCGGGTTCGTGACCTTTCTGCCCCGTGATTGCGGCGAACGCGTGGCTTCCCCGAGTCCGTGACTTTCTCGACAGCCGGACCGGCCGCCCCGCCGGGTCCCGCTTTTCCCGACGACTCAGGAGGTTTTGTATGTCTGTGTCCGACGGCCGGTCCGGCCGTCCGCTCCGGTTCGGGGTGGTGGGGCTGGGCTTCGGCCGGTGTCACGCCCAGGAGATCGCCCGGATGGACGGTGCCGACCTGGTGGCGGTGGCCGATCTCGACCCCGAGAGCCAGGGCCTTGACCTGGATGCCTTCGGCGGGGAACTCGGCGCCAGGGCCTACCGCGACGGCCTGGGCATGATCGCCGAGGAGGAGCTGGATGCCGTCGTCCTCGCCGTGCCGCCGCGTGGCCGGGAGAAGCTGATCCGCGAGGTGGCGGAGGCGGGGCTCGCCCTCTTCCTGGAGAAGCCGTTCGCCACGGACGACGCGCACGCCGAGGCACTGGCCCAGTTGTGCGCCGAGTACCCGGCGACACCGGTGATGCTGGACTTCTGCCTGCGGCACCTGCCCGCGGTCGTACGGCTGCGGGAACTCCTCGACGGTCCGCTCGGCCGGCCCCTGGTGGCCAACGCCGATCTGGTGCTGCCCCGCGACGACAGCCCCGCCTGGGTGTGGGACCCGGCCAACGGCAACGGCATCGTGAACGAGAACACCTGCCACACCTTCGACACTCTGGGCTTCCTGCTGGGCGAGCCGGTCTCCGTGCACGCCGAGGGCGGCGCCTACCGCAGCGGCTCCCTGGAGGACGGCATCGCCGTGACCATCCGGTACGAGGGTGGCGGCACCGCGGTCGTCACCGGCGGCAACCTCGGCGTCGAGGCCCTGCGCACCCCGGCCCGGCTGTCCGTCTGCACCGAGCGGGGGCAGGCCGTGCTGACCGGAGGCGACCACATGGTCAACGCCCTGACGTGGGCCACCGCCGAGCACGCCGAGGCCGTGCGAGAGAACTGGGAGCTTCCTTCCCGAGGCCGGATCAGCGCCGCCGCCCTGCGCCACTTCGTCGACTGTGTCGGAGCCGGCACGCCCCCGGCGCCGGGCGTCCCCGAGGGGGTGCGCGCTGTCCGGCTGGCGATGGCCGTACGGGAGTCGCTGACGACCGGCGGGCGAGTGCGGGTGGCCCGGGCGGACGCCGCGTCCTGACAGACATCAGCAGGAAGCCGTACCACGGACCACAGCGGTCCGTGGTACGGCTTCCGTGATTCTCCGGAGTGGGTCAACGCTCTTCCAAAGCCGCCCGATGGAAGGCCAACTGCTTGAAAAACGCGAGGAGTTGCTGGTCCGGTGGTGTCACGGCGAGTTCCCGGGCGTCACCCTCCACCGTTCCCCGGTAGTTCGTCATGTACGTCTTCACGGACTCCACGGCCATGGCTAAACGCCCTGTCACCGCGATGCTGCGGAACGCCGGGGAATCGGGGCCCCAGGCCCGGCGCCCCGAGGTGAACAGGACCACGGACGGCGGCGGTACGAGCCCGGATGTCAGGACGCCGAGGAGCAGGCAGGGCTGGGTGCCGTTGGCCCCGATGTCCACGATCACCGGGTTGGACGCGTTGCGGCCCACCTCGGTGCGGAAACGCCGGGTCAGTTCACCGCAGCGCGCCGCGAAGAAACCCTCGTCCATGCCCTGCCGGATCACCGCGTCCACCTGGGGGTGGGCCGTCCCGAACAGAGTCAGCGGTCCCTGGTCGCGCCGTTTGGCCTGCTCAAGACCGTGGATCAGCTCCTCGCGGAACTTCCGCGGGAACAACTCGCCGAATACAGCCTCACCGGCGGCCGCCCGCTCCCGGGCGGCCGTGATCAGCAGGTACAGCTGCGAGGCCACGAGCCCGTTGTCCATCCAGGCGAAGTGCCGTCCGCCGCTGGCCCCGCCGACAGCGTTGTCACAGACTCCGTCCGCGCCGAACACCTCGTGCCGGGTACGGGCCAGGATCCGCTGCTCGGCACCGCTGAGCAGCGAGAGTCGGCTCAGGTAGAAGGCGCGGGACGCGTCCGAGGCCCCCGTCCACACGTCGTACGAGATCTTCAGGAACTCGGCGTCCGTGCCGAGGAACACCACCGTCCGGTCGTTGCCGAGGAGAGCCTTCCGCAGAAACCCGACCGTCTCGCGGCCGAGTTGGTACAGCGCCTCGTACAGCTCGGCCGGGTCCGGCGGCCGCCCGCCCTGGGCCACGGCGGCCCCGGGCAGCAGCGTCGCGAGGTTGCGGCGGTACTCGGCGACCTCGTCCGGGCCGAGGGAGCCCGTCTGGGCGAGCGCCCGCCCCAGGTCCTCCGCGAGCCGGTCGGGGGCGAGGCCCAGCGCACGTGCCTTGCGCCCGGCCCAGGCAATGGCCTCCTGAGCGGACAACGGCTCGGGTGTGTCCAGGAGGTCCCGCGAGACCTCGGCCAGGTAGTCGGCGAACGACTCGGGGGTGGCGTCGCCGGGCACCCGCCGGGCCAGCCGCTCCAGTCCGCTCACTTGCATCCGACGACCATCGCTTCCGCCCCGGCCAGGTGCTCGGCGCGGATGTCCGTGAACCCGGTCTCGCGCAGCCACTCGGCACAGTCCGCCGGGGTGTAGTCGAAGCCGCCGGGCAGTGACAGGTGCATCATCAGGCTGAGCAGCAGTCCGACGACGTTGCGCTCGCGGTCGTCGTCGATCAGCGCCTCGTACACCACGACGAGCCCCCCGGGCGGCAGCGCGGCATGGGCTTGGCCCAGCAGGTGGAGCTTGACGTCCAGGTCCCAGTTGTGCAGGACGTGGCCGAAGATCACGACATCGGCGGCGGGCAGCGGTTGCCGGAGGAAGTCGCCGCCCTGGAAGACTGCCCGGTCGGCGAGACCGTGGGCGGCGGTGTACTTCTCGAAGCCGGCCCGGGCACCCGGCAGGTCGAAGCCGATGCCGTTCAGATGCGGGTGTGCCCGCAGCAGGTGCACGCCCACGGCGCCCTCGGCACAGCCGACGTCCACGAACGTCCGGTACCGCCCCCAGGGCAGACGGTCGGCCAGGGCCGCCCCGGACTCGTAGCTCATCGCGGTCATGGCCCGCTGGAACGAAGCGGTGCGGTCGGCGTCGGCATAGGTGTTGTCGTAGAACTCGCGGGCACTGGAGGCGCCCTCCCGGGACCGCTCCGCCCTGAGGGCGGCCGTCAGGTCGTTGCCGAGGTGGCCGGCCTCGGTGAGCATGACATCGCCCAGGTAGGTGTGGGACGTGCCGCGGTCGAAGTACTGGGCGCTCTCCTCGGTGTTGGTGTAGACGCCGGCGTCGCGCCGGAGCAGCCCCATGGCCACCAGGCAATCGAGGAAGTCGGGGGCGGTGCGCTCGCTCAGCCCGAGGCGGTCGGCCAGGGTCGCGGAGTCGGCGGGTCCTTCGGTGAGCTGGGTGAAGACACCCAGTTGCATGGCGCTGACGAAGACCTTGGTCTTCCAGTAGTTCCAATGGAGTTCATTGAACAGGGTCGGTGCGACGACGGTCACGTCGGGCTCCTTCATCTGCGGTCGCGCAGGGGTACGGGACTGGACGACAGGCCGCGGAAAACGGCCGTACATCTGTCGGACAGCGGGGCCTGGGCGAACACGCCCGCCCAGACCTCACGGGAATCGGGCAAGGTGAACGTGCGGGCGAACCGCCAGTCCCCGTCCGCCGGAGTGCGGACCGGAGTGCGGAACAGTGCGGCGAACCGCTGTCCCTGACGGGTCACCAGGAGTTCGACAGCAGGGCCGGGAAGGGAGGGTCCCATGGCCTCGTCGGAGTGCGGCAGGGACGCCACAGTGACGACGGCCCAGGACCCGGAGGTGGTGCGCTCCACGCACACCTTGACGGAGCCGGCGCCGGTCAGAACGACGAGCCCGCCCGCGTCCGCGAACGTGTCGCCGTCTTCGACGGTGACGTGGGTCTGGAGTCGGAAGTCGCCGTCGAAGCGCCGCACCAGGGCCGGCAGGGCGTCGACCTCCCGGACGGCGGGCATCGCGTACAGGTCGGCACCGGCCCCGGCCGTCAGCCGGAGCTCGCCCGACGACGGCCCCGCGGTCCACTCCGCCGGCGGTCCCAGCCAGGACCACTCGCCAGGGAAGGGCGCCCCGGGTTCGGGCCGGGGCGCCCTGGAGACCTGGGTCACGGCTGGGCCATCCCGCCGTCGACGCTGATGGCCTGGCCGGTGACCCGGGGCGCCGAGGCGAGGTACAGGACGGCGTCGGCGATGTCCTGCGGGGTCTGGAACTCGCCCTGCGGGATCAGGGCCCGCATCCGCTCCCAGCACTCCTCCTCCGTCTCCCCGGGGCGGACGAACTCGCTCAGCAGGTAGTCCCACATGTTCGAGCGGACGATGCCGGGGCACACGGCGTTGACCCGGATGCCGCTCGTCGCGAGTTCCTTGGCGAGGGACGCGGTGAAACCGATCACCCCGAACTTCGCGGCGCAGTAGTGAGCCTCCTTCGCGAAGCCCATCCGTCCGGAGATGGAGGAGAAGTTGACGATGGCTCCGCCTCCGGCACGGCGCAGCAACGGAATGGCGTACCTGGACAAGAGGAAGACTCCGTTGAGGTTGCCGGAGACGACGGACTCGAACTGGGCGAGCGTCATGTCCTCGACCTTGGAGATGTGGGTGATGCCGAAGGCGTTCACCACCACGTCGAGCCGACCGTGCTCCTCGTCGACGCGGGCCAGCAGGGCGCGTACGGAGTCCTCGTCGCCGGCGTCCACATCGGCGGCGGACACGCTGAGTCCCTTGTCCTGAAGATTCTGCGCGAGTTCACGGGCGGCGGCGTATCCGCCGACCCGCTTGCTGCGGTAGTGGTTGACGTCCGAGGTGAGCAACTCCGCGTCGGCGGCCACCACGGTGGCGCCCTGCTGGGCGAACGTCTCCACAACGGCGGCACCGATGCCTCGGCCCCCGCCGACCACCAGGGCGACTCGGTCGTCGTACCGTTGCGGATGCGTGGTCATGAGCTCTCCTTGTCCATGGCGATCGGGCCCGGCGAGCCGGCGGGCCCCCTGGCCGCGGCGAAGTCCGTTGCCGGGCACGGCGGCTGAGCGGCGGTCTGCCGGAATGTCAGGGGTTCGAGCAGCAGGGCGTCCAGCAGGCGGGGGAAGGCCCGGTAGTCGGCGAGGTTGCGTCCAGGACGGGCGACGATCTCGCGCAGTTCCCGGTGCGGTCGGCCCGTACGGGCCTCAAGGTCCGCGATGGCCACGAGCAGCTCGTCGTCGTGCCGCTGGAAGTAGTCGAGGAAGAGCCGCTCGGCCCGCTCCGGGTCGAGGCCGGGGTGGTCGGTGGGCCGCGGCTCCACCCGCAGGGCGTCGATGACGCGCCGGTCGTAGGGGGTCTGCCCACTCGGGGCCCGCCCCTCCAGGGCTTGCCACAGCGCGTCGATACCGTACGGGGCGGTGTCCGCGAGCCGGGCCGGTGCGTAGGCGCGGCGGAGCAGCTGGTCGGCGGCGCACTCCTCGTCGACCCGGCCGAGCGGCAGGATCCGGCCCATGGTGAACTCCGTGGCCGTGTCCAGGACCGTGGGGATCAGGTTGGTCGCCGGGAGGAGCTCCACGGCGGGGCCGGCGTCCGCCGCGAGGACCGGGACACCGTGCGCCAGCGCCTCGACGACCACCCGGCCGAGCGTCTCGCGCGAGGCCGTGCTCGGAAAGAGCAGCACGTCGACGGCCTGGAAGAACCGGCCCAGATCGTTCGGGCCGAGGACGCCCGCTGAAGTGACGTGCCGTGGGTCGATGCCTTGCTGTCGAAGGGATTCGAGGACGTGGACGGGCGCGAACCGGTCCGCGTTCGGCTTCCCCGCGAACAACAGCTTGGCCAGGCCGCCGCTCAGCCGGTGCACCCGGGCGAAGATGTTCACCACCTGATCGAAGTTCTTCGCCTCGGACAGCGCCCCCAGGTACCCGATGCGCAGCGGCGCGGTGCTTGGTGGCGCGGCCACCGGCCGCCGCGTCGGCAGCCGGTGGAGCAGTGGGTAGGCGACCGCTGAGTTCTCCTCACGGACGCTGTCGAACTCGCGGAGGTAGAGCCGCCGGGTGAACTCCGTCGGGAACAGCACCAGATCGCCGTCGCGGACGAGCGGCCGGCACAGCTCTTCCTGCGCCCAGTAGCCGGACCAGAGGCTGGTGTGGACCTCCCGCACGATGCGGTACGCGGCTCCGGTCCGCTCGCGCCACAGATGGTAGAGGAAGGCGTACGGGCCGCTGCCGGCGTACACGGCGTCCTGCGGCCCGCCCTCCTTCAGCAGGCTGTGGAGCCCGTCCGGGCCCCGGGTCAGGTCGTGCGGGACGGCGCCCCGGCCGTTCAGCAGCTCGGCCATCTCCCGATGCATGAGGATCGCGCCGTCCACGATCCCGTCGAGATCCGGGGACCGGTAGTCGTGGAAGTGCCATCGCACGCTCATGCGGCGGGCCCGTTCTCCCGCAGGTCCCGCAACCGCTCGGTGAGCTGGGCGGGTGCCATGTCGTGCCGGGCCAGCTGCTTGTCGTGGACGCAGTTCAGGATGTCCCCGGTGACACCGTGCGTGGTCACCGGCAGCAGATGGCGGGCCCGCAGCCCTTCGCCGAAGCCGCCGGGCACCCCGTTGTACTCCACGCTCAGCAATGACCGGCAGCGCCGCAGCCGCTCGGTCAGGGCCGGGTCCAGGTGGGGACGCAGCGCCGCGCAGTGCAGATGCGGCACGCCGAACTCGCGGTTGGCCTCCTCGACGAGCACGGTGGCGTAGCCGAAGCTGATCACGGCGCAGTCGAGGTCCGGGGCGTCCTGTCCGTCCGTTCCGGGAGGGGTGATCCATACGGCGCCGTCGATGTCGGCCGCGCAGTGCGTGCCCGGTTCGGCGAAGCGGGCGTCCACCATGCTCAGAACGTGCGCGGTGGAGGGGTCGGTCAGCAGCCTGGCCGCGCAGGCCGTGAACTCGGCGGCGGTGACCGGCTCGTAGACCTTGGTGCCCATGATCTGGTCCAGCAGGTTCAGTGCGTTGCTCGCACCGCCCCAGGCGCCCCAGCTGCGGCCGGCCAGCACGAGGAGGTTCCGCGTGCTCGTCGTGGCCTCGGTGAGCATGCTCAGGGAGTCCATGTAGTACATGGCGTCGGTCGCGACGACCTTGACGGTGTCGTCGGGCAGGCTCAGTGTGAGCCCGAGGGACAGCGTCTCGGCGAGTCCCACGTTCTCGTACGGCACCGCGCCAGTGAGCCCGAAGCGGGCGGCCATGTCCCCCGTGAAGACCGCTAGTTGACGTTCCGTCGCTTCCTGGAATGTGGCCAGCAGTTTGCCGGAGGTGGTGGCGAAGGACGGCCGGGGCGGGGGTGCGGACGGGGCTGCCGGCGGCTTGAAGCTGTGGCCCTCCTTCCGGGTGGCGCACAGCAGAACCCCGCTGCCCGGCGTGTCCAGAAGCTCCCGCAGTGCCTTGGCGACGGACTCGGTGTCCTGGCCGTCGGCGTTTGTGGCCGTGCCGAGGTAGTGGGACAGGTATTCCCGGCTGACCGGGGCGCGCAGCGGCTCGATGCCCTTGCCATTGGCGTCGACGACGAGGATGAGGTTGTCGAGCCCCACCTCGTACGCGAAGCGGAGGCACTCGAAGGTGACGCCCTCGTGCAGTTCTCCGTCACCCGCCAGGCACACCACCTTGCGCTGCTTGCCCCGGCGACGCAGCTCCCAGGCCAGGCTTACGGCTTGGGCCACACCGACGCCGAGGCTGTAGCGCATGGTGTTGCGGAAGCCCCAGTTCTGGTGGACCACACCGGTGAGGCCGTCGCGGTGCAGGGTGGTCAGGGGAGCGAACGGGAAGGCGCCGCGCACGTAGCGCTCGGCGTAGAAGCTGGGGGCGATGTGGCCTCGGCCGACAATGAGTTCGGCGTCCGTGGCCTCCGCGTCACCGGGGTGGTGGCCTGGGACCAGGCCCAGGTCGAAGCAGGCCCTCACGAGGGGAAGCGAGGACAGACAGCTCTGGTAGTTGCCGGATCCGGCGATCTCGTGCATGCGCAGCAGGACCTGGGCGCTGTCATCGTACAGCCGCTCGGGCACGGCCGCGGCCACGCCGGCCAGCTCCGCCGAGGGCGTCGGGTACCGCGCGTCCAGGCGCGTCCAAGCGGCCAGTTCGCGTTCGACGGTCGCGGCCTCGTCCGGGGTGAGCTTGGGCATGGCCGCGCGGGCCACGTCCTCGAAGCGGTCGAGCAGCGGGGCGCGTCCGGCGAGGGCGAGGGACTGTGAGGCGACGGTCGTCATCGGGCACCGCCGAAAACCTCGTCGAGCGCGTCGCCCAGGACGGTGACGATCTCGTCCAGGTCCTCGTCCGTGGCGACGAAGGCCGGAGCCAGTACCGCCCAGTCGTCCTCAGCACGGATGATCAGTCCGCGCCGCAGACACGCCTGGGCCAGCGCCTGCCCCGGGGATGCCTTCGCCTCCGCGGCGAGCGGCTCGGCGGTCAGCGTCACGCCGTACAGCAGCCCGACCGCGCGGATGACACCCCGCTCGCGCACCGCGTTCTCCAGCAGGGCGGTGAGTTTCGTGGACAGGCGCCGGACCCTGGCGGGCACGTCGAGCTCCTTGAACAGCCGCACCGACGCCAGTCCCGCCGCCGCGCTGACCGGGTTGGCCGCGTACGTGTGGGAGGGGGCGAAGGCGTATGCGTCGTCACCGGTCGCCAGGACGGAGGCGATCCGCTCGCTGATGAGTACAGCGGCCAGCGGCGCGTAGCCGCCCGATATGCCCTTTCCGGCACAGATCAGGTCCGGGACGACGTGAAAGGTGTCGGCGGCGAACGGCTGGCCCGTACGGCCGAAGCCGGTCACGATCTCGTCGAAGACCAGCAGGATGCCGTACTTGTCGCACAGACGGCGCAGCCCGGGCAGGAAGCCGGGCGGCGGCGTCGCCATCCCGAGGAGATGGACCACCGGCTCCACCACCAGGGCGGCGATCGCGCCCGGGTCCTCCGCCTCGATGGTCTGCTCGATGAGGGTGAGCGCCAGATCACCGGCCTCCTCCAGCGGCACCCCCAGCTGCCGGGCGACCGAGTGGGGCGTCCACACGTGGACGGCTCCAGGAACCCCGGGCCCGAATCGGCTGGTATCGGGTCGGCCGGTCACGGTGAGCGAGCCGAAGGTCGCGCCGTGGTAGCCGTGGAAGTAGCTGAGCACCTTGTACTTGCCCGCGTTGCCCTTCTCCCGGTGGTACAGGCGGGCCAGTCGGACGGCGGCCTCCACGGCCTCCGAACCGCCGTTGACCAGCTTGGTCAGCGAGAACGTAGCCGGGGCCAGGCCCGCGAGCTCAGCCGCCAGCTCGACGGCCTGACGGCTGGTGCCGTGCAGCGGAGGGTTGAACGGAAGCCGGCGCATCTGCTCGGTGACGGCGTTGACGATCGGCTCGCAGTCGTACCCGAAGCAGGTCACGAAGACACCCGACATCGAGTCGAGGTACTCGCGCCCCGAGGCGTCGGTCAGCCGGATGCCCTTGGCAGATTCGAACAGAATCGAGTCGGTGGAGTAGGGCACTTCGAAGCAGAACGCGGACTTGTCGGTGAAGTCCCAAGGAGTGGGCTGGGTGCTCTTCTGAGTAGACGGCATCGTCTTCATCCTTCGGATCGGGCCACTCTTCACGGGGGATGCGGCGTGGTTCGGAGGGAGCCGGCCATGGCGGGCCGCCAGAGCAGGGAAGGGGCGATGAGAAAGGAAGGGGGAAAGGGGCAGTCGGGTCGCTGAGCGGGGCGTGTGGCCCGGCCCGGGGGAGAGAGGGGGAGGTCAGCCCGTGAGTAGGGCGTGAGTCTCGGTCATGTGGGCCGGGGAGAGCAGGTCGAGGTACTCGATCCAGAGGTCGTCGAGAATGTCCCGTTCCAGGATGTCCTTGGCGATGTCGACGACGACCGGGACGGCGTAGGCCATGAGAGTGGGCATCAGCAGCCGTGTCTCACCTGGCCCCAGCAGGCCGGCGCTTTCGGCGGCCTTTACGAACGCGGTCGTACTGCGCTGCCGTACGGCCCGGGTCCCGGCCACGTGGTCGGCGGTCCTGGCGATCCAGGCGAGGTCGAGCAGGCGGTTGCCGAGGCGGAGGTTGTCGAAGTCGAGGACCGCGCTGACCCGATCCTCCCGCAGTTCGTCGAACAGAAAGTGATGGCGGTGCAGATCGCCATGGACGACGGAGGTGTTCCGTGCGGCGTCACCATCTGCCGCCACGAACCGGTCGAGGAGCGGTTTGCAGTGTTCCAGTTGTCGCAGAACGGGGGCGATGACCCGACCCCACTCATCCGTGCGGTGCACGGCCAGCGGCAGCAGGCGCCCCAGCGCGTCGTCCAGGGCGACCTGCCATCGCTCTTCCTCGACCAGCGGATCCACCGGATACGGCTCAAGTGCCTGGACCAGGCTGTCGGACAGCCCGTCCAGGACCGACCGCAAGGTCAGCCCGGTGGACGCGACTCCCGCCGCCTGAGCGGATGTCAGGGTTCTACGGGCAGTGCCGGGGAGCAGCGGGGCGAGCTCGCAGTCGACACCGTCCCGCCTGACCACGGGGGAGCCGTCGACGGCCGGTACGGCGACCGCGACGGGCACGCCCTGCTCGGCACAGATCTCCATGATCCGCCGCTTGAGCACATGGAAATCCAGCGGCCGGATTGCCGCCGCGTTGAGCTGCGCCTTGAACACGAACGCGGTTCGCTCGCCGTCCCGCCCCCACGGCGGGCTCACCCGCCACAGCCCGGAGGTGTGGCTGAGGGGGCGCTCCCCCGACGCGGAGGCCAGCGGCCGGGGAACGGCCGAACCAAGAGTGACGCCCCAATGGGTCTCGACGACCTGCGTGACCCATTCCGCGCTGCCGGGTCGCGGTGTTTCGTCGAAATCGGTGCTCCGTAGCGTCTCCGCGGTCGGGTGCCCCAGTTCGCTGCCTGCCATCGGCACTCCCAGGTTCGATGGGTTGCGATGTCAATGCTGTCGCCGGGGCCGCGGCCGCCGCATCACCCGATCAAGCAGTGAGTGGCACTACTCGCCCTTTCGTAACTGGCCTTCCGCACAGAGGATTTCGCTCAGCGCATCCCCGTCCAGCTTCACCAGCAGCACATGATGGTCGGACAAACCGGCCGGGTCGACGGACTCGGCCGAAGCCACAGCGGGCAGCAGGGCCCGTGACACGTACACCCGGTCGATGCGGGCGGCGGGGCCATGGGTGGGACTCGCGTAGACGGTGGGTCGCAAGGCCGACCGCTCTCCCTTCGCCTCGGCGACATGACGCGCGACATCCTCCATCCCGGCGCTCCGCAGGATGTCGTCGGGGCACGTGTCCATGATCCGCGTGCCGCCCGTGCCGACCCGCGACCGGTGGACCCGGTGCGGCCGGTCTTCGATCTCCAGGAGTGCCGGCACGGCCGGATCTCCCTCGGAGCCCGGCACCGGGAAGGAGTTGTTGTCCCCGCCGAAGACGGCAGGTAGGGGTATGGCCGGACCATCGCCGCCGCGCCACTTCTGGTCGTTCCATGTGGTGAGCCACTCGGCCTCGACGGTACGCAGCGCGGACGAGGCATAGTTCAGGTGATAGCTGACCAGCAGCAACGGGACGGCGGCGGGTCCGGCCGGCGCGTACTGGAACGTCAGAGCGGTGGGCGGCTGAGTCCACATCGGCCCTGTGCACGGCCACTCCTTCAGCGGCCGGAAGACGTTCGTGTCGACCAACAGCGCCGTGCAACTTTCGGGCCCAAGCCAGCAGCGCAGCCCCAGCGCGTGCTCCATCTCGTACGCGATACCACTGCCGTCGTCGGCGGCGTCCCACATCTCCTGGCGGAACAGCACATGCGGCTCCAACTCCGCCAACAGCTTGTACATCTTCGCCCGACGTGCCGGATCCCCGAAGCCGTTGTTCTCGAAGTTACAGCAGAGGATGTTCACCTCTTGCACAGATGCCTCCGGTTGGTGATCGCCAATTGCGCATCGGCCTCATCATCGAAGCGCGCACGACCGCCGCAGAACACACGAATGCGCGGTATTGCCGACGTCGTCGCAGTCTCCTGCTGCCCTCGGGTGTTGGCGCAGATACTGCCGGACTCGATGACCGCACGGTGGTTGCGCGAGTCGGGGCAGCGCTAACGGCCGCGACAGGCCGCTGTCGGGGATCGGCACTTGGGTGGTGCCGTCGATGTCAATCCCGGCGCGTATCCGGGAGTCGGCCAGCATGGCGGTGATGGTGCTCGCGCCTCCGACGGAGTGGCCTGCCATGGCGATCCGATGTGGGTCGATCAACCGAGCGCCTTTCCACTTCGGGTGTCGTTCGGTCAGTTCGTTGAGCACGAAGGAGACGTCGGCCGCCCGGCCCGTCACCAGCTCGGTCCAGAACGCCTGGTCATGGTCGACCTCGCAGGCGGCACAGGTGGCGACTCGCCCGTCGGGGAAGGTGGTGGCGACATTCTCATACGTGTGATCGATTCCGGCCACAACGTAGCCTCTGCTCGCCAGATCCTCGGCCAGGGCGCTGAGCGTGGCGCGGGGTTTGGTGAAGCCGGGCGAGAGCACGACCAGGGGCAGACCGTGCCGACGTCCTACCGGTTCGGCGTCGCCGACCGCGTTGGTTCGCGTCGTGCTCAACACGTCGAGCGGCACGCCGGTGATGCCACCGTCTTCGAGGAGGAGCTCCGACTCCGTCGGCGTCATGTACTGGGCCCGTTGCCCGCCCGAATGCTTCGCGGCGCACCCGACCCGATGTGGTGCTGATGGACGTCCGAATGCCGGAACTGGACGGCCTGGAAGCCACCCGCCGCACCTTGACCGGCACGGACCACGAACCGCGCGTGATCATCCTGACGACGTTCGACCTCGACCGCTATGTCTACGCTGCCCTGTCCGCCGGGGCCGCTGGTTTCCTCCTCAAGGACATCACTCCCGAACACCTTGTCGCCGCCGTCCGCCTGGTCCGCTCCGGCGACGCCCTGCTGGCCCCGGCCATCACCCGCCGTCTCGTCGAACGGTTCGCCCGTCACGACTCCGACACCCCCGCGATCCCCGGCGACCTGGCCGCACTGACCCCACGCGAATTGGAAGCCCTCCAGCTGCTGGCCCAAGGACTGAACAACGCCGAACTCGCCGACCACCTCCACCTGTCCGAGGCCACCGTCAAAACCCACGTCGCCCGCATCCTCGCCAAACTCGGACTCCGCGACCGCGTCCAAGCCGTCATCGTCGCCTACCAGACCGGACTCGTCAGCCCCACCGCAAACCACCCGACGCACCTCAACGTGGACGTCCCATGCCGCAACCGGACCAGCACCCTTCGGGAGCCCAACGGCCTCTCGTCGAGAGTTCGTTGATACAAACTGTGCACGGCTCGCCTTCTTCCGGCAGTCCGGACACCGTCCCGGCCGAGCGATGGATATCGCCTCCACCACCGGGGCGTCGGAGGAGTGCTGACGCGCTCCCCCCAGGGCTGCTCACGTTCCTCGCCGGGGGCCGAGGTGCCCGAAGAGGCGAGGGTGGCGGTTCGGGCTCAGCCGGCGGAGGCGTGGGCCGGGGAGGGCGTGCCGGCGGGGCGTGGCTCGGCGGCTGGCTCCGGATGGTCCGAGGGCGCCGACTCCGGTCGGGTGTCCGCGGACTCCAGGCGGAGCATGGCGGTCTCGTCCGGGGTGCCGGGGGCTGCCTGGTAGACCACCATTCGCTGGCCGCCCGTCCGGGCCAGTCGCATGACCTCGTAGGTCAGGGTCATCGGGCCGGCCTTCGGATGCCGGAAGCGCTTTTGCCCGCCGCCGCGTTCGTAGACGTCGTACCGTTCCCAGAGCCGCGCGAACTCCGGTGATTTCAGGAGCAGTTCGCCGACGAGCGCGGTCAGCTCGGGATCGTCCGGGTCGGCTCCGGCGACCGCTCGCAGATGCGCCACCGAGAGGGCGACGGTTTCCTCCCACGGCTCGTAGAGCGTCCGGCCGACCGGGTGGAGGAAGACATAGCGGGTCAGGTTGCGCTGGTCCTCCGGCCAGTCCCAGAGCCCGGGCATCAGCCGTCGGCCGGGCGGGTTCGCGGCCAGTACGCGGTTGTAGCGGCTCACCACATAGGCGGGCAGCGGGCGCACCGACTCCAGCATCCGCAGTACCGAGTCGCGGACGGTGTGGTCCGAGCAGGCCGGCAGCTCGGAGGACCGGCCGGAGGCCAGTTCCGCGAGCTCGTACAGGCGTTCGTAACCGTCGCCCCGCAGCCGCAGGGCGCGGCCGAGGGCGTCCACGACGGCGGGGGAGGGGTTGGTCTCCCGGCCGCGCTCCAGGCGGATGTAGTAGTCGACGCTCACTCCGGCCAGCGCGGCCAGCTCCTCCCGGCGCAGTCCGGGAGTGCGGCGCAGGCCCGCACCGGCCGGGAGGCCGACATCCTCCGGGCGTACCTGCGCCCTGCGGGCCTTCAGGTATCGGCCGAGCTCCGTGCCCCTCGTATCCGCTGCTGCTGCCATTCGGCCATTGTCGCAGGCGGTCAAAGAGCGTGGGGGGCCGTGTCAGGGCCTGGAACGCCGCACCCCGGGCACAGCGCGGTCTTCCGGGCGACCGCGCGCGGGCGGAGAGTTGATCCGCCGGAGCGGGCGGCCCGTCCGCCGGGGCCCAGGGGGTGCGAGACACCGGACCGCGGCCCCGGCGGGCTGCCACCGCCCGCCCGGTCATCTCTGATGAGCCGTCACCTGCAGTCGCCCTGGAGTTCACCATGCCCGCCACCCCTGCGCCGCCCCCGTCCCCGTCCACCGCCTCCACCCCCGGGCACGACTCGGAGCCGTCGACGCCCGGGCTGCGGCGACGACAGCCGGACCGAGCTCGCCCCACCGCGCCGCCTGCCGAGGCACCTGCCGTGCCGCGGCGGAGCGGCGTCGCGCTGGTCGCTTCGCTTCTCGGCTTCACCGTGATCACCATCGACGTCTCGGCCGTGAACATCGCGCTGCCCGCGATCCGGGACTCTCTCAGCGGCGGGATGGCCGGGCTTCAGTGGGTGGTTGACGCGTACACCCTGATGTTCGCGGCCCTGATGCTCTCCGCGGGAGCTCTCGCCGACCGCACTGGCGCCCGCCGCGCCTACGCATGGGGCGTCGCCTTGTTCACCCTCGCCTCGCTCGGCTGCGCGCTCGCGCCCGGCATCGGCGTGCTGGTCGGCGCACGCGTGGCGCAGGGCGCCGCCGCCGCGGTCGTGATGCCGGCCTCGCTGGCGCTGATCCGGCAGGCCTACGAGGACGCCCGGGCGCGTGCCCGCGCCATCGCGCTGTGGACGGTCGGCGGCTCGGTGGCGATGGCCGCGGGTCCGGTGCTGGGCGGGCTGCTCACCGACTCGGCCGGCTGGCGAGCGGTCTTCCTGCTCAACCTCCCCGTGGGCGCGGTGATCCTGGGCCTGTTGGTCCGGGTGCCGCGCTCCCCGCGCCGGCCCGCCGCACTGGACGGCGGCGGCCAGCTCACCGCCGTACTGGCCCTGGCCGGGCTGGCCTTCGCGGTGATCGAGGGCGGCCACCTGGGCTGGACCAGCGGCCCCGTGCTGGCCGCCGCCGCGCTCGCCCTCGCCTCAGGGTGCGCCTTCCGCCTGGTGGAGGCCCGGCACCGCCAACCCATGGTCCCGCTGGGCATGCTGACGGACCGCCGGGTGGCCGTCCCGCTCGCGGTCGGTTTCGCCGTCAACGCCGCCTTCTACGGCGGAATCTTCCTGCTCGGGCTGTACTACCAGCAGCTGCGCGGGATGTCGGCGATAGCGGCCGGGCTGATGTTCGTCCCGATGTCGGCGGTGGTGACGGCGACCAACCTGGTGTCGCCGCGGCTGGCGGAGCGGATCGGACGGCGGCCGGTGATCGTCGCCGGGCAACTGGTCTTCACCGGAGCGATGCTGGCCATGCTGCCGCTGGCCGCGCACACCCCGGTATGGCTGGTGCTCGTCCTGCTGCTGCCGCTGAGCGTCGGCGGGGCGCTCGCGGTGCCCGCGCTGACCGCGCTGCTGATGGACGCCGTCCCGCAGGAGCGCGCGGGGACCGCGTCTGGGCTGCTCAACTCCCTTCGCCAGACCGGCGGCGCGCTTGCCGTCGCCCTCTTCGGCAGCCTGCTCTCCGGTCCCGCCGGGGGCTTCTCCCTCCCGGGCATGCGCATCGGCCTCCTCACCGTCGCCGCCCTCCTCCTCGCCACCGCCGCCCTCTCCCGCCTCCTCCTGCCCCGTGGCTGACTTCCGCTCCAAGCTCTTTCCCGGCTCCCAGCGCCTGGTGGAGCCGGCCGACCGTGTCGAGGTACTCCAGGTCGAGGCCCTGTGCTGGTGCGGCGCCCGTGCCACGCACAACGCCCGCACCATAGGCGGCCTCACTGAGGCGCCCGCGCGTCCGAAAACTCAGCCGGATCGAGCTCGTCCGGATCGAGCTCGTCCGGATCGAGCTCGTCCGGATCGAGCTCAGCCGGACGAGTGGCTCGTGCGCACCAGTGAGAACGTCGCCCCTTCCGGGTCCGCGACCTTGGCGATGCGGCCCTGAGGGGTGTCGCGGGGTGTCTTGAGGACATGGCCGCCCAGTTCGATGAGGCGGGCGAGCGAGTCGTCCACATCGGCGACTTCGAAGTAGGTCATCCAGTGAGGGCCGCGGTCGCGGGGGAGAGCACTGCCCACACCCTGGATGCCCGCGACCGGGCGGCCCTCGATGTGGAGAGTGATGTAGTCGAGATCGGCGGAGACGACCGGCTCCATCTCGTAACCGAAGACATTTTGGTAGAACTTGGCGACGCTCGAGGAGTCGCGCGTGAGGAGCTCGTTCCATGTGGGCGCCCCGGGGACCTCGGTGATCTCCGTGCCGAGGTGGGCCGCGGCCTGCCAGATGCCGAAGACGGCGCCCGAAGGGTCGGAGGCGATGGCCAGTCGGCCGGCGTCCGCGGCGTCCAGGGGGCCCACCCCGACCGTGCCGCCGCAGTGCCGTACCGTTTCCGCCGTCAGATCCACGTCGTCCGAGGCGAAATAGGGCGTCCAGGCGAGGGGCAGATGACGGTCGGGCGGAAGTTGTCCGATACCGGCCACATCGTGGCCGTCGACCACGGCTCGTACATACGGGCCCAGGTGCGGGGAGCCCGGCTCGAACTTCCAGCCGAACAGCGCCCCGTAGAACTCCTGGGTCGCGGTCATCCCGTGCACCATCAGACTCACCCAGCAGGGTGTGCCGGGCGCGTAGGCAGTGCTGTCCCGGCCGGCCGGCCCCCGTCCCTCGGCCATCGTCACCCTCTCCTCGGCCCCCACTGGTGCCGCCTCCCTTCCCCTTTTGAACGCGCGAACCGCCGCCGGTGGTCTGGTGACGCCGATCAGTTCTACAGTGTGTGGCCAGATCTGTACGCGGTGTACTCGGGCCGTCCGGCGGGCAGAGTAGCCGGACCTGGACGATGCGGCCACCCCGTAAGTAAGGATGGTGGCCATGAACGCCATCATCTCCGCATCCGAACTCGAGAGGAACCTGGCGGGGCCGAACCCGCCGGTCGTGCTCGACATCCGCTGGCAACTGGGCGGTCCGAGCCTGCGCTCCGCCTACGAGGAGGGGCACATCCCGGGGGCCGTCTACGTGGACCTGGACTCGGAACTCGCCGCTCCGCCCGGGGCGGGAGGCCGGCATCCGCTGCCGGACATGGAGGTCTTCGGGGCGGCCATGCGGGCGGCAGGGGTCAGTCAGGACCGTGCGGTCGTGGTGTACGACGGTGGGCTCGGCTGGGCCGCGGCGCGGGCGTGGTGGCTGCTGCGCTGGGCAGGGCACCCCTCGGTGCGTGTCCTGGACGGCGGTCTCGCGGCCTGGGGCGGCCCGCTGGAGGCCGGCGTCCCCTCTCCGGTCGCCGGGGCCTTCGTACCCTCGCCCGGCGCGCTCTCGCTCCTCGACGCGGACGCGGCCGCGTCCCTGGCCCGCACCGGCCTGCTCCTCGACGCACGCGCCGCCGAGCGCTACCGCGGCGATGTCGAGCCGATCGACCGGATCGGCGGCCACATCCCCGGCGCGGTCTCGGCACCGACCACGGAGAACGTGACGGAATCCGGTCACTTCCGCCCGGCCGCCGAACTCGCCGACCGTTTCAAGTCCCTGGGCGCTGCAGGCACTTGTGAGGTCGGCGTCTACTGCGGCTCGGGCGTCTCGGCCGCCCACGAGGTTCTCGCACTGGAGGTCGCGGGCATTCCGGCCGCGCTGTACGCGGGTTCGTGGTCGGAGTGGTCGCGGGACGAGAGCCGCCCGATCGCGACCGGACCGGACCCGCTATAGCCCCGCAGCGAGAAGGGGCTCGCACCGAAACGGTGCGAGCCCCTCCGCGTACGACTCCTGTTGCCTGCTCCCCGCGCTTCCTACTCCTGCTTCTTCCGGCGTGTCCCGAAGACGATCTCGTCCCAGCTCGGTACCGCCGCTCTGCGTCCCGGACGGACGCCGTCCGCCTCGGCCTGACGGTCGGTGGCGCCCACGAGCCGGTCGCGGTGGCTGGCCACCGAGCGGGGCATGAGGATGTCGGCGTAGGCGGAGCCGGCCGAGGCCGCAGGAGCCGGGGGCTCTTCCTCCTCGGGCTCCGGGGCGGGCTCCTCCTCAACCGTCGCCGGATGCTCCGTGGGTGTCGTGGGGCGCTCGGGCACCACCAGGTCGCCGCGGAAGCTGGGCACGGCCTCCAGGAGGCTGGTGAGCGAGTCACGTTCGCCGTTGGTGCTCTCCTCCGCGGGCTCGGGCGAAGGAGACGGCAGGACGGGACGTTCCGTCTGGCGGTCCAGGGCACGGTCCAGCGGGCGGTCACGCGGCAGCCGGGCGATCCGCGGCACGAACGGGAAGCTGGGCTCGGGCGCGGCGAGTTCGTCGTCGGACTCGCCGATCAGCGAGCGCGCCTCGTCGTCGACGGCCTGTACGAGCCGCCGTGGCGGGTCGTACGTCCAGCTCGCCGAGTGCGGTTCACCCGCGACCCGGTAGACGAGCAGGACCTCCCACGTGCCGTCGTCACGACGCCACGAGTCCCACTGGACGGTCTCCTTGTCGGCGCCGCGATGCAGCAGCCGCTCCTGCACCGCCTCGCCGAGCTGGGGTCCCGTGGTCTCGCCCGGCCGTCGGACGGGGGTCTTCAGAGCCCGCTCCGCCATGAAGGCACGCTCGGCCAGCACGGGGCCCTCGAAACGGCGTACCCGTTCGACGGGGATGTTGGCGAACTGCGCGACTTCTTCGGCGGTGGCGCCGGCACGTATACGCGCCTGGATGTCCCGGGGGCGGAGATGGCTCTCCACCTCGATCTCGATCTGGCCGAGCCGGGGACGATCGCCGCGGACGGCGGCGCGCAGACGCTCGTCGATCGGAAGCGTGTACTCCGTGCTGTCGGCAGCTTTCAGCACCAGCCGTGTGCCGTCGTTAGAGACGGCCACGACACGCAGTTCGGGCATGGGGACCTCCCGGGTGGTGCCTGCCGACGTCACGTGCGTCGCTGCTTCCGCTAGTCGAGTGTGGCCTGCCCGGGTGCAGCCTGCCACAACCTTGCCGAGTTGCCCGGCGTGTCGGGCGGTGGCCCGGGATCGCCGTTATGGCACGGTTACCTATTCGCAACGCTAAGTGACGAACCTCATCACCCTGTGCAACGAGCCCCCTCCCGGCGGTCCTGGAAGGCACCGGACGCCCTGGCGGGTGTCCGGACCCAGGGCTCGCAACAGTACTCCATTCGGGCCACCTGCGTGGATCGGCACGCCACCCAACTTCTCGCGAGGGGTGGGAGTTGGCCGCCGAGGCGCCGTTTCCGTGACCACGGGGCGTGTCGACTTCACGAAATCACTGGAAACGGAACCAACGGTTTCGCTTTCTGTCCCCTTCACGGCCCACGCGTGCGCGACCGCGCGCCTATGCCCCCAACACCCGCCGCAGATAGTCGTTTCCGAAACGCCGGTCCGGGTCGAGCCGGTCCCGAAGGGCCGTGAACTCGCCGAAGCGCGGATAGACCTCGGAGAGGTACTCCGCGTCGCGCGTGTGCAATTTGGCCCAGTGCGGCCGACCCCCGTGCGCGGTGAAGATCCGCTCGGCGGCCGTGAAGTACGCCCGGTTCGGCATGCCCTTGTACATGTGGACCGCGATGTACGCGCTGTCCCGGCCGGACGCCGTGGAGAGGGTGATGTCGTCCGCGGGCGCCGTACGCACCTCCACCGGAAAACTGATCCGCAACGGCGAACGGTCGACCATGGCCTTCAGTTCACGCAGCGTCTCGACGAGGGCCGCACGCGGGACGGCGTACTCCATCTCCGTGAAGCGCACCCGGCGAGGGGAAGTGAAGACTTTGTAGGGAATGTCGGTGTACGTGCGTGTGGACAGGGCGCGGCTGGAGATCTTCGCGATCGCCGGGATGGTCGCGGGCACGGCGCGGCCGACCGTATTCGCCACCTGGAAGAGGCCGTTGGAAAGGAACTCGTCCTCGAAGAGGCCACTGATCCTGCCGACCGGCCTCTCCGGTCCCGGGCTGCGGTTGTTGCGCTTGGTGGTGCAGTTGCCGGTGTGCGGGAACCAGTAGAACTCGAAGTGCTCGTTCTCCGCGAACAGTTCGTCGAAGGTGCTCGTGACCTCGTCGAAGGTCATCGGCTCCTCGCGGGCCGTGAGCAGAAAAACGGGCTCTACGGAGAACGTGATCGCGGTGATGACGCCCAGGGCGCCGAGGCCGATACGGGCGGCCGCGAAGACCTCCGGGTTCTCCTTCTCGGAGCAGGTGAGCACCGAGCCGTCGGCCGTCACCAGCTCAAGGGCCTTGATCTGGGCGGCGATCGAGCTCGAGTCCCGGCCGGTGCCGTGCGTGCCCGTGCTGGTCGCACCGGAGACCGTCTGCTCCGTGATGTCGCCCATGTTCGTGAGTGACAGACCCTCGCGGGCCAGGGCCACGTTCAGCCGCTTCAGCGGGGTGCCGGCCTCCACGGTGACCGTGCCCGCCTGGCGGTCGATCTTGCGGATACCGGTGAGCAGTTGGGGCCGTATCAGCACACCGTCGGTCGCGGCGACGGCCGTGAAGGAGTGGCCCGTTCCCACGGCCTTGACCTTCAGGCCGTCTTCGGCGGCCTCGCGCACGGCCGCGGAGAGTTCCTCGACGGAGGCGGGGGTGACCTCACGTACGGGACGGGCGGTGACGTTCCCCGCCCAGTTACGCCAGGTGCCGCTCTGCCCGCTCAGTGTGCTGCTCATGGGTTCCTCCCCGCTGCGGAACCGGCCTGCTGAGCCGGCGATACCCCAGGAAACCGACCGTGACCGCGACTGCTCCGGCGACCGCCGGAACCCCGTACCCGGCCCGGGCTCCGGCGGCGTCGATCACCCAGCCCGACACGGAGGAACCGAGCGCGACCCCGACCGCCAGCCCGGTGCTCACCCAGGTCATGCCCTCGGTCAGTTTCGCGCGAGGTACGTGCCGTTCGACGAGGGCCATCGTCGTGATCATCGTCGGTGCGATGGACAGGCCCGCGACAAACAGCGCCACGGCCAGGAACGGCAAGTTTCCGACCAGTAGGAGGGGGATCATACTCACGGCCATCGCACAGACGCCCAGCACCCACCTGCGGGCGGGCGCCCCCGTGAAGCGCAACAGGCCGAACACCGCTCCCGCCAGGCAGGAACCCGCCGCGTACACGGCCAGCACGATGCTCGCGGCCGCCTTGTGGCCCTCCTCCTCGGCGAACGCCACCGTGACCACGTCGACCGCTCCGAAGATCGCTCCCGTCGCCACGAAGGTGGTCACCAGGACCTGCAGCCCGGCCGAGCGCAGGGCCGAGCCGCTCCCCAGCTGCTCGCGCGGATGCGGCGGAGGTTCGGTGGCGCGCTGGGCCGTCAGCCAGAAGACGCCTACCGCCAGGAAGCAGCCCGCCAGGAGGGGCCCGGCCTCGGGGAACCAGACCGTGGACAGGCCGATGGAGATGATCGGCCCGAAGATGAAGCAGATCTCGTCGATGACGGACTCGAAGGCGTAGGCGGTGTGCAGCTCCGGCCTGTCCCGGAAGAGATACGCCCAGCGCGCCCTGGTCATCGCGCCGATGCTGGGCACGCAGCCGATGGCGGCCGAGCACACGAACAGCACCCAGTCCGGCCGGCCGAAGTGTGCGGCCAGCAGCAGCCCGGCGGCCGCGGCGAGAGCGCAGAGCGTCGCGGGACGCAGGACGCGTCGCTGCCCGTACCGGTCCACCAGCCGGGATATCTGCGGGCCGATCACCGCGGCGGACAGCGCGATGGTCGCCGAGAGCGCGCCCGCGAGCCCGTACCGCCCGGTGAGCTGGGAGATCATCGTCACCACACCGATGCCCATCATCGACAGCGGCATCCGGCCGAGGAAACCCGCGGCGGAGAAGCCCGTGGAGCCGGGGGCGGCGAACAGGGCGCGGTAGGGGCTGGGCACGGGGGTCTCCGGTGAGGATCCGGTAGGGCGAGTACGGCGAGACGGTGAGTACGGCGAGTGCAGCGAAGATCACGTAAGGCGTGTATGCGGCTGATACAGCTTACGGGTCGGGCAACCCCCATACAGCCCGCGTCAGGCCGTCATACCGCCGTTTCCCGGCCGTCAGTGGCGGGTGGCAGGATCAAGACATGCCCGACGCGCTCGATGCCACTCCGTATGACGCCCTGCTCCTGCTCTCGTTCGGCGGCCCCGAAGGCCCCGACGACGTGGTCCCGTTCCTGGAGAACGTGACGCGGGGAAGAGGCATCCCCAAGGAACGTCTCAAGGAAGTGGGGCAGCACTACTTCCTGTTCGGCGGGGTCAGCCCGATCAACGACCAGAACCGCGCCCTCCTCGATGCCCTCCGCAAGGACTTCGCGGGCCACGGCCTGGACCTGCCCGTGTACTGGGGCAACCGGAACTGGGCGCCGTATCTGACCGACACCCTGCGCGAGATGGCCGCCGACGGCCGCCGCCGCATCCTCGTCCTCGCCACCAGCGCGTACGCCTCGTACTCGGGCTGCCGCCAGTATCGCGAGAACCTCGCCGAAGCACTCGCGACCCTGCGGGATGAGGGCCTGGAGCTGCCGCAGGTCGACAAACTGCGGCACTACTTCAACCACCCAGGCTTCCTGCAGCCCATGATCGACGGCGTCCTGAAGTCGCTCGCCGACCTTCCCGAGGACGTCCGCGCGGGTGCGCACCTCGCTTTCACGACCCACTCGATCCCGAACGCCTCGGCGGACACCTCCGGGCCCGTCGAGGACCACGGCGACGGCGGCGCCTATGTCGCACAGCACCTGGACGTCGCGCGGCTGATCGCCGACGCCGTGCGAGAGGAAACCGGGATCGACCACCCCTGGCAGCTCGTCTACCAGTCCCGCTCCGGTGCCCCGCACATCCCGTGGCTGGAGCCGGACATCTGCGACCACCTGGAGGAGCTGCACGGCACCGGGGTCCCGGCCGTCGTGATGGCCCCCATCGGGTTCGTCTCGGACCACATGGAGGTCCTGTACGACCTCGACACGGAGGCCAAGGCCAAGGCCGAGGAGCTGGGGCTGCCGGTCCGCCGCTCGGCCACCGTGGGCGCCGATCCGCGGTTCGCCGCCGCGATCCGCGAGCTCGTCCTGGAGCGGGCCGCGACCGAGCGCGGCAGCGACGTGACGCTCTGCGCGCTCGGCGCGCTGGGCCCGAGCCACGACCTCTGCCCGGTGGGCTGCTGCCCCGCCCGTGCCCCGAAGCCCGCCGCCGCGGGCGCCGACAGCCCCTACGCGTGAGGAACACCGTGACCCCCACAGCGAACGACCCGCTCAAGGCCGAGCTCCTGGAGATCGCGCTCGAGGCGGCTCACCGCGCGGGCGCCTTTCTGCGCGACGGCCGCCCCGATGACCTCGGCGTGGCCGCGACCAAGACCAGCGCCATCGACGTCGTCACCGAGATGGACATCGCCTCCGAGAAGCTGATCACCGGTCTGCTCGCGGACCGCCGGCCGGACGACGGCGTGCTCGGCGAGGAGGGCGCCAGCGTCCAGGGCAGCAGCGGCGTCCAGTGGGTCATCGACCCGCTCGACGGAACCGTCAACTACCTGTACGGGCAGCCCACCTGGGCCGTCTCGATAGCCGCCCGCAAGGACGGCGAGACGGTCGTCGGCGTGGTGCACGCCCCTCTGCGCGGCGAGACCTATCGAGCCGTCCTGGGCGAGGGCGCGTACGTGAACGACCGCCCCGCGCGCGTGCGGCCCGCCCCCGCCCTCGAACGGGCCCTCGTCGGCACGGGCTTCGGCTACCTCCCCGAGCGGCGGTCCCGGCAGGCCGAGGTGGTCCGGCAGCTGATCCCGCAGGTGCGTGACATCCGGCGCGGCGGCTCGGCCGCGATCGACCTGTGCGATGTCGGGACAGGCCGCCTGGACGCGTACTACGAGCGCGGGCTGAACCCCTGGGACTACGCGGCCGGTGACCTGTTCGCCCGGGAGGCCGGCGCTCTGGTCGGCGGCCGCCCCGGAGAGCAGCTCTCGACCGAGCTGACCGTCGCGGCCCCGCCCGGCCTCTTCGAGCCGTTCCAGACCCGCCTGGAGGAGCTGGGCGCCTGGCACGACTGACAGCGCGTACCGCCACGACTGGCATCTGACGGCGCGTACCGCCACGACTGGCATCGCATAGCGCAACGAAGCGGGCCCCGGCCTGGATCTGCCGGGGCCCGCTCTCGTGCGAGCTGATCAGACGCGTGACGCGCCGACCTCCACACCGTGCTCAGCGGCGAGGCGGTGCAGGTCGTCCAGCTCACCCTGCTCGACCTCGACGAGGAAGTCGTCGCCCTCGTCGCGAGCCCGCGTCAGATCGGACTCGGTCGCCTTTATGCGCTGCAGAAGTCCTGCGGTGAATGCGTCCATGCTGCGCCCCCTCGTCCTGGGTCGTGGGTCGGTGGCACGGGGGTGTGCCGTTCGGAAGGGGCGATCACGTCTCCTGTGGATGCCCAGCGCTGCCCCTGCTGGGCGGCGACGGTGCCGGACACCCACGCCCACTCTGCGGAAGCGGATCGCGGCATGCCACATGGTGGTGTGCCACATGCAGAGCGTGATCGCGGGGTGTAAAGCCGTCCTCCCCCCGCTCCGTTCGACGGAAACCTCAACCGGACGAGAAAATTCGCATGGGCGGACCCCCTCACCCGTCTTACAGCCGACTTATGGCCGAAAAGGGCAGGATGGAGGTCTCACCCACTACAGAACCCATCTGCGTGCGCGGAGGATCCGCTACGCGGGTGGACAGAGGAAGGACAAGCGACGTGCGCGTACTCGTCGTCGAGGACGAGCAGCTGCTCGCCGATGCGGTGGCCACCGGACTGCGCCGGGAGGCCATGGCCGTCGACGTCGTGTACGACGGTGCGGCCGCCCTGGAGCGCATCGGCGTCAACGACTACGACGTGGTCGTCCTCGACCGTGACCTCCCGCTGGTGCACGGCGACGACGTCTGCCGCAAGATCGTCGAACTCGGCATGCCCACGCGCGTGCTGATGCTCACGGCCTCCGGGGACGTCAGCGACCGCGTCGAAGGCCTGGAGATCGGTGCCGACGACTATCTGCCCAAGCCCTTCGCGTTCAGCGAACTGACGGCACGCGTGCGTGCCCTCGGTCGGCGTACGAGCGTGCCGCTGCCGCCCGTCCTGGAGCGCGCCGGGATCAAGCTCGACCCCAACCGTCGCGAGGTATTCCGGGACGGCAAGGAGGTCCAGCTCGCCCCCAAGGAGTTCGCCGTCCTGGAGGTGCTGCTGCGCAGCGAGGGCGCCGTCGTCTCCGCCGAGCAGCTCCTGGAGAAGGCCTGGGACGAGAACACCGACCCGTTCACCAACGTCGTACGCGTCACCGTGATGACCTTGCGCCGCAAACTCGGAGAGCCCCCGGTCATCGTGACCGTGCCGGGCTCCGGCTACCGGATCTGATCCGTGGTGGCCACGACACCGGCGCCCCCGAAGACGCCCCCGAAGCCCACCTGGGACCCCCGGCGGCCGGACCCTCCGTTCCCCTGGCTGCGGCCGACCATCCGGATAAGGCTCACCCTGCTGTACGGCGGGATGTTCCTGATCGCCGGCATCCTGCTGCTGTCGATCATCTATCTGCTGGCCGCGCAGGCGGTGAGCACGGGCAACGAGCCGCTTTTCAAGATCGTCAGCGGTGACGCCATCAGGGTCTCCAGCGACAAGTGCCCCGCCGTCGGCTCCGGCCAGCAGTCGCTCGACGAGTTCAACGCGGCGATCAGCAACTGCATCGACCACCAGCGCCAGGTCGCCCTGGACAACCTGCTCAGCCGCTCGCTGCTCGCGCTGCTCGGCCTCGCCGTGATCGCGTTCGCCTTCGGCTACGCGATGGCGGGCCGCGTCCTGGCTCCGCTCGGCCGGATCACCCGTACCGCGCGCGCGGTGGCGGGCTCGGACCTGTCCCGCCGTATCGAGCTGGACGGTCCGGACGACGAGCTGAAGGAGCTGGCGGACACCTTCGACGACATGCTGGAGCGACTGCAGAGAGCTTTCACGGCCCAGCAGCGGTTCGTCGGGAACGCCTCGCACGAGCTGCGGACGCCCCTCGCGATCAACCGCACGCTCCTGGAGGTGCACCTGTCCGATCCAGGGGCACCAGTGGAGCTGCAACAGCTGGGCAGGACGCTGCTCGCCACCAACGAGCGCAGCGAGCAGCTCGTGGAGGGCCTGCTGCTGCTCGCCCGCAGCGACAACCAGATCGTCGAGCGCAAGCCGGTCGACCTCTCCGAGGTCGCCTCGCAGGCCATCGACCAGGTGCGATCCGAGGCGGACACGAAGGGCGTGGAGATCCGGGGAGAGCGGGCTCCCGTGGTCGTCCAGGGCAACGGCGTCCTGTTGGAGCGCATCGCCCTGAACCTCGTCCAGAACGCCGTTCGGTACAACGTGCCGAAGGACGGGTGGGTCGAGGTGACGACCGAGGTCCAGCACGGTCAGGCGGTCCTCGTGGTGTCCAACACGGGGCCCGTGGTGCCGGCGTACGAGATCGACAACCTCTTCGAGCCGTTCCGGCGGCTGCGGACCGAGCGGACGGGCAGCGACAAGGGCGTGGGCCTCGGCCTGTCGATCGCCCGGTCGGTGGCCCGCGCCCACGGCGGCCACATCGTCGCGGAACCGCGCGAAGGGGGTGGACTGGTGATGCGGGTGACCCTGCCCGTCTGAGATCATGTCGCCGACACGCGGCCTTGTTCGCTTTGCGCGGAATTTCCGGGGTGCCTGCCCAGGAGATCCGTGTGTGATCGATCACAAGGGCGATTTTCCGGCCATCTACTCTCCGTGATCAAGAAGCCTGTCGGAAAGCCGGGAACATCCTGGTTTTCGGGGGTGCTGATCACGGGAAGTACACCGTGAGGCGCCTTTGAAGTGCGGCATCCGGACCGTGTACGGTCCCGTTCGCCATCCAAGCCGATCACTCTTGAGGAGTCCGGTTGGGTGTCGATTGAGTAACAGACCTTGATGTGAGGCAAAATCTCCGCCTCGGGTCGGGCACAAGTCCGGCCTCTCACGCGTTACGTGCGCTGAGACACCACAGACACCCAGAGGGGGAGAGCGACATGGCAACGGATTACGACACCCCACGCAAGACCGACGACGACGTCGACTCGGACAGCCTTGAGGAACTGAAGGCTCGCCGGAACGACAAGTCGACTTCGGCGGTCGATGTCGACGAGTTCGAGGCCGCCGAAGGCCTGGAACTGCCCGGCGCGGACCTCTCCAACGAGGAGTTGGCCGTCCGGGTCCTGCCGAAGCAGCAGGACGAGTTCACCTGCATGAGCTGCTTCCTGGTCCACCACCGCAGCCAGCTGGCCCGCGAGAAGAACGGTCAGCCGATCTGCCGCGACTGCGACTGAGGCAGGGTCGGCCGTGAAAGGCTCGACCCCGCCCTGGAAGAAGCGCCGCTCCCGTGCACAGGAAGCGGCCCCTCCGTCTTCGGACGGCGCGCGTGACGACGAGCGAGGCCGGGAGGCCTCGCTCGAAGCAGCGGGCGCGACAGGCGCCTCCGGTGCCCTTGAGGTGGCGGAGACGAAGGCGCCTGTCGCCAAGCAGCGTGTGGCCGCCGTCGGACGCGGGGTCAGGGAAGGGGTCCGCAAAGGAGGCAGCAGAGCCAGGGCAGGCCTGGCGCTCCTTACGGACCGGATCATCGAGAACGCCCCGCGTGTCCCCGTACGGGACCTCGCGACGCTCCGCAAGCAGTTCCCGGGCCTGGGACCCGAGCAGCTCGCGGACAAGCTCGTCGCGGGCGCGTGCAACGCGACGGCCACGGTGGGCGCGGGAGTCGGCGCCGCCGCGATGATGCCGGTACCGCCGGCGATCCCCACGGAGCTGGCCGCCGAGATCACCGGCGTCGCCGCCATAGAGCTGAAGCTGATCGCCGAGCTGTACGAGGTCTACGGCCTGCGGCCGCCGGGCAATCTCAAACAGCGCACCACCACGTACCTGAACTCCTGGTCCGAGGAGCGGGGAGTCGACGTGAAGAAGCCGTCGACGCTCGACGCGGCTCTGGGGGTCCAGCTGAAGCGCGAGCTGCGCCAACGGATCATGAAGCGGACGGTCAGGAACCTGCCGAACCTGATGCCGTTCCTGGTGGGCGCGGCCGTCGGCGCGTTCATGAACCGCCGCGAAACCAGACATCTCGCGGAGCGCATCCGCAAGGACCTCCGCAAGGCACAGGTTCCCTGGGACGCCCTGCCCGCGCTGCCGCCCCTGGAGAAACCCGCCGACCCCTTGCCCCTGGATGAGATCCCCAAGGGACTCGGGCGCTGATCCCTCTGTCCGACCCTGATCCGCCGGCCGACAGGCCCTAAGCGGCTCGTACGGCGTCCAGTGCCGCCGCCAGGCGTTCCGGCTCCCTTGTGGACAGGTACACGTACGGCGTCGGGTCCGCGGGGTCCGTGATCTCCACCCGCAGGGCCGTGGGGATGTAGGCGCGCAGCAGCATGAAAGCGCGCGGGTCGGCCTTGAACGTGCGCCAGGCGCGGGTCTCCTCGGCATCGAGGACATGGGCCTGGCCCAGGGCCGACACCGGGATCTTGGCGTCGCCCGCGATCAGCGAGTCGCCCACGACCCGGATGCGTACCGAGCCGTACGAGCTGGCCACCACCGCCGCGACCGCGGTGCCGCCGACCAGGCCGCCCAGCAGCGGCAGCGTGCCGAACGGCAGCAGGATCAGTGCCATCGATACGCCGACCAGGAAGCAGATGAGCCACCAGGTGCGAGGCGCGGTCAGGCGTTCTTCGTAGGGCGGGGCGGAGGGCTGCATGAAGCCAAGCTTGGCACGGTGCGTGAGCTTGTCCGACGCGCGGGTAAGGTCTGCGCCTGTGAGTGGTACCTCTTCGACCCTGCGGCCCCCGGCCGACGCCGTGGCGCCGGTGCGGCACCCTGACGCGCCCGCCCCCGGCGAGCCGCTCGGCTCGCACTACGAGCACTGTTTCGGCTGCGGCGGCGCACAGACGCACGGACTGAACCTGGCGGCCCGCGCGGGCGAAGGCGTCAAGATCATCGCTGAGTTCACCGTCCAGGCCGCCCACCAGGGTGCGCCCGGCCTCGCTCACGGCGGCGTCCTCGCGAGCGCGCTCGACGAGACGCTCGGCTCGCTGAACTGGCTGCTGCGGACCATCGCGGTGACCGGGCGCCTGGAGACCGACTTCGTGCGGCCCGTTCCCGTGGACACCGTGCTGTACCTGGAGGCCGAGGTCACCGCCGTGGCGGGACGGAAGATCTACTCCACGGCGACCGGCAGGATCGGCGGCCCCGGGGGACCGGTCGCGGTCCGCGCGGACGCCCTCTTCCTGGAGGTGAAGGTCGACCACTTCATCGACAACGGCCGCCAGGAGGAGATCCAGGCGGCCATGAGCGACCCGGACCAGGTCCGGCGAGCCCGCGCCTTCGAGGTGAATCCGTGACGCAGCCGACCCGTCAAGAGATCGCCGTGCTGATCAAGCGCGTCGACCCGGACGTGCCGCTTCCGGAATACGCGCACCCCGGCGACGCCGGCGCGGATCTGCGGACGACCGAGAGCCGTGAACTCGCGCCCGGCGAGCGGGCCGTGCTGCCCACCGGAGTGTCCATCGCGCTCCCCGAGGGGTACGCGGCGTTCGTGCACCCGCGCTCCGGGCTCGCCGCCCGCTGCGGTGTCGCCCTCGTGAATGCCCCGGGGACGGTGGATGCCGGGTACCGTGGGGAGATCAAGGTAATCGTGGTGAATCTCGACCCGCGCGAGTCCGTGCGGTTCGAGCGCTTCGACCGGATTGCCCAACTGATCGTCCAACAGGTCGAGAAGGTGTGCTTCCGGGAGGTGACGGAGCTTCCCGACTCGGCGCGGGCCGAGGGGGGCTTCGGGTCCACCGGAGGTCATGCCGCCGTGGACGGCACAACGGGTGGGAATCGATACGCTTCGGTCGTATCCGACCGGGAAGGACAGTGACGTGTTCGGACGTCGCAAGAAGGGCAGTGCCGCCGAGGACGCGGCGAGCGAGGCCGAGCAGGTCGTCGACGACGTCGACACTGAGGCGGACGACGTAGAGCAGGAGCGCGTACGGCTCGAGCCGGAGCCGCGCCCCGACGGTCCCTGGGACAGCACGGAGGTCCGCGATCCGGCCGAGGGCCGGGTCGACCTGGGCGGCCTCTTCGTGCCCGGGGTCGACGGCATGGAACTGCGCGTGGAGGTCGCGGGCGACGCCATCGTCGCGGCCACCGTCGTGCTGCGGGACAGCGCCGTCCAGCTGCAGGCCTTCGCAGCCCCCAAGCGTGAGGGCATCTGGGGCGAGGTGCGCGAGGAGATCGCCACCGGCATCACCCAGCAGGGAGGCGTCATCGACGAGGTCGAAGGCCCTCTGGGCTGGGAGCTGCGCGCCCAGGTGCCGGTGCAGCTGCCGGACGGGACCGGCGGCTTCCAGGTCGTACGGTTCGTCGGGGTGGACGGCCCTCGCTGGTTCCTGCGCGGAGTGATCTCCGGGCAGGGCGCGGTGCAGCCGCAGGCAGCCGGGCTGCTCGAGCAGATCTTCCGGGACACCGTGGTCGTCCGCGGTGACGGCCCGATGGCCCCGCGCGACCCGATCGTGCTGAAGCTGCCGGAGGACGCGCAGATGGTCGCCGAGGGTGTCCAGCAGGAGGAGCAGGCAGGTTCGCGCTTCTCCGGCGGCATGGGCCAGCTGCAGCGCGGGCCGGAGATCACCGAGGTCCGGTAGCCGCGGCGAGTCCGGCAGACACAGACAGGCACAGAGGGCCGCACCCCTGGGGGTACGGCCCTCTGTGTTCGGTGCCTCGCGCTCAGGCGGGCCCCGCAGGGGAGAGCTTGAGCCACGGCCCTGACGCCCTCGGCCAAACCCGAGCTGAACCATTGCCCGGCCCGGCGGCCCGTGACGATACTGGCGCCCGGCCGACGGGGAGGGCAGCGCATCAGCGCATGTCCGATGGGGGAGTCGGGGGAGCGCAGACGGGGGAGTGCGGATGAGCCGGAGCGGTACGGTCGCCACCGAGACCATGGTGCGCGTCGAGAACGTCCACCGCTCGTACGGGAGCGGGGCCACCGCCGTCCACGCCCTGCGCGGTGTCTCCTTCGACGTGCCCCGGGGGGAACTCGTCGCGCTCAAGGGCCGTTCGGGGTCCGGGAAGACAACGCTCCTGAACCTCGTCGGCGGGCTCGACGAGCCGGACGAGGGACGGATCACCGTCGACGGGCTCGACCTGTCCGGGCTCGGCGAGGACGGGCTGCTGGAGCTGCGCCGGGACCGTATCGGATTCGTCTTCCAGTCCTTCGGGCTCATCCCGATCCTGACGGCCGCCGAGAACGTGGGCGTACCGATGCGGCTGCGCCGGGCCGCGCCCCGCGAGCGTGAGGAACGCGTCGCGCTGCTGCTCTCCCTCGTGGGCCTCGCCGACCACGCGGCGCAGCGGCCCGGCGAGCTCTCCGGCGGACAGCAGCAGCGCGTGGCCATCGCCCGCGCCCTCGCCAACAACCCCTCGCTCCTCATCGCCGACGAGCCCACCGGTCAGCTCGATGCCGAGACCGGCATCGCCGTGATGGAGCTGCTGCGCGCGGTCGTCCGCAGCGAAAAGGTCACCGCGCTCGTCGCCACGCATGACGCCGCTCTCCTGGACCTGGCCGACCGGGTCCTGGAACTGAGCGACGGCGAGATCGTGGAGCACTGAGTGCGGGCCCTGACGGTACGCGGGGGAGCACAGACGTCACATGGCCGAGCACGGACGTCACCTGGCCGGGCGCACTGACGGCTCGCGGCGCCGTCGAGCGCTCAGGGCGCCCGCGGTCCCCGCACTCTCCGCAGGGCACGCGCCGTCGCCGCACGTACGCTGCTGTTATTGGGAAAGGCAGGCCTCATGACCCGCGTCCTCGTGGTTGACGACGAGCCGCAGACCGGCCGAGCCCTCGTGAGCAACCTGGAGGCGCACGAGTACGAGGTGGACGTGGCCGCCGACGGCGCCACCGGGCTCCGGCTCGCGACCGCCCGCCACCCCGACGTGATCGTGCTCGACCTGGGGCTGCCCGACATGGACGGCGTCGAGGTGCTCAAGGAGCTGCGGGGCCGGACGCGCGCACCGATTCTCGTGCTGTCGGCCCGGCACTCCTCCGACGAGAAGGCCGAGGCCTTGGACGCGGGCGCCGACGACTACGTCACCAGACCCTTCGACATGGACGCACTGCTCGCCCTGCTGGGAGCCGTCGTTCGTCGGGCCGAGCCCACCGAGCCCACCCACAACGGCGAAGGCGGCGACGGCGGTGAGGACGGCGAGGGCGAGGTGATCGTGGAGACCGAGGGGTTCACCGTCGACCTGGCCGCCAAGAAAGTGGACCGGGCCGGCCGCCACGTGCGGCTGACACCCACGGAGTGGCACCTCCTGGAGGTGCTCGTGCGCAACACGGGCCGTCTGGTCGGCCAGAAGCAGCTGCTCCAGGAGGTCTGGGGACCGTCGTACGGCACCGAGACCAACTACCTGCGCGTGTACGTGGCCCAGCTGCGCCGCAAGCTGGAGGCCGACCCGTCGCATCCGCGGCACTTCATCACGGAGCCGGGGACGGGGTACCGATTCGAGCGTTAGTTCCAGGGGTACGTAGCTGTCAGATGCCCCCGGTACGCTTCAGACATGAGTGCTGTTCCTCGTTCCCAAAAGCCGGCGGGCCGGTTCCGGCGCATGATCGACCGGCTCTCCTCGTCGCAGGAGGACCTGGAGTCCGAGGAACTGCGCGAGGACGCCGAGACAGCTGGATGTACGCGTATCGGTGACGCTCATGACCGACAGATAGTCACCGTTACTGGTACCTTGCGCACGGTCACCCTGCGCCCGAGGGCTGGTGTCCCGGCCCTGGAGGCCGAGCTGTTCGACGGTTCGGCCGCGCTGGACGTGGTGTGGCTGGGCAGGCGCTCCATCGTGGGAATAGAGCCGGGGCGCAAGCTGATCGCATCGGGCCGGATCTCCATGAGCCGGGGCCGCCGGGTGCTGTTCAATCCGAAATACGAACTCAGACCCCTCGGACGGGAGTAGCCGGTGACGTCGCTCGACAAGCCGACCGAAGACGCTCAGCGGGATTCGCGGGCGGTGACCGAGGCCGCGCTCTTCGAGGCGTTCGGCGGTCTGCGGGGCATGATCGAGACAGTCCTGCCGGGTCTGCTCTTCGTCACGATCTACACGATCAACAAGGACCTGCACTCGTCGGCCATCGCGGCCCTCGGTGTCTCCCTGCTGCTCGTCGTGGTCCGCCTGATCATGAAGGACACCGTCAAGCACGCCTTCAGCGGCGTCTTCGGCGTGGCCTTCGGCGTGGTCTTCGCGATGATGACCGGCAACGCGAAGGACTTCTACCTGCCGGGCATGCTCTACACCCTCGGCCTGGGCCTCGCCTACATCATCACGACGCTCGCCGGTGTCCCGCTGATCGGCCTGATCCTCGGCCCGGTCTTCAAGGAGAACCTCTCCTGGCGCACGCGCAATCCGGGCCGCAAGGCGGCGTATGCGAAGGCGAGTTGGGCCTGGGGCCTGATCCTGCTCGCCAAGTGCGCGATCCTCTTCCCGCTGTACTGGTGGGCCGACACCACCCAGCTCGGCTGGGTCCTGGTCGCCCTGAAGATCCCGCCCTTCCTGCTCGCCGTCTACCTCACCTGGGTCTTCCTCGCGAAGGCGCCCGCGCCGATCGACGTGTTCGCGGAGATGGAGGCGGCGGAGAAGGCCGAGGAGGAGCGCGAGCGCAGGGGTACGGCCGACACGACCGGTTCCGCCGACACGGGTGGCGCGAAGCACCGCAAGCCGTAGCGGCGTGCGCGTCCCGGGCCGGCCCCGGGACGCGCGGGCACGCACGCGCCTTCGGGATCGGCTGCCCGTCGCCGGGCACCTTCAGCACGCGCTTCACCGAGCTGGTCGGAAACAGGTGACCAAACCGATCACGAATCGAGAAGCGCGGCCCCCCGGGCCGCCGCTAGCGTGACCGCCATGGACATCACCCTTCACGCGGGCTTCCTCCCGGTGGCCACCGCCACCGACCCCGATGGCAACGGCCTCGGGCCGCTTCAGGACCGGTGAGCACACTGGCTTCGACCCGTGTAACAGATGGAGACATGATGAGCATGGGCACGAGGACGGACTCGCAGTCGCCTGCGCTGCACGCTGCCGACAGCCACGATCTGATCCGCGTGCACGGCGCGCGCGAGAACAACCTCAAGAACGTCAGCATCGAGATCCCGAAGCGCCGGCTGACGGTGTTCACCGGCGTCTCCGGCTCGGGCAAGAGCTCGCTGGTGTTCGACACGATCGCCGCGGAGTCGCAGCGGCTGATCAACGAGACCTACAGCGCCTTCGTGCAGGGCTTCATGCCCACGCTTGCGCGGCCCGAGGTCGACGTACTCGACGGGCTGACGACCGCGATCAGCGTCGACCAGCAGCGGATGGGCGGCGACCCCCGCTCCACGGTCGGCACCGCCACCGACGCCAACGCGATGCTGCGCATCCTCTTCAGCCGTCTCGGGAAGCCCCACATCGGCCCGCCCAGCGCGTACTCCTTCAACACCGCCTCGGTCCGGGCGAGCGGTGCGATCACGGTCGAGCGCGGCGCCAAGAAGGCGGTGAAGGCGACCTACACCCGCACCGGCGGCATGTGCACGCGCTGCGAAGGCCGGGGCACGGTCTCCGACATCGACCTCACCCAGCTCTACGACGACTCCAAGTCGCTCGCCGAGGGCGCGTTCACCATTCCCGGCTGGAAGTCCGACAGCCAGTGGACCGTGCAGGTCTATGCCCAGTCCGGCTTCGTCGACCCGGACAAGCCGATCCGCGAGTACTCCACGAAGGAGATGCGGGACTTCCTTTACGGGGAACCGGTCAAGGTCAAGGTCAACGGCGTCAACCTCACCTACGAGGGCCTGATCCCCAAGATCCAGAAGTCGTTCCTGTCCAAGGACAAGGAGGCGATGCAGCCGCACATCCGGGCGTTCGTGGAGCGGGCGGTCACCTTCACCACCTGCCCCGAGTGCGACGGCACGCGGCTCAGCGAGGGGGCCCGCTCGTCGAAGATCGACAAGATCAGCATCGCCGACGCCTGCGCGATGCAGATCAGCGACCTGGCCGAGTGGGTCGGCGGCGTCGACGAGCCGTCGGTGGCGCCGTTGCTCACCGCGCTGCGGCACACCCTCGACTCGTTCGTGGAGATCGGCCTTGGCTATCTCTCGCTCGACCGGCCGTCGGGCACGCTCTCGGGCGGCGAGGCGCAGCGCGTCAAGATGATCCGCCACCTCGGCTCCTCGCTCACCGACGTCACCTACGTCTTCGACGAGCCCACCATCGGCCTCCACCCCCACGACATCCAGCGGATGAACAACCTGCTGCTGCGACTGCGGGACAAGGGCAACACGGTGCTCGTCGTGGAGCACAAGCCGGAGGTGATAGCGATCGCCGACCACGTCGTCGACCTCGGCCCCGGCGCCGGTACGGCGGGCGGCACCGTCTGCTTCGAGGGCACCGTCGAAGGGCTGCGGGCCGGCGGCACGGTCACCGGCCGCCATTTCGACGACCGGGCCGCCCTCAAGGAGACCGTGCGGAAGTCCACCGGCCGGCTTCCGATCCGCGGCGCGACGACGCACAACCTGCGGGGCGTCGACGTCGACATCCCGCTCGGGGTGCTGTGCGTGGTCACCGGCGTGGCGGGCTCCGGCAAGAGCTCGCTCGTGCACGGGTCGATTTCCGCCGACGAGGGTGTGGTGTCGGTCGACCAGGGAGGGATCAAGGGATCGCGACGGAGCAACCCGGCGACGTACACCGGACTGCTCGACCCGATCCGCAAGGCGTTCGCGAAGGTCAACGGCGTCAAGCCGGCGCTGTTCAGCGCCAACTCCGAGGGCGCCTGTCCCACCTGCAACGGCGCCGGCGTCATCTACACCGACCTGGCGATGATGGCCGGCGTCGCCACCACCTGCGAGGACTGTGAGGGGAAGCGGTTCCAGGCATCGGTCCTCGAGTACCACCTCGGCGGCCGCGACATCAGCGAGGTGCTCGCGATGTCGGTGGCCGAGGCCGAGGAGTTCTTCGGCGCCGGCGAGGCGGCCACTCCGGCCGCGCACCGCATCCTCGACCGGCTCGCCGACGTCGGGCTCGGCTACCTCGGCATCGGCCAGCCGCTCACCACGCTGTCCGGCGGCGAGCGGCAGCGGCTCAAGCTGGCCACCCACATGGCGGAGAAGGGCGGCGTCTACATCCTCGACGAGCCGACCGCAGGCCTGCATCTCGCCGACGTCGAGCAGTTGCTCGGCCTGCTCGACCGGCTCGTCGACTCCGGCAAGTCGGTCATCGTCGTCGAGCACCACCAGGCGGTCATGGCGCACGCCGACTGGATCATCGACCTCGGCCCCGGCGCCGGCCACGACGGCGGCCGGATCGTCTTCGAGGGCACCCCCGCCGATCTCGTCGCCGCCCGCTCCACCCTCACCGGCGAGCACCTCGCGGCCTACGTCGGCACCTGACCGAGGCCCACGCGGACACCGCAAGACGAGTTGTCTCTACCTGCTTCGACAGGTCGCATCCGCCCGGATACGACGGTGGGGGCGCCCGGAGATCTCCGGGCGCCCCCACCGTCGTAAGAACCGCCGTCGTAAAGAACCAGGAGCCTGCTAGCTCACCGCGTCCTCCCGGCGTACCGACAGCAGGTCCTCCAGTTGCTCCTCGCGGGCCTGGGCGGCCACGAAGAGGAGTTCGTCGCCGGCTTCCAGGGAGTCGTCCCGGCTGGGGGTGAGGACACGAGTGCCGCGGATGATGGTGACCAGCGAGGTGTCCTCGGGCCACTCGACGTCGCCGACCCGGGTGCCCGCCAGGGCGGACTCCGGCGGGAGCGTCAGCTCGACCAGGTTGGCGTCGCCGTGGCTGAAGCGGAGCAGCCGGACGAGGTCGCCGACGCTGACCGCCTCCTCGACCAGGGCCGACATCAGACGCGGGGTGGAGACGGCGACGTCGACGCCCCAGGACTCGTTGAACAGCCACTCGTTCTTGGGGTTGTTGACGCGAGCGACGACCCGCGGGACCCCGTACTCGGTCTTGGCGAGCAGGGAGACGACCAGGTTCACCTTGTCGTCCCCCGTCGCGGCGATCACCACGTTGCAGCGCTGCAGGGCTGCCTCGTCCAGCGAGGTGATCTCACAGGCGTCGGCGAGCAGCCACTCCGCCTGCGGTACGCGCTCGACCGAAATGGCGGTCGGAGCCTTGTCGATCAGCAGAACCTCGTGCCCGTTCTCCAGCAGCTCGCCCGCGATCGAGCGGCCCACCGCACCGGCACCGGCAATGGCGACCCTCATCAGTGACCGCCCTCCTCAGGTCCCTCGGCGAACGACGCCTCGACCTTCTCGACATCGTCCGTACGCATCATCACGTGCACCAGATCGCCCTCCTGGAGCACCGTTTGTGAAGTCGGCAGAATCGCCTCGCCCAGCCGGGTGAGGAAGGCCACGCGCACGCCGGTCTCCTCCTGGAGCCTGCTGATCCGCTGGCCCACCCACATCGTCGACGCGTGCACCTCGGCGAGCTGCACCCCGCCCGTGGGGTCGCGCCACAGCGGCTCGGCACCCGACGGGAGCAGCCGGCGCAGCATCTGGTCGGCGGTCCAGCGGACGGTGGCGACGGTGGGGATGCCGAGGCGCTGGTAGACCTCGGCACGGCGTGGGTCGTAGATGCGCGCCGCGACGTTCTCGATGCCGAACATCTCGCGGGCCACCCGGGCGGCGATGATGTTCGAGTTGTCACCGCTGGAGACGGCGGCGAACGCACCGGCCTCCTCGATACCCGCCTCGCGCAGGGTGTCCTGGTCGTAGCCGACTCCGGTGACACGACGGCCGCCGAACCCGGAGCCCAGTCGTCGGAAGGCGGTGGGGTCCTGATCGACCACGGCAACCGTGTGCCCCTGTTGCTCCAGGGTCTGGGCGAGAGCGGAACCCACTCGTCCGCAGCCCATGATGACGATGTGCACGACCGTCCTTCCGGTGTGAATGGATGCAGCTCAGGTTCAGGGTCTCAGACCAACGCCCAAGCTTCACACGCGCGGTCCGCGGAGGGCACCCCTGTGCACGGTCGCTCGCGGCACACGGTCCCCGCGGTCTTTCGGTCATCGGCGACGCACTGATGAGCTCCGCGATGACATGCGGGCAATCTGGCATGCGGCCATCTCCATCAATCTCAATGAAAGGGGCAAAAGGGGGCAAAATCCAGGGCTCTGTCCTCTGGTCACACGGATCTTCCCGGCCGTGGAATCCGATCTCCCCGGTTGCCGGCGGAGCCGACCGTGGGGGCAGGGTGGGCGGCCTGCCTCGCGAACGCTTACGATCCTCTGCGTGTCCAAACTGACCGACGTGCCCAAGCGGATCCTCATCGGGCGCGCACTGCGTAGTGACCGGCTCGGAGAAACGCTCCTGCCGAAACGCATCGCACTACCGGTGTTCGCCTCCGACCCGCTGTCCTCCGTGGCGTACGCACCTGGAGAAGTGCTCCTGGTCCTCTCCGTCGCGGGCGTGTCGGCCTACCACTTCAGCCCCTGGATCGCGGTCGCGGTCGTCGTGCTGATGTTCACGGTGGTGGCCTCGTACCGGCAGAACGTGCACGCGTATCCGAGCGGCGGCGGCGACTACGAGGTGGCCAACACCAACCTCGGCCCCAAGGCCGGCCTCACCGTCGCCAGCGCGCTGCTCGTCGACTACGTACTCACCGTCGCCGTGTCCATCGCCTCCGGCATCGAGAACCTCGGCTCCGCGGTCCCCTTCGTGATCGAGAACAAGGTCCTCTGCGCGGTCGGCGTCATCGTGCTGCTCACGCTGATGAACCTGCGCGGGGTCAGGGAGTCCGGGACGCTCTTCGCGATTCCGACGTACGTCTTCGTGGCCGGCGTCTTCGCGATGATCGCCTGGGGTGCGTTCCGCGGACTGATCCTCGACGACACCATGAAGGCGCCGACCGCCGACTTCCACATCAAGGCCGAACACCAAGGGCTCGCGGGCTTCGCGCTCGTCTTCCTGATGCTGCGCGCCTTCTCCTCCGGCTGTGCGGCGCTCACCGGTGTCGAAGCGATCAGCAACGGCGTCCCCGCCTTCCGCAAGCCCAAGTCCAAGAACGCGGCGACCACACTCGCGATGATGGGCCTGCTCGCGGTCACCATGTTCTGCGGCATCATCGGCCTGGCCATGGCGACGGACGTCCGCATGGCCGAGCACCCGGCGAGCGACCTGCTGAGGAACGGCGTCGCGGTCGGCGGCGACTATGTGCAGAACCCGGTGATCTCCCAGGTCGCCGAGGCGGTGTTCGGCGACGGCAGCTTCATGTTCATCCTGCTCGCCGCGGCCACCGCGCTGGTCCTCTTCCTCGCGGCCAACACGGCGTACAACGGCTTCCCGCTGCTCGGCTCGATCCTCGCGCAGGACCGCTATCTGCCGCGCCAGCTGCACACCCGCGGCGACCGCCTCGCCTTCTCGAACGGCATCGTGCTGCTCGCCGGTGCGGCCGCCCTGCTGGTGTGGATCTACGGCGCGGACTCGACCCGGCTGATCCAGCTCTACATCGTCGGCGTCTTCGTCTCCTTCACGCTGAGTCAGACCGGCATGGTCCGGCACTGGAACCGTCATCTGGCCACCGAGCGAGACCCGGCCGTGCGTCGCCATATGCACCGCTCCCGGGCGATCAACACCTTCGGTGCCTTCTTCACCGGGCTCGTGCTGGTCGTCGTGCTCGTCACCAAGTTCACGCACGGTGCCTGGGTCGCGCTGGTCGGGATGGTGATCTTCTACGCGACCATGTCGGCGATCCGTAAGCACTACGACCGGGTCGCCGAGGAGATCGCCGCGCCCGAGGGGCCGAGCGACGACGTCGTACGCCCCTCGCGCGTCCACTCCGTCCTCCTGATCTCGAAGATCCACCGGCCGACGCTGCGGGCGCTGGCCTACGCCAAGCTGATGCGCTCGCACACCCTGGAAGCGCTCAGCGTCAACGTCGACCCGGCCGAGACCAAGGCGCTCCGGGAGGAGTGGGAGCGACGCGGCATCGACGTACCGCTCAAGGTCCTGGACTCGCCGTACCGCGAGATCACGCGGCCGATCATCGAGTACGTGAAGGGCCTGCGCAAGGAGTCCCCGCGCGACGCGGTCTCCGTGATCATTCCCGAGTATGTGGTGGGGCACTGGTACGAGCACCTGCTGCACAACCAGAGCGCCCTGCGGCTCAAGGGGCGCCTGCTGTTCACGCCGGGTGTGATGGTGACGTCCGTGCCGTATCAGCTGGAGTCCTCCGAGGTGGCCAAGAAGCGGGCCCGCAAGCGCCAGGAATGGAACGCTCCGGGCGCCGTGCGACGCGGACCGGCGCACGAACGGACCACCAAGGAGCCCAGCGAGTCCAAGGGTTGACGGACTCGATTCGAACGGCCGGGCGGCGTCCACGTAGACTGGTGGGCTGTTGTCCGGCTGTTCCCTTTTTCGCACCTGGAGTCACCCCGCCATGCAGGCAGAACCGAAGAAGTCGCTGGTGGGGCAGGAGTACGAGGTCGAGATCGGCCCCGTCGCCCACGGTGGGCACTGCATCGCCCGTACCGACGCCGGCCAGGTCCTCTTCGTCCGGCACGCCCTGCCCGGCGAGCGGGTCGTCGCGCGTGTCACCGAGGGCGAGGAGGACTCGCGGTTTCTGCGTGCGGACGCGGTAACCGTCCTGGAGGCGTCCAAGGACCGCGTCGAGGCGCCCTGCCCGTATGCGGGTCCGGGCCGCTGCGGCGGCTGCGACTGGCAGCACGCCAAGCCGGGCGCGCAGCGCCGCCTCAAGGGCGAGGTGATCGCCGAGCAGCTGCAGCGGCTCGCGGGCCTGACGCCCGAGGAGGCCGGCTGGGACGGCACGGTGATGCCCGCCGAGGGCGACAAGCTGCCCGCCGGTGAGGTGCCCGCGTGGCGGACGCGCGTGCAGTACGCGGTGGACGACTCCGGCCGGGCCGGTCTGCGCCGCCATCGCTCGCACGAGGTCGAGCCGGTCGAGCACTGCATGATCGCCGCTCCTGGAGTGAGCGAACTCGGCATCGAGCGGCGTGACTGGTCCGGGATGGAGTCGATCGAGGCGATCGCCGCGACGGGATCCCAGGACCGCCAGGTGATCCTGACGCCTCGGGCCGGCGCCCGCCTGCCGATCGTGGAGCTGGACAAGCCGGTCTCCGTCATGCGGGTGGGGGAGAAGGACGGCGGAGTCCACCGCGTCCACGGCCGCCCCTTCGTACGGGAGCGCGCCGACGACCGTACGTACCGCGTCGGCAGCGGCGGCTTCTGGCAGGTCCATCCGAAGGCCGCGGACACGCTGGTCAAGGCGGTGATGCAGGGCCTGCTCCCGCGCAAGGGCGAGACGGCACTCGACCTGTACTGCGGCGTCGGCCTCTTCGCGGGCGCTCTCGCCGACCGGCTGGGCGACAAGGGCGCGGTCCTCGGCATCGAGTCCGGCAAGCGCGCCGTCGAGGACGCCCGGCACAACCTGGAGGCCTTCGAGCGGGTCCGTATCGAACAGGGCAGGGTCGAGGCGGTCCTCCCGCGCACCGGCATCACCGAGGCCGACCTCATCGTCCTCGACCCACCCCGCGCGGGCGCCGGCAAGAAGACCGTCCAGCACTTGTCCGGCTTGGGCGCCCGCCGGATCGCCTACGTCGCCTGCGATCCGGCAGCGCTGGCACGGGACTTGGCGTACTTCCGCGAGGGCGGGTACCGGGTGCGGTCGCTGCGGGCGTTCGACCTTTTTCCGATGACGCATCATGTGGAGTGCGTGGCGATCCTCGAACGGGCCGCGAAGAGGGCCTGACCTGCGGGTTTCTGCGTGTGCGGGATGTGCGTTGTGGGCGTTACGTGCGATCTGCGCGGCGTCCAAGGCCGCGTTGATCACTCGTTTTGGACTGCAAGGTTTTCCTCTCACCGGTGTTGTCGGTGTCGTCAGCGGCCGAGCGCCTTTTGCAGTTGTTGCTTGTTCATGGAGGAGCGGCCCTCGATGTTGCGCTTCTTCGCCTCCTCGTACAGCTGGTCCCTGGTGGGACCCGCGGCACCCCGGTGGGAGCGCTCGCCGCCGCGCTGGGACGCGGACTTGGGATCGCGCGTCGAGGTCCTGCTCGACGCGCGGGATTCGCCGGAGCGGGCTCGCTCCTTGTTCACCGTGCGCGCGGCGATCTCCTTCGCCCGGCCGGCGGACTCGCCCCGCTGCTCGGCGCTCTCCTTGATGTGCTCGTACTGCCGCTCGCGCTTTCGGCTCGATCCTGCGGGCATGGCGGATCTCCTCTCTCATGCGCGCCCCGCGAGTACCCCCGCCCACTACGACCGAACCGCACCGCCGGCCCCGCTCACCGGCCGGGCCAGGCATCACGCGCCGGGTACTCGGTACTCCCCATGGGAGCACCAATGCCTGGTGACGGCACTCGGGTTCGCGCGTAGCGGTTTGAGCCCCTGCGACGCGGGCAACCGGCCCGGCAGGTGCTTGGGACCGCAGGCCCACCGCGGGAGCCGCCGAGAATCGCGACTCGCACGCCCACCAGGTATGGGCCGCCGCTTGACCAGCCTCACCCCCATCTTGTGTGAAGGGAGCAACTCCCATGCTCATGGCCCATCCCGCCGTCCTCGTCGATCTGCTGGAGCAGTACAAAACCCTGAACGCTCTCCACGCCGAGGAAGGCAGCGCCCGGGCACGCCAGCGCCTGGACGACATCGCCTACACCCTGTGCATCGCCACCGGCACCCGCGACGTCGACGCCGCGCTGATAGCCGCACACCACCGGCTCCCTGGCGCCTCCCCCGAAGACGACTCCCTCATAGCCGACGCCTGACACCCCTGCCGCCTGGTGCGCGCGTCCACGCTCGGCGAAGCCGCCGTCGACTGCGGTGGCGCCACTGTCCCCTGTCGGCTGACAGGTACCTGGCCCGGCTGCCCCCTCCACGCTGCTCCGGCGTCAGCCGCACCTGGGTGTGGCTGCGTGCGCCGGCTCCGTGGCGTCAGCCTTCGACGCCGGTGGCGTCATGGGCCGCTCCGACCGGTTTGGACTCTGGAGAACCTCGCTGCCGCAGGTAGATCGACAGCACCGCCATCGATGCCACAGCCAGTAGCTCGGACTGCCAGTTCTGCAGTGTGCGGCTCCAGAAGTCCGCTGCTCCCAGGTAGTCCGACCAGCTGAGCGGGGCCTGAAGCCGGCGCAGTTGCTCCTGGTTGTAGGCGACGACGCCCGTGACGGACTGGACGAGCCACGACAGAACGAAGATCGAGCCCATGACCAGGAGCAGGGAGTGCGAGTACAGAGTGCGGCGCCAGCCGCGAGCAGCGGCCCACCTGGGTGAGTTGTCCCTGGCATGCTCTCCGACCATCTGGTCCTCATCCGACTCGATGCCGGACCTGCCCAGCTTCTTGGACTCCGGAGATCCGCGCTGCACGAGCCAGACGGTCACCGAGACGTAGAGGAAGAACTGCAGGTACTCCGACTGCCAGTTCTCCGCCGTATCGACCGCGAAGTCGGTGGACGTCACATACTCGCCGAAGCTGACCGGCTGTAGCTGCTCCGCGAGCAGCTGGTTGTTGCAGTCGGCCTGTCCAGCGATTGCCTGGCCGGCCAACGCCAGCAGGAAGCCGGTGAGGAAGAACAGCCCGAGCCCGTTGTCCCGCACGAAGCTCCGCAGCCCACCCTCCCCTGTTGCTGTCCGGGACGATCGGTGGTTCATCGCCGCATCAGTCCCAATGCCGCCAGGTACGCGAGACCGACGGCGACCAGCAACAGCGTCACGGTGAACATGACTTTCACGGCTCATCCGCCCTTGATCCGGCACTGGTACGGCATGTCGGACCGCGGCCGGCACCCTGCGGCCACCACCTTCCAGCCCTCGCTGAAGCGGGAGAGGAACAGCGTGTCCTTCGTCAGCACTGCCCGCGCCTGGTTGCTGTAGACGTCCACCAGTCGCACCGCACCGCCTGGGGGCAACGACTCCTCGCGCAGCGCCTTCCCGCACGGCCGGCGGACCGACTGTTCCAGCTCTTCCGCGGTTCCGGGCGCGAGTTCAGCGCACGCCCGCTCAAACTCCCCGTCGGCCAGGGCTCTTTCGAAGGCGGTTACGGCGCCGCGGACCTGGTCACGCCGCTCCGAAAGCGTGCTGCACCCACTGAGCGCGGCAGCCAACACGACGACAACGGCCACACCCCACCCCACCCCGATCCGACCATTCACCTGCCTCCGCCCTTCATCGTCGTGACGCGACTGGACACTGGTAGTACACAGGCCATAACGGCTCTTGGCCGGATTCCACGCCCGGACATGCTCGAACTCTGTGCGTACTGGCGTACAGCGGCGGCCGATGTCACTCCATGCCGGAGACCTTGAACACGGTCCGGGCGGTCTCCCCGTCGATGCGCTCCGACAGCCGGTGCAGGGCGGTTCCTCCGCACAGCAGCATTCCCCGGGCCGCCGAGATACGGGCGTCCTCGTCCACCCGGTGCCACAGCGGCGGATTGGCGGTCAGCACGCGCGGGTCGATCTCGACGCGGCCACCGAAGGCGTCGCGCAGCACCAGTCGGCGGCCCACGCCGTCCAGGCAGCGCACGGACACCAGGTGGTCGGTGCGTACCCACTGCTCCCGCAGGAGCCCGCGTGAGGCCAGCCAGCCCGCGCCCGCGGCCACCCGGGGCGGGAACAGCACGAGGAAGAGCAGGACGGCGAGGGTGGTCCACAGCGCGGCACGCCACCACGTGAGGTCGCCGGTACCCCAGTCGACCAGGAGCAGAAGTCCCAGGAGCACGCCCGAGCAGCGGATCGTGTTGCGAAGGTTCCCGGCCCAGCGGCGGTCGTGCGCCGCTTCGGCGGGCTGGTGTGCGTGTGTGCGGACCTCGTCGTCCCGCGCGTCGTCGGAGCGAGCCATAGGGCCGACGGTAGGGAGCGCGAGGGGAGTGCCGCGTCCCTTGACGCGTCTCTGATGGACCTCTTGCCCGATTTTTACGCCTCCGAGCGGAGTGCGGGCTACGCACGATGTGGGCACGGCCGTGGCCCCGCGCCCGTCCGACGGGCGCGGGGCCATGTGGCGCGCGCGGGTGAGAGAGCGGACGCGGCGCTGTGCAGGTTCTTCGCCGCCAGGGCCAGGCCCTCGGTCTGCGAGTAGGCGGCGTCCTCGTGTTCGGTGTTCACCGCCATGTCCGGGTCGACCTCGGCGAGTGCGCGCAGGAACTCCGTCCAGTAGGCGACGTCGTGTCCCTCGCCGACGGCGACTAACTTCTACGCCGGGTTCTCGGGCCAGGCGTTGCACCAGAACCCGTAACCGGTGGGCACCTTGCCCGGCGCGTCGGCGGGAACGCGGGCGAACGACGTATCCAGCACGCCACGGATGTCGGCGCCGGGGCAGAGCGTCGCGTTTGTGCGGGTGCATCTCGATGGCGACCCGGACGTCGTTCTCCCGGGGGCCGGGGGCCGGGGGCCGGGGGCCGGGGGCCGGGGGCCGGCGGTGAGGTCACCGCCGGCGCAGCCTGCTGGGACATACGGATCACCGAGTGCCCTTCGCGGCGAACTCGGCGATCGTGTCGACGTTGGACTTGTCGACGAAAGCCGGACCGGTCAGGACCGGGGCCTCGCCGCCGCCCATGTAGTTGCCGTTGTTCTTGTAGAGCCACAGCGCGTCCACGGCGAGGTAGCCCTGCAGATAGGGCTGCTGGTCGACGGCGAACTCGATGTCGCCGTCCTTGATGGCGCTGGTCAGGTCCTTGTTGAGGTCGAAGGTGGCGACCTTGGCCTTGCTGCCCGCGTCGGAGATCGACTGGATCGCGGTCAGGGCGAACGGAGCGCCGAGCGTGACCACCTGGTCGATGGAGGAGTCCTGCTTGAGCTTGGCGGTGATCGTGGACTTCACGGACGGCATGTCGGTGCCGTTGACGTACAGGTTGTCCGTCTTGCCCTTGAAGGTCCTCTTCACGCCCGCGCAGCGCTGCTCCAGGCCGACATGGCCCTGGACCTGGACCACGCAGACGGCGTGCTTGGCGCCGGTCGTGTTCAGCTTCCTGCCGAAGGCCTCACCGGCGACGGACTCGTCCTGGCCGAAGAACTCCAGCAGGCCCTGCTCCTTCCACTGGTCCATGCCGGAGTTGAGGCCGACGACGGGGATGCCGGCCTTCACCGCCTTGGCGACCACGGCCTTCATGGCGTCCGGCTTGGCCAGGGTGACCGCGATGCCGTCGACCTTCTGGTCGATCGCGTTCTGCACGAGGTTGGCCTGGTTGGCGGCGCTCTCGTCGCTGGAGTAGATGAGCTTGACGTTGTCCTTGGCGGCGGCCGTCTCGGCACCCTTGCGGATGATGTCCCAGAAGGTGTCGCCCTGCGGGGCATGGGTGACCATCGCGACCGTCATACGGGGGGTGCTGGCCTTGCCGGCCGACGCTTCGGCCGCGCCCTCCTCTGCCTTCTTGCCGCCCGAGCTGCTGGAACAGCCTGCGAGGGTGAGCGCGGCCGCGGCGGCCACGGCCACGACGGGGACGATTCCGCGGGAACGGGGAGGGGATGTCTTCATGGTTCGTGCACCTCGCTGTGCAACTCGGAGGGTTCAGGGGGCTATGGATCCGCGGCTGCTGGATGGGACCGGGGGCGGTCGCGACGGCCTCGGTCAGGCTCGCGGTGCGGGAGGGGAGATCAGACTGAATCCGGTTCGGCCGGTCTCAGAAGCGGGCGGGGGTACCAGAAACGTGGTCGGTAAGACGATGCCTCGGCCGGCATCGGCATCCGTGGAGCCGTAGCGGTGGGCCGTGTCGCGCGCGAGTGTCTTGTGGGCCTCCTCGACGGCGACCAGGCGCAACTCGCGAAGCCCGGTGTCCTGCACGGGCGGGCCCGTTCGACAGTCGCCCGGGTGGGCGCGGTCGGTCATGCCGACGCCTGTGGCGCCGACCCCGATCGATCGCGTCCTCACTGAGGCTCCCCACTCCCGAACTGACTTCGGTGGATCGAACAACGGAACAATTTAAGCGCTTTAAGTGCTGGTACTATCGGCTCGTTTCGCGAGCGTGTCAAGGGTGTTGCGCGCAAGACCCCGGTCATCGCCATCGGCCGCACCGCGGACGACGAGGGAGTCGGCTGGATCGTCGACCATCTGGTGGGCCGTGGGCACCGCGCGATCGCATACGTCGACGGCGGCAGGGGCGTCATTGCCGCCGACCGGCGCCGCGGCTACCGCACCGCCATGCGCCGCCACGGCCTGGGCGCGCACATCAGGGTCCTGCACGGCAACCACACCGAAGCGGCCGGTGAACGGGCCGCCCGCCACCTCCTCGACGGCGCCTGCCTGCGCGCGGGAACAGGCCCGGCACGCGTTGGCCGCCGCCGTGGAACGCCGCGACCAGGGCGGCACCGAACCCCGCGAGGCCGTGCTCACCCCGCACCTTGTCATCCGCGGCACCATGGCCGGGCCCGCGGCCTGACCCGCTCCCCGCTCCGGCGGGCGCGGGCGCGATCAGTTGAGGGAGTTGAGGGAGTCGTCCGTACGGCGAACGCCGTGATCTCGCTCGCTCGGCGAGATCACGGCGAAAATCGTCCGGCGCGTCAGGGGTTGGCCCAGGCCCCGGGAGTGTCGGTCAGTGCTGATATGTCGGGGGGTAGTTCGGTCGATGCGATGTCGGCGAGCGACACGCCCTCGAGGATCGCGCGCACATTGGACCGCAGGGCGATCCACAAGGGGAGCAATGACTCGGCAGGGCCCGAGTAGGAAAGGTCCGGCGGGCGGACCCCGCGCACCGAGACCAGCGGTCCGTCCACGACGCGTATGACGTCGGCGATGCTGATGGACTCGGCGGGCTTGGCCAGCCGGTAGCCCCCGTTGCCGCCACGCTGGCTGAGTACGAGGCCGCCCCGGCGCATGTCGTTGAGGATGCTTTCGAGGAATTTGTGCGGGATGTCCTGGGCGTCGGCGATGGCCTCGGCCTTCAGTGGCCCGTCGTCCCGTGACGCGGCGAGTTGCAGCGCGGCACGTACCGCGTAGTCCGCCCTGGCTGAGATCCGCATGTGTGCATTATCCCGTACGGCTACGGTCGGATTCCGCTGCGGGCGGGCCGCCGGGCAGGTGCAGGTGTGCCCTGCCCGGCGGCCGAGGGGGGTCAGGCCGCGGCGGGGGTGTAATGGGAGGCGTCGTCGCCCTCGACGACATGGCTGAGTGTGCCGTCGATACCGGCGGGGACGTCGCCCGCGACGGTCACCCGGTGCAGCAGCCGCGGCAGGTCGCCGTAGTCGTCGGGTGCGTAGTGCTGGGTGATGCGGTTGTCGAACAGGACGAGGTCGCCCGGCGTCCAGGCCACCCGGACGATGTTCTCCGGGCGGGTGACGTACGACTGGAAGATGCGCAGCAGGTCGCGGGAGTCGGAGGTGCCGAGACCGACGATGCTCTGGGCGAAGCCGCCGATGAACAGCCCGCGCTCCCCGGTCTCGGGGTGGACGCGGACGACCGGGTGGGCGGTGCGGTACTTGCGGGAGACGAACCGCCTTCGGTGCTCGGCCGCCTTCTCGTTCTTCGGGGCGGCGTAGTCGTAGTCGTTGGTGTGCACCGCCCACAGCTTGTCCGCCAGCTCGCGCAGCGGCTCGGGCAGATCCCGGTACGCGGCGGCCGAGTTGGCGATGAGCGTGTTGCCGCCGTAGGGCGGGACCACGATGCTGCGCAGTGTGGACGCCTTCGGGGGCGTACGGACGAAGGTGACATCGGTGTGCCACTGGTTGGCGCGGATGCCCTCGTCGCCGTCGACGGGCAGGATGTTGGGCCGGCCGTCGACGGAGGGGACCGTCGGGTGCGCGGTGGTGAGTTCGCCGAAAAGGGAGGCGAAGCGGAGCTGGCCCGCGTCGTCGAGCTGCTGGTCACGGAAGACGAGCGCCTTGTGTTCCAGGAGTGCGGAGTTGATCTCGGTGACGAGAGCGGGGGCGAGGTCGGCGGAGAGATCCACGCCAAGGATCTCGGCGCCGATACGGCCGCCGATCCTGCGGACGTCGAAGCCGGTGCTGGTGGTCATGTGCGGGTGTCCTTTCAGGAGGTGATCAGTCGGGAGATGGTCAGTCGGGAGATGGTCAGTCGGGGAGGTGATCAGGAAGGCAGCGGGCGCGGCTCATGTGGCCGTGGGGTCGCCACCGACGACCAGGACGTTCGTGGTGAGTTCCAGTCCGGTCATGCGGGCACCCCCTCTTCCGCGGCCGCCGCGGCCGCCGCGGCCAGTCGGTTGGTGGGGCGGGCCAGGCCGTAGTTCTCGCGCAGGGTGCGGCCGGTGTACTCGGTACGGAACAGTCCGCGCTGTTGCAGGATCGGCACGACGTGGTCGACGAAGTCCTCAAGTCCGCCCGGCAGATGGGGCGGCATGATGTTGAAGCCGTCTGCGGCGCCCTCGGTGAACCACTCCTCGATCTCGTCCGCTATCTGCTCCGGGGTGCCGGCGAAGACGCGGTGGCCGCGTCCGCCGCCGAGGCGGGCGATGAGCTCGCGCAGGGTGAGGCCGTCGCGGCGAGCGAGTTCGGCGACGAGCGTGAAGCGGCTCTTGTTGCCGTTGATGTCCCGCTCCTCGGGGAGTGCGGGCAGCGGCCCGTCCAGCGGCAGCCCGGTCAGATCGGTGCCCAGCATCCCGGACAGCTGAGCCAGTCCGTACTCGGGCACCTGAAGGTCCGTCAACTCCTGTTCCAGAGCTCGGGCTTCGGCCTCGGTCGAGCCGATGACGGGGGCGATGCCGGGGAGCACCAGCAGCTGGTCCTCGGTACGGCCGTGGCGGGCCAGCCGGGATTTGAGGTCCTTGTAGAAGGCCTGGCCGTCGGCGAGGGTCTGCTGGGCGGTGAAGACGGCTTCGGCCCACTGGGCGGCGAACTCCTTGCCGTCCTCCGACGAACCGGCCTGCACCAGCAGCGGGTATCCCTGGGGGGTGCGCGGCACGTTCAGCGGGCCCTGCACCCCGAAGTACTCCCCGCGGTGGTTGATCTCCCGCACCTTGTCGGTGTCGGCGTAGACGCCGCGTTCACGGTCCAGCAGGATCGCGTCGTCCTCCCAGCTGTCCCACAGCTTGGTGGCGACATCGAGGAACTCCCGCGCCCGCTCGTAGCGCAGGCTGTGCTCCAGGTGCTCGTCCTGCCCGAAGTTGTGGGCCTCGTTCACGCTGCCGGAGGTGACGATGTTCCAGCCGGCCCGGCCGCCGCTGATGTGGTCCAGGGAGGCGAACTTGCGGGCGGTGTGGAAGGGCTCGTTGAAGGTGGTGGAGACGGTGGCGATCAGGCCGACGTGCTCGGTGACCGCTGCCAGGGCGGACAGCAGGGTGAGCGGTTCGAAGCCGCCGAGCGCGTTGTGCCGGACCTTCCCCCACAGGGCGAGGCCGTCGGCGAAGAACACCGAGTCGAACAGGCCGCGCTCGGCGGTCAGCGCGAGCTGCTGGAAGTAGCGCACGTCGGTGGCACGTTCGGGCTGGGTGCGCGGATGCCGCCAGGCGGCGTCATGGTGGCCGGCGTTCATCAGGAAGGCGTTGAGACGCAGCTGACGGGGTCTGGTCGCGGTCATGAGGTTCCTCGGGTCGGGGGCGGCGAGGCGATCGGGGCAGTGACACGTGTGGGGCGAGAGAGAGACAGACGACGGGAGACAGACGACGGGGAGACAGACGACAGGGAGACAGACGACGGGGAGACAGACGGACCGGGGGAGACGATGGGGCGAGAGGGCCGCCCCGGATCAGCCGCCGACGGGCACGCGCCAGGAGCTGAGTCGCCGCTCAACGGCCACCAGGAACTGGTTGAAGGTCACGCCGATGGCGGAGATCGTGATGATGCCCGCGTACATCTGCGGGATCGCGAAGTTGAACTGCGAGGCGTTGATCAGATAGCCGAGCCCCGCCTTGGCGCCGATCATCTCGGCGGCGACCAGCACCAGAATGGACACCGCTCCGGCCAGCCGGATGCCGGTGAACATCACCGGCACCGCGGACGGCAGGATGACCTTCTGGAACAGACGGGGTGCGGACAGATCCATCGACTTCGCCAGCTTCAGCAGCGTGGGATCGACGTTGCGGACCGCGCTGATGGTGTTGAGCAGGATCGGCCAGGTGCACGCGTACACCACGATGGAGATCTTCGAAGTCTCGCCGATGCCCAGCAGCAGCACGAACACCGGCAGCAGGGCCAGCGCCGCGGTGTTGCGGAACACCTCCAGCAGCGGGCCGAGGAGGTCGGCGACCGGCCGGTACCAGCCGATCAGCAGGCCGAGCGGCACGGCGACGGCCACGGCCAGGCCGAATCCGCTGAACGAACGCGCCAGGCTGGCACGTGCGTTGTCGGCCAGCTGACCGTCGGCGGCCAGCCCCCACCAGGCGTCGGCGACCTCACTGAACGGCGGCAGGAAGGTCCGGTCGACCAGACCGAGCCGCGGCGCGGTCTCCCACAGGAGCAGCAGAGCCACGATCGCCGCGGACTTGGTCGCCCCCTTCACCAGCAGGTACGGCAGTCGGCGGACCGTCCAGAGGGCCGCCCGACGGACACGGGCCGTCGAGGAGGGGGTTCGACGCATGTCCGGCGGCGATGCCTCGGCGGGCGGGGACGCGATGGACGCGGCGGACGTAACGGACTTGGTGAGGGAAGGAGCCCGGACGGCTTCGGCGCTGCTCGCGGCGCCCGGCGTCGTAGTCGTCTCGGTCGTCTCGGTCTCGGTGGTCGTGCCCGTTGTGGGGCTCATACGGAAGCCTCTTCCTTCTCCAACTGCTGGGCCCTGGCCACCTCGTCGTGCAGCAGCGACCAGATCTCGTGACGGTGGCGCGCGAACTCGGGACTGGAGCGGAGGTCGTCCGTCGCCGTACGGGAGTCGAAGGCGATCGGCACGATCTGCTTGATGCGGCCCGGCCTGGATGTCATGACGGCGACGCGCTGTCCCAGGTAGACGGCCTCGTCGATGCCGTGCGTGATGAAGACGACGGTCTTGCCCGTGCGCTGCCAGATGCGCAGCAGTTCGTCCTGCAGTGATTCCCGGGTCTGGGCGTCCAGCGCGGCGAACGGCTCGTCCAGCAGCAGGACATCGGGGTCGTAGGCGAGGCTGCGGGCGATCGCCACCCGCTGCCTCATCCCGCCCGACAGCTCATGCGGATGGCGGTTCTCGAACCCGGTCAGACCGACCAGCTCCAGGAACTCCCTGGCCCGTGCGGCACGTTGGCGCCGTGGGACGCCGGTGGCCTCCAGGCCGAACTCGACATTGCCCAGCGCCGTGCGCCACGGCAGCAGCGCGTACTGCTGGAAGACGATGCCGCGGTCCAGACCCGGGCCGGTGACGGGTTCGCCGTCCAGCAGGATCCGTCCGCCGGTGGGCCGGGTGAGGCCGCCGAGCAGATCCAGCAGGGTCGACTTTCCGCAGCCACTGGGACCGACCAGGACGACGAACTCGCCTGCCGCTATGTCCAGGTCGATGCCGTCGAGGGCGGTGAACCGGGTCGCGTGCCGAGCCCCCGCACGGTCCTTGACGGTGAATTCCTTCCGTACACCCTCGAACACGATCTTGGGGGTGGTGGATTCCGGCATGGGATCAGCTCCCGCTCTTCGATGCGGAGGGGGACTTCTTGTTGTTGCCGTTGAACTCATTGGTGTAGAGGTCCGACAGCTTGACCTGGTCCTTCTTGATGTCGCCGCGCTCGACCAACCAGTCGATCCACAACTGGAGTTCCTTGCCGGTGATCAGGCCCGACTTCTCGGCGACACCGAAGGACCGCCAGTACTTCAGCGGCGCGGTGTCCTCGTTGCGGCCACGCTTCTTCACGATCTCCGTCATCCGGGCGACCACCTCTTCGCGCGGAGTGGAACGGGACCAGTCGATGGCCCGCCCGACGGCGGTGGTGAACACCCGGGCCGTGTCGGGGTTCTGCTGCAGAAAGCGGTCCGTCATCACGTAGGTGCCGGCACTGAACGCGCCCAGCAGTTCGTAGTCCGTGAACAGCGCGCGGATACCCCCGGTTTCCAGGGCCTTGTCGCGCAGGATGCCGCCGAGTACGGCCACATCGATCTGTTTCTGACGCAGCGACTGCTCGGTATTGACCGGGGGCACCACGAGTGGCTCGGCCTTGCCGATCTGCGCCTGGGACAGACCGCCTCGCTGGAGGTAGATGTCGAGCATGGCCTCGGAGTGGGCTCCGAGGGTGTTCATGCCGATCTTCTTGCCGATCAGGTCCTTGGGCGAACGGATCGGGCTGTCCTCGAGGACGTAGAAGCCGTTGTACGCGTACTTGTCGGCGCCGTAGTAGCTGATGACAGCCTTGATGGGGGCGTTGTTCGCGGCGAGTTTGACGACCGCGCCGTTGAAGGCGCCGCCGAAGTCGGTCTGGCCCGTTGCCGCGGACTGGATGTCCTGCGGCCCGCTGATCGTGTTGCCGACCCACTTCAGCTTCACGTCCTCCAGATAGCCGAGATCCTCGGCCAGCTCAGGCAGGATGACCTGGCCCGCCCAGCCCTGGTACCGGAGCGTCTTGGTCTGGTTCTTGCCTGCCGTGGCTCCGGCGGACGTGCCGCAGCTCACGGCCACCGCCGAAAGACCGAGCAGAGAGAGGAATTGGCGTCGGGTCGATGCGGTCGTGGCCATGGAGAGGTCCTGTTCGAGTTCGGTGGATCGGCTGGAGTTCGTTCTGCGGAAGCGCATCGCGAGAAATGACGTCAAGGTGGTTCCCGGGCATGGGGAAACCCCGGCCGGAATTGGTGCGCCCGTGTTCGGAAAGGGGTAGGGCAGACGCCGAATGGCGGAAAAGGGACCTCAGCTGCAGGTGTCTTTGAGGAATCCGTCAATGGGAGAGCACGAGAGCGTGCCCGTCGGCGGGCTAGCGGCCGACGGCACAGATGGCGCTGGCCTGGCGTCGCAGATCGACGTGCAGGCGCGCGGCGAGGTTCTCGGAGTTGCTCACGCCAAAAGAGTTGCAGCGAAATCCGGTCACGTCAATGTCTCATTCGGCTCTGTCTCGCATGCTGAATTTTCTGACATGCGCGTGAAGTACGGCGTTAACAATCGCCCGGACGAGAGGTACTGGAGTCCCAGGAGTCAAGCAAGCAGGAGGGCGCCGCCGCGCTCAGGAAGGCAGAATGAAAGGGGGATGCGCACCATTGAGGAAATAGTCCCCGACATCGCGAAGTCGGTGGGCGACGGGCTCGTACAAGGTGTGGGTGCGGGCATTGCGCCAGAAGCGGTCGAAGCCCAGCCGCGAGGACGTGGAGCGGGCTCCGATGACATCCAGGGCGCGGGCGGTGGACTCCTGCACGGCTGTGGAGGCTGCGGCTTCGGCCACCGCCACGAGCACCGAGATCTCCGCGTACTCGTCGTAGGTGAGGTCTTTTCCGTGGGCCAGCCCGCTCTGCAAGGCTTCCAGCGCCTGATCGGTGAGTGCGGACGCGGAGCGGGTGAGGACGGTGAGTTCCCCGTAGGCGGTCAGCACATGCGGGTCCTGGGGAGAGCTGAGCGGCCAGGTCGGATACCTGGGGGAGTGGCCCGCCCTGCTGTACTCACGGGCTTCGGCGAGCACCCCCTCCGCCATGCCGAGACAGAGCTGGACGGAGACGAGCCGCCCGACCGGCGATGCCAGGGCGGCCAAGGGCGACAGGGAGTCCTCGTCCGCGGACAGGGAACAGAGTACGTCGTCGGCACCGACCGGCACGGCGTCGAACTCCACGCTCCCGCCGGCCGCCAGCCGCTGGCCGAAGGGGTCGGCGTCGGCGTCGACCTCCACGCCGTTGCGGGCGGGATCGACGACGACGGCGAAGGGTTCACCGGTGTCCGCCCGCACGGCCCGCACGGCGAGCCGGTCGGCGACCAGGACCCCGGTGACGTAGCTCTGCCGGCCGTCCAGCACCAAGCCGCCGGCGGTGTCGGCCAGCGTCAGAGGCGGTTCCTGGCGGGCGAAACCGCCACCCCAGCACCACTGTTCCGCCGTGGACTGCCGCTCGATCTGTGCGGCGAGGGCCGGCTCGGTGAAGAACCGGGCCGTCCACGACATGTAGTAGTGACAGCCGAGCAGTTGACCGATCGCGCCGTCGGCCGCGGCGATCTCCCGGACAACGGCGTAGGCCGTGCGCCAGTCCGCGCCTCCGCCGCCGAGCTCGGCCGGTATCAGCAACGTCAGCAGTCCGGCCTCACGCAGCCGGGACACCTCGTCGAACGGGACCTTGCCTGCCTGGTCCCGGGCCACCGCGTCCGTGGCCAGGTCCTCCGCCGTCTCGCGGGCCACGCGCAGCCAGTATGCGCGGCCGGGCCCGCTCCGGTCGGAAGGTGAGACGGAGCCGGACGGCGCGGGGGCAACACCCATGGAAACTGGTCTCCTCAAGACCGGCCGCAGGGTGCGGCGTTGGGGCTCTCCTGCTGGTCGGGCACGTACTTGTAGCCCACGCGCCGTACGGTGACGATGCGGTGCCGGTGAGCCTTGCCCAGCTTGCGGCGCAGGCGCGCGATGTGGACATCTACGGTGCGGCCGTCGCCGACATGGTCGTAGCCCCATACGCCGGACACCAACTGCTCGCGCGAGTGCACACGGTTGGGGTCCAGAACGAGATGGGCCAGCAGCTGGAACTCCAGGTAGGTGAGGTCCAGTTTGCGCCCCTCCACCTCGGCGACATGGCGCGCGGGGTCGATGCGAACGATGTCATCCTCCGTCCGGCGCACAGGAGGTGACTCGGTGTAGGCGACCGGTCGGATCTCCGGCCGTGCCCCGTCCTTGGCGAAGAGATCGGCGGGGTCGGTGCCCTCGGGGACGAGTACGAGGTAGCCGACGAGCGGCGGCGAACCGTGTTGCTCGGCGCCGCCCCGCGGGGTATCGCCCACCAGGCGCAGATGGCGCATATCGGTGAGCGGCGAGCCGAGTGGAGTGGCCTGGGCCGGAAGTGCCGTGGTCATGACGGTCGTCCTTCAGAAGCGTGCGGGGCCATCAGGCGTGATGGGTGAGCTCACCTGATCACCGGGGAGGGGGGGCGGAACGGCACGCGCAGCGTGTGGGGCTCGTGCCTTACACGCGACAGCAGGCGGCGCTGACGACGTGACCAAAGTCGACATGCCGACGACGAACGAGTCGTTGCTGCGTGAGGGACATGCACATCATCCTGCGCATCCCGACGGGCGCCCGTCAACACTTTCCCAGTAAATCGATAGGAAATATAGGAATCACCGGCGACAGGAGGGCTCCGTGCCGGTCCGGCATCCGGGTCGTGGTTGACGAGAAGCGAGATGTACTGCTCAATTGGTCGCATGAACGCTGAGCGGCACCTGGTCACCCGTGACCACATCGACTTCGGTCGGGTGTGGTCCGCCGCCTGTTGCGCCTGACTCGGCAGCGGGCTGCCCGACCGGCCCTTTTCTCCCTCGGTATCCCCGTCGCGGGCCGAGCTCTTCCTTCGCAGCACCGTCGTACGCACGCTGACACGTGCTGGTTGCGCTGACATGCGTTGACCTGTGCTGACACGTTCACCCCGTTTTCCATCGCCCTGAAGCGCCGTCACACACGGCTGCACCGAGGGCCGTTCGGCCCTGTCCGCGTGCCACCCACGACACGGCCCAAGAGGACTTGAGGAAGGCCATCCACCATGCCTGTGGAGTTCCTTGGCATCGCCGCCACCAACAACGGGTCCGAGACGACCCCGCGCTCCGGCGCCGCCTTCGACAAGGAGTACACCCTGCGGCTCGCCCGTGCGCACGAGGACCACGGCTGGGACCGGGTGCTGTTCGCCTACGGTTCCGGGTCACCGGACCCGGCGCCCGCCGCCGCGTACATCGCGAGCAAGCTCGACCACCTCCAGATCCTGCTCGCCCACCGGCCGAACGTCTCGTACCCGACCTACGCCGCCAAGACCTTCGCCACCCTCGACCAGATCAGCGAGGGCCGGCTGACCGTGCACTTCATCACGGGCGGCAACAACCAGGAGCAGGGCCGCGAGGGCGACACCCTCACCAAGGACGAGCGCTACGCGCGCACCCGCGAGTACATCCGGATCGTCAAGAAGATCTGGACCACCCGCGAGCCCTTCGACCACGAGGGCGATCACTACCGCTTCCACGACTTCGTCAGCGACGTCTTCCCGGTGCAGCAGCCCCGCCCCCACGTGTCGTTCGGCGGCTCGTCGCCCGCCGCGTACGCCGCGGGGGGCGCCGAGGCCGACATCTACTGCCTGTGGGGCGAGCCCCTGGCGAAGACCGCCGAGCAGATCGAGAACGTGAAGGCCGCCGCGAAGGCCGCCGGCCGCACCGACGTTCCGCGCATCCAGGTGGCGTTCCGCCCGATCATCGCTCCGACCGAGGAACTGGCCTGGGAGAAGGCCCACCGCACGGTCGGCGCGATCAAGGCCCGTAAGGAGAAGGGTGAGGCGATCACCAAGCGCCACAACGGGCAGGCACAGCCGCAGAACACCGGCTCGCAGCGGCTGATCGCCATCGCTGAGGCGGGGGAGCGCTACGACCGCGCCCTGTGGACCCCGACGGCCGCCGCGACCGGTGGCGCGGGCAATTCCAACGCCCTGGTCGGCACCCCGGAGACGGTCGCCCAGGCGCTGCTGGACTACTACGACCTCGGCGTCGACATCCTCTCGGCCCGCGGCTACGACCTGCTGGGCGACGCGACCGACTTCGGCCGGTACGTGATCCCGATCGTCCGCGAAGAGGTCGCCAAGCGTGACGCCGAGCGGGCGGAGCGCGGCACGCAGACACTCGCGGCGGTGAACGGGTGACCTCCGTCGCACAACCACCGCCGCGGGCAACCGAACTGACGGTTATTCAGGTAACGGTGTCGGACCCGCGCGTGGCACCGCTGCTGCGCGAACTCGGCGACGAGTACTCAGCCCGCTACGGCCGGGACGCCCACGCCGAACTCGCCCGCTATCCCGACGAGGAGTTCACCCCGCCGTACGGCGGGGTACTGCTGCTGCTCCTCGAACACGGTGAGCCGGTCGCGGGCGGTGCCTTCCGCCGGTACGACGAGACCACGGCCGAGCTGAAGAGGATCTGGACGCACTCCACCCACCGCCGACGCGGTCTGGCCCGACGCATCGTCGCCGAGTTGGAACGCGAGGCGAGCACCCACGGCTACCGGCGGATCTACCTGACCACGGGGCCGCGCCAGCCCGAGGCACGCAGCCTGTACCTGACCACCGGCTACACCCCGCTCTTCGACACGGAAGCCGACCCGGAAACCATCGGCCCGCTGCCCTTCGAGAAGCACCTGACGGCCGAAGCACCTGCACGAAAGACAGCCGACCTGTGAACCTCCGTGAGATCACAACCCGTTCGCCCGTCGCCGCCTCTCCGGGCGCGACCGCCGAAGTCCCGCCCGCCGAGGACGACCTCGCCTCGCTCAGGGTCGTCCCCGCCCGCCACTACGCCCGGTGGGTGGCGGCCGTTGCCGTGATCGTGCTGGTCGCCCAGTTCGCGCACGGCCTGATCACCAACCCTGTCTGGGAGTGGCAGGTCTTCCGCGACTACGTCCTGTCGGAGACGATCGTCCACGCGGTGGGCCTCACGCTCCAACTCACCGCCTACGCCTCGGTATTGGGCTTCCTCCTGGGCACCGTTCTGGCCTTCATGCGGCTGTCGCGCAGCCCGGTACTCCAGACCGTCGCCTGGAGCTACATCTGGATCTTCCGGTCCATCCCGATGATCGTCCAGCTGGTGTTCTGGTTCAATCTCAGCGCCCTGTACGAGAGGTTGGGCGTCGGCATCCCCTTCGGCCCGGTGTTCTGGTCCGTCGACAGCAACAGCCTGATCGGGACCATCGGGGCGGCGCTCATCGGGCTGTCGCTGCACCAGGCCGCCTACGCCGCCGAGATCGTGCGCGGGGGTGTCCTCGCCGTCGACCACGGACAGCTGGAGGCCGCCGCCGCACTGGGCATCCCCCGGCTCCGGCAGATCCGCCGGATCGTGCTGCCGCAGGCCATGCGCGCCATCCTGCCCACGGCCGGCAACGAGATCATCGGCCTGCTCAAGGGCACCTCGGTGGTCTACGTCATGGCGATCGGCGAGCTGTTCTACCAGGTGACGGTCATCTACGGCCGCAACGGCCGGGTGATCCCGCTGCTGATGGTCGCCACCGCCTGGTACGTGGTCCTCACCTCCCTGTTGTCGGTCGCGCAGTACTACGTGGAGCGGCGCTACGCCCGAGGCGCCAACCGCACCCCGCCGCCCACCCCGTTCCAGCGCGCCCGTCGCTTCGTACGCACCCTGCGGGCCGCGGCGGCACAGGGCAGCCGGCCCGTCGTCCCCCTGAGCCTCGCGGGAGGCAAGCGATGAGTGATGTGACGGTTGACGTCAAGGACGTCAAGGACGTCAAGGCCGACCCGCACCGCGTGATGGTGGACGTCCACGGCGTCCACAAGAGCTTCGGCCCGCTGGAGGTGCTGCGGGGCGTCGACCTCCGGGTCCGTGCCGGCGAGGTCACCGTGATCCTCGGCCCGTCCGGCTCCGGGAAGTCCACGCTGCTGCGCACCATCAACCACCTGGAGAAGGTCAACAGCGGCTGGATCAGCATCGACGGCGAGCTCATCGGCTACCGCCGCTCCGGCGGCAAGCTGCACGAGCTGAAGGAGAAGGACGTTCTGAAGCAGCGCACCCACATCGGGTTCGTCTTCCAGAACTTCAACCTCTTCCCGCACCTCACCGTGCTGGAGAACCTCGTCGAGGCACCGGTCTCCGCGCTGCGCCGCCCGCGCAGGCAATCGGAGGAGAACGCCCGCCGGCTCCTCGACCGGGTCGGGCTCGCCGAGAAGACCGACGCCTATCCCCGGCAGCTGTCCGGGGGGCAGCAGCAGCGCGTGGCCATCGCCCGCGCACTCGCCCTCGAACCCAAGGTGCTGCTCTTCGACGAGCCCACCTCGGCGCTCGACCCGGAGCTGGTCGGCGAAGTCCTCGATGTCATCAAGGACTTGGCCGGCACCGGAACCACCATGATCGTCGTGACCCACGAGATCGGCTTCGCCCGCGAGGTCGCCGACACCGTGGTGTTCATGGACGGCGGTGTCGTCGTGGAGCAGGGGCCGCCCGCGGCCGTACTGGACGCCCCGCGGCACGAGCGCACCCGCGCCTTCCTCTCCAAGGTCCTCTGATCCAAGGCCTCTGTTCCAAGGCGCTCCGACCCAAGGTCCTCCGACCCAAGGTCCTCCGGCCCAAGGCCATGTGACCACCCGCCCCCGCTCATCCCTTTTTCGCACGCCCACGCAAGGAGTACGACCGTGTCCATCCGCCTCGCCCGCCGATCCACCGCAGTCGCGCTGGGACTCGTCTCCGCCCTCGTCCTCGCCGCCTGCAGCAACCCCTCCGACGGCGGAACCACCGAGGTCGCGGACAAGACCGGTGCCCGCACGAAGATCAACCTGAGCCCGGACCAGAACCGCGTCACCACCGACAAGGTCGACTCCATCGCCGCCGAGGTCCCGGCGAGGATCCGCAAGAGAGGAACACTGGAGCTCGTCTCCTCGTCCGGCTCCGCCGCGCCGCTGACCTTCTACGCCACCGACAACAAGACCATCATCGGCGTGGAGCCCGACCTCGCGTACCTGGTCGCCGACGTGCTCGGCCTCAAGCCGCACATCAACACGGTCTCCTGGGAGAACATCTTCGTCGGCCTCGACAGCGCCAAGTACGACGCCGGCCTCAGCAACATCACCGTCACCGAGGAGCGCAAGGAGAAGTACGACTTCGCCACCTACCGCAAGGACAACCTGGCCTTCGAGGCGAAGAAGGGCAGCGGCCTGAAGGTCGACGGGCCCAAGGACGTGGCGGGCAGGACCGTCGCCGTGGGCAGCGGCACCAACCAGGAGAAGCTGCTCGTGGAGTGGAGCAAGGAGAACGAGAAGGCCGGCCGGAAGCCGGTGGACATCAAGTACTACCAGAAGGACAGCGACACCTACGTCGCTCTCCAGTCCGGCCGGATCGACCTCTACCTGGGCCCCAACCCGACCGCCGCCTACCACGCGGCCACCACCGGGCAGACGGAGATCGTCGGTACGTACTCCGGTGCCGGCGCCACCCTGCAGGGCCTCATCGCGGCCACCACCAAGAAGGACAGCGGCCTAGTCAAGCCGCTCGCCGACGCGCTCGACGAGATCATCGAGAACGGCACGTACGCCAAGGTGCTGAAGCGCTGGGGCCTGTCCAACGAGGCCGTGACCAAGTCGGAGATCAACCCGCCCGGCCTGCCCAAGACCAACAAGTAGCCGTCGTAGGTGCGGGGCCCGCGTGCGTGGTCCCGCACCCGTCCCACGAAAACCTCATGCTCCCGAAGGGTCCGTCATGGCCACCGTCCTGTCCGTTTCCGGAAGTCCCTCCGTCAACTCCCGCACCGCCCGTCTGGTGCGCCACCTGGATCCGCGGCTCACCGCCCAGGGACACGAGGTGATCCCCCTGGACGTCCGCACCATCCCCGCCGAGGCGCTGCTCGGCGCCGACTTCCGGCACCCCGCGATCGTCGAGGCGACCGAACTGTTCGCCCGCGCCGACGGGGTCGTGATCGGCACACCCGTTTACAAGGCCGCGTACTCGGGACTGCTGAAGTCGCTGCTCGATCTGCTGCCCCAGTACGCGCTGGAAGGAAAGACCGTGCTGCCACTGGCGACCGGCGGGACCACGGCGCACGTCCTGGCGATCGACTACGCGCTGCGCCCGGTTCTCAGCTCCATGGGCGCCGCGCACATCGTCCAGGGCTGGTTCACACTCGACAAGGACATCGTGGTGGGCGACGACGGCACGCTGACTGTCGCGCCGGGCTCGGCCGAGGCCCTCGCCCAGGTCGTCGACCAGTTCTCCGTCGCCCTCGGCAGCCGTACGACCCTGCTGGCGGCCGCCGGATGAGCACCGTGACGGTGAGCCTCGCCGCCGACGGCGAGGCTCACGCCACTGCCCCCAGTCCCACGCTTCCACCGAGCGCGGCGGAGAACTGATCGGCGGCCCGTTCGAGGGCCTCGCGGGCGGTGGGCTCCACCACGACACCACCGTCCTCCCGCACTTCGATGTGCTTGTCCAGGACGAACCAGCCGGGCGTGATGTGCGAGGGCCCCATCGAGGCGAGCACCGGACGCAGCCCGTAGTCGATCGCCAGGACGTGCGCCGTACTCCCGCCGGTCGCCAGCGGCAGCACGGTCTTACCCTCCAGCGCGTACTGGGGCAGCAGATCGAGCAACGACTTCAGCAGTCCCGAGTACGCGGCCTTGTACACCGGAGTGCCGACGACGATGCCGTCGGCGCGGCGGAAGTGCTCCGTGGCGCGGACGATCTCCGGGTGTCCGAAGTCCGCGTGCAGCAGGGCCTCGGCCGGAAGGGCGCGGACGTCCAGGGGGATCACCTCATGTCCCTGGGCGGTGAGCCGCAGGTCCAGGTGGCGCAGCAGCCGGGCGGTGCGGGAGGTGGCGGAGGGGGAGGCGCTGCCGGAGACGGAGAGGACGGTGGCCATGGGCGATCTCCTGGAGAGGAAGTGGAGGGGTGGTCATAGGGCTTTGCCCGGGTTGAGGACGCCGTGCGGGTCGAAGGCCGCCTTGAGTCGTCGCTGCAGCGCGTGCTGCTCCGGGCCGAGTTCGTCACCGAGCCACTGCCGCTTGAGGGTGCCCACGCCATGTTCGCCGGTGAGGGTGCCGCCTAGGCGGAGGGCGGCGGTGAAGATGTCTCCCGCCGCCCGCCACGCCGCTTCCGGGACACCGGAGAGGTCCGGGGCGAGGACGAGGATGGGGTGGAGATTGCCGTCGGCGGCGTGGGCGAAGGTGAAGATCCGTACGTCGTGGCGCTCGGCGATGGCCGTGATCTCCCGGACGGCGGCGGCCAGTTGGGTCCTGGGGACGGCGATGTCCTCGATCAGCACGCGGCCCAGACGCTCCAGGGAGGGCAGGGCGAGCCTGCGGGCGGTGAGGAGCCGGTCCGCCTCCACCGGGTCGGCGGTGGTCTCGACCGACTCCGCATGCTCGCCCAGCAGCTGTACCGCCAGCGCTGCCTCCGCCGCCGCAGACCGCCCGTCGCACTGCAGGAGCAGCAGTGCACCGCCTCGTGCGCGCAGATCAGTGCCCTGTGCCTCGTCCACGGCTGCCAGCACCGGCCCGTCCAGCAACTCGGCCATGGAAGGCTCCAGCCGGGCGGCGGTGAGCGCCGACACGGCCTCGGCGCCCGCGGAGAAGGAGTCGAAGTACGCGGCGACGGTCACCGTCGACTCCGGCACCGGGCGCAGCCGCACCGTCGCGCCGGTGATCACACCCAGGGTGCCCTCGGAACCGGTGAGCAGCGCCGTCAGGTCGTAGCCGGTGACGCCCTTGACGGTGCGCCGACCGGTCCGTACGAGCGTTCCGTCCGCGAGCACCGCGTCGAGCCCCAGCACCGCGTCCCGGGTCACCCCGTACTTGGCGCAGCGCAGCCCGCCCGCGTTGGTGGCGATGTTCCCGCCCACGGTGGAGATCGCCGCACTCGCCGGGTCGGGCGCGTAGCGCAGCCCGAACTCACCTGCGGCACGGTCCAGTTCGGCGGTGATGACGCCCGGCTCCACGACGGCGGTCTGCTCCTCGGGGTTCAGCTGGAGGATCCGGTTCATCCGCGACAGGTCGACGACGACACTGCCCGCCCCCGCGTTCGCCGCGCCGGACAGTCCGGTCCCCGCGCCACGCGGCACGACCGGTACCCGCAGGGCGTGCGCGTGACGCAGCGCAGTCTGTACGTGTTCGGCGCGGGTGGCGTGCACGACCACCAGCGGGGTCCCATCCGGGCGACTGCCGGAGCGGTCGGCGGCGTACGGCGCGGTGGCCTCGGGACCGGTGCTGAGCGCCCCCTCGGGCAGTTCACGGCGGAGCGCGGACAGCAGCCGGGCGGAGGTGCCGGTGTACTCGGTGACTTGCCGGGCGGAGGCGCTGGTGTACTGGGCGGCAGGTGGGCCGGCCTGCGGGAGGGGCATCGGACTGCCTTTCTGCGTACGAGGGTGAAGAGCCGGCCAGGGCACGGCTGGGACACGGCTAGGGGCGGCCGGGTCGGCCCGCCCCCAGTGCCTGCCCGCCGATGGTGAGCAGCGCCGTGTCCTCCTGCGGGGCGTGCACCGGGGCGCACTGGACGTCCCTGAAGTGGCGTTCAAGGGGGTTGTCGCGGGTCAGACCCGGGTTGCCCAGCAGCCGTACAGCCAGCGCGACGGCCTCGGTGGCGTGCCGGTCGGCCAGGACGCGGGCGCCCAGGGCTTGTTCGGGTGTGTACGTGTCGTCGGCGGCGTCCACCCGTTCGGCGCCGCGGAACACCAACTGCTCGGCGGAGTCGAGCCGAAGCGCGATCTCGCCCGCCGTGCGCCGGAAACGTTCCGTGCGGGCCACGGGGTGACCGAGGTTGGCGGGAACCCGTTCAAGGGCGAAGCGGTGGAAGTACCGCTCGGCGGCGCGGGCCACGCCCAGGTACAGGGCGGCGAGCGGGAGGTGGAGTGCGGCGCCGGCGCGGTTGTCCTGCTCCGCGCCCGCGCCGTGCGCGGATATCTCCACCACATTCCCGGCCGGGATCCCGACCTCGTGCAGCGCGATGTCGTGGCTGCCGCTGGCGCGCAGCCCCAGGTGGTCCCAGCGGTGGGTGATCTCGATGCCGGGAGTGCCGCCGGGCACGGCGAACGTGCCGACGCGCGGGGTGGGTTCGTCGGTGGTGGCCCACACCAGCAGCCAGTCCAGCCCCTCCACACCGGTGGCGAAGCGCTTGCGGCCGGTGAGGGACCAGCCCGTGGCCGTGCGCCGGGCCACTGTCGCGGGGAGGCCGCCGCGCGCGGGGGAGCCGAGTTCGGGCTCCACCCGTACGTGGTTGAGGAGCACCGGCCGCTGAACGGCGGCGGACAGCACCTGCCCGTACAACTCCGCAGGCCAGTGCGGTCGTACGGCTTGGCGGTGGTGGACGGTGAGGCTCATCGCGGCGATGAGCGCCACGGACGGGTCGCCCTCGCCGAGGGCGTGGAGGATCCGGGCCGTCGCCGCGACGCCGAGCCCCGGACCGCCGTACCGCGCGCCAACGGTCGCGGTGAGCAGCCCCGCCTCGTGCGCGGCGCGGATCCCCTCGCCGGGGAAGGCGCCGCTGCGGTCGTACGCGGCGGCGGTGGCGGCGAGCCGTTCCGTGACGCGGGGCAGGGTGCCCAGGTCAGGGGTGCGGAGCAGGAGCCCGGTGGTCATGAGGCGAGCGCCTTCCGCAGCGGGGCGTTCAGGCGGTCGCTCCAGAATCCGCTCACCTTCAGCCGCTGCTTCAGCGCCCCGAGGTCCAGGAAGACGTCGGCGACCTCTTGCTGGGAGGCGGTGGCCTCGGCGTCGACCAGCCGCACCTCGGTCTTCCGCTGTGTCTCGCCCGCGCTGTATTCCTCCAGCGCCTGCTCCACCGGCTGGTGGGTGGCGGCGGCGATGACCTTCGCGAACTCCTTCTCGTGCCCGTCGCGGACATATGCGTACGCCTTGTCGAGACGGGCCAGCAGATCGGCCACCGCCGCACGCTCGGCGGTGCTGCCCAGGGTGTCGTCCGAGGCGGTCCACAGGAAGTTGCCGGAGAGGATGTCCTTGCCGGAACCGACGGTGTGGGCGCCCTGCTGGTGGGCGGCGATGATCGAGTTGCCGTATCCGGCGAAGGCGTCGATGGCTCCGCCGTTCAAGGCCGCGACCGCCTTGTCGGGCTCCAACGGGGCGGCGGTGATGTCGTTCCAGCCGAGTCCGGACCGCTTCAGCAGTTCATAGAGGAAGTAGTGAGCGGTGGTGTTCTTGACGTAGCCGACCTTCTTCCCCTTCAGCTGCCCGATCGAGGTGACGTTCGAGCCCTTGGGGGCGACGACTTCCTGGTTGAGGGTGGTGCCGCGCTGTACGGCGACGACCTTGAAGTTCGGCTTTCCGTCGGCGGCCGCGAAGACCGGCGGGATCTCGCTGGAACTCGCCACGTCCAGCGCCCCGGCCCGTACCGCCTCCAACTGCTTGTCGCCGCCTTGGAAGAGGCTCCACTTCACGTCGTAAGGCGTGTCGTCCAAGTCGGCGAACTTCAGCAGGGCCTCCTCCTTCTGCCACCCGGTGGCGCCGACGCGCAGCGAGACCGAGGAGAGGCCGTCCCCGCCCGTTCCGTCGTCGCTGTCCGCTCCGGCCGAGCCGCCACAGGCACTCAGCGCACCGGCGGCCAGGGCCAGGACGGCGGCGAGGACGGTACGGACGCGGGCGCGCCGGAGACGACGGGAGGCCGGTGGCCTGGACATAGGGGTGCCTTTCGTGGCGGCGGAGGGAGAGAAGGCTGGAGAAGGCTCGGGGGTCAGGCCGCGGTGGCGGCGCGGTGCGCCAGCTCCTGGCGGACCAGCGGCAGTACGTAACGGCCGTAGTCGATCGCGTCGTTGAGCGGGTCGTAGCCCCTCATCGACAGCAGCTCGCAGCCGATGTCGACATAGTCGAGCAGCGCCTTGGCGACCGTCTCGGGGGAGCCGACCAGAGCGGTGGAGGCGCCGGCGGCGTTGGTGGCAGTGGCGGGCGCGGTCCACAGACAGCGGTCGTGGACCTCGCCGCGCTCGGCGACGGCCAGCAGTCGCTGCGAGCCGACGTTGGCCGGGACGCCCTGGCCGACCGGCGGGTAGTGCCGGCGCTTGGCCCGCTCCGCGTGGTTGGCCTTGACCGCGCCCAGGATGCGGTGCGCCTTCTCCCAGGCGAGCTCGTCGGTGGGAGCGATGATCGGGCGGAAGGAGACCCAGATACGGGGACGTGGCCGTCCGGCGGAGTCCGCGTACACGTTCACGGCGGCGATCTGCTCGGCGGTCTCCTTCAGCGGCTCGCCCCACAACCCGAAGATGTCGCCCTGCTGCCCGCCCACCCGGTAGGCGTCCTCCGAGGAGCCGCCCACCGAGATGGGGATGGTGCCGTGGTACGGGGTGACGTCGGAGCGGAAGCCCTCGAAGCGGTAGTGCGGGCCCTCGTGGTAGACCGGTCCGTCGGCCGCCCACACCTCGCGCAGGATCTGTATGTATTCGTCCGAGCGCGCGTATCGCTCGCCCTTGCTCAGATAGTCGCCCTCGCGACGCTGCTCCTCGTCGCTGCCGCCGGAGATGATGTGCACCACCAGCCGCCCTGTGCTGATCCGGTCCAGCGTGGCCAGGGCGCGGGCCGCGTGGGTCGGGAAGATCACCCCGGGGCGGTGGGCGAGCACCGGTTTGATCCGCTCGGTGTGGTTCGCCACGAACTGGGCCAGCTGCAGGGCGTCGGGGGAGGCCGAGTGGTAGGTGACGAGGGTGTAGTCGAAGCCGCCGTCGTCGAGGGCGCGGGCGTAGCGGCGGGCGTAGTCGATGTCGATGCCCGAGCCCGCGGTGGGGTCGCCCTCGGTGGCGGGGTTGGGGTGGACGGCGCTGATGAACTCGACGGGCATGGCGGGGTCACTCCTTGAAGAGGCTGGTGTCGACGTGGTCGGCGAAGGCCGGCTTCGGGGTGAGGACACCGATGCCGTGCATGGTGTCGCCGACCTGCTGGACGGCCTCGACGACTTCCGAACCCACCGGCAGCAGCTCACTGTTGGACTGGCTCACCAGCGTCTTCGCGATCTCGGCGGAGGCGCCGTTGTTCCGCCGGATGGCCTTGGCGTAGTCGGCCGGGTGCTTCTTCGACCAGGCCAGCGCCTTGTCCAGGCGGCGGAGATAGTCGGAGATCGCGGCCTTCTTCCCCTGGTCGGCCAGCGCCTCCTCGGAAGCGCCGATGAAGCCGTAGCCGCTGACCCGTCCGTCGGAGCCGTCGACCAGGAGACGGCCGCCCTGCTGCTCGGCGACGGCCTTGTAGACCCCGAAGGTGGCCCAGACCTCGACCTTGCCGGAGGTGAACGCGGCCTGGGCGTCGGTCGGCAGCAGGTACTGCACCTTGACGTCGTCGTAACCAAGCCCCGCCTGCCGCAGCACATGCGCGAGCAGGTACTCGGCGATGGACCCCTTGGCCGAGGAGACCACGACCTTCTTTCCCTTGAGATCCTTGACGCTCTTCACCGACGAGCCCTCGCGGACCACTAGCCCGGTGTGCGTGCCGTCGTTGTGCAGCGCGCCCACCGATTTCACCGGCACACCGCCCGCGACGGCCTGGAGCGTGGGCAGATCGGCGGCGTACGAGGTGTCCGCGGCACCCGCCTGCACGGCCTGGAAGAGCGGCGCGGCGCCCTCGAACTCGGCCCATTTCACTTGGTAAGACGTCCCCTTGAGGGCGCCGGAGGCGTTGAGGAGCGTCTGCAGGTTCTTGGCCTGGTCGCCGATCGTCAGCGTCACCCGCGACGAGTCGTCGCCGGACGCCGCCTCGGTGTTGCCGCCGCACGCGGTGGTGGTGAGCAGGGCGGCGAGCGAGAGCGCCGCGCCCAGGGGGCGCGTGGCGCGCGTGGTGCGCGTGGTCGTGCGGGTTCCGCGGTCCGAGCGGTTCATGCGGTTGCCTCTTCCAGATGGTGCGGATGCGCCGAGGCGTCGTGGACGCCCAGCCGGTGCAGGAGTTCGCCGCGCAGCCGTACGAAGTCCGGGGAGCCGAGGTCGCGTGGGCGCTCCAGGCCGACGTCGGCCTCGTACGCGATCCGTCCGCCGTCCATCACCAGCACCCGGTCGGCGAGCAGCAGCGCCTCCTCGACGTCGTGCGTGACCAGCAGCACCGAGCAGCCGTGCCGCTGCCACAGATCGGCCACCAGCCGCTGCGCCCTGCCGCGGGTGAGGGCATCCAGCGCGCCGAACGGCTCGTCGAGCAGCAGCAGTTCGGGCTCGCGCACCAGGGCGCGGGCCAGTGAGACGCGCTGGGCCTGGCCGCCGGAGAGCGTCTTGGGCCAGGTTCCCGCGTGCTCCTCGATGCCGACCTCGGCCAGATAGCGGTCCGCGAGCTCCCGGTCGGGCGCTCCGGGCAGACCGAGCACGACGTTCCGCCACACCCGCAGCCACGGCATCAGCCGCGGTGACTGGAAGGCCACGGAGCGGCGCTCCGGCACGGTCACCTCGCCCTCGGTCTCGCTGTCCAGACCGGCGAGGATCTTCAGCAGGGTCGACTTTCCGCAGCCGCTCTGTCCGAGCAGGGCGACGAACTCGCCCCGGTGGATCGTCAGATCGAGCCCGTCGATCACGACCGTGCCGTCGAAAGCACGGGTCAGGCCGCGTACCTCGACACTGTTCTGGCTGCTCGCCACGTTGTTCGGGCTGTTATGGCTGTTATGGCTGTTCACCGCGTTCATGCCCCCTCGCCTTCGAACGAGGCCCGCCAGGCCAGCAACCGACGTGACAGCAGCCGTACGGCGAAGTCGCAGACCAGCCCCAGCACCGCGTAGACGGCGAGGCACAGGACGATGACGTCGGTCTGGAAGTACTGCTGGGCGTTGCTCATCAGATAACCGATGCCGGCGTCCGCGTTGACCTGCTCCGCGAAGACGAGGGCGAGCCAGGCGGTGGACAGCGCGTACCGCAGTCCCACCAGCGCTCCGGGCAGTGCGGACGGCAGGATCACGTAACGGATCAGACCGATGCGGCCGAGCCCCACCATCCGCCCGGCCTCGATCAGTTGGGCGTCGGCGGAACGGATGCCACCGTAGATGTTGAAGTACAGCGGGTATGTGACTCCGAGCGCGACCAGCGCGATCTTCGGGGTCTCCTCGATGCCGAACCAGACGATGAACAGCGGGATCAGCCCCACCCAGGGGATCGCCCGGAACATGCCCATCGACGCGTCGATGACGTCTTCTCCCAGCCGGAACAGCCCGGCGGTGAGCGACAGCGCGAGCGCGACGGCCGCACCGATGAGGAACCCGATCGCGGCACGGCGACCGGACGCGGCGATGGCCTGCGGCAGTTCACCGGTGCCGGTCAGGTCGACAGCGCGCTGGACGACGTCGATGGGGGAGGCCAGCACGGACTCGGGGAGCACGCCCGTGGTGCTGGTCAGGAACCAGACCAGCAACAACCCGACGGGCCCGGAAGCCCGCCGCACGCCACGCGGCACGCGGAGGCGGGGACGGGGGCGGGGGCGGGGGCGGGAGAGTTTGCGCGGGGCGCCGGGGTGGGCGTTGCCCGTGGCTGTGGGGCGGGCCGGTTTCCCCGCGGATTTCCCCGCGGAAGCGGTCGGTTCGATGGGTGCGGCGATTTCTTGACCTGCGAGGGTCGTGGGCGGCGGGGACTCGTGTGCGGGCGGTGAGGCTCCGGACACGGCGGAGTGCGGGGAGGGCATGACGCGGCCTCTCGGTCGGGGAACGCGGAGGAGCCAGGGGCGGGCGCGGAAGCGGACGGGGTCAGCCCGGCTGCTCCCCCTGAGCTGCGGGGCGTGCGGGGTCGGTGGACCAGGCGGACCAGGAACCGGGGTAGAGCGCGGCGGGGATGCCGGCATGGGCCAGCGCCGCGATGGTGTGGGTGGCGGTGACGCCGGAGCCGCAGTAGACGCCGACCTCGGTGGCGTCGTCGGCACCCAGCGCGGTGAAGGTCAGCGCGAGGTCCTCGGCAGGGCGGAAGGTACCGTCCGCCGCGAGATGGTCACCGGTCGGGGCGGACAGGGCACCCGGAATGTGCCCGGCGCGCGGGTCGACCGGCTCGTTCTCGCCCCGGTATCGTTCGGCGGCCCGCGCGTCCAGCAGCACGCCGGTACGGGCGACTTCTGCCGTTGCGTCGGCGTCCAGCACGGGCAACTGCCCCGGGGCGAGCACGATGTCGCCGGAGGCGGGCGCCTCCGGCTCGCCGCTTTCCGTCGGCAGCCCAGCCGCACGCCAGGCGTCCAACGCCCCGTCCAGCAGCAGGACTTGCTCGACCCCGGCCCAGCGCAGCAGCCACCAGGCGCGGGCGGCCGCGGTGTTGCCGTTGTCGTCGTGGACCACCACCGCGCGTCCCGCGGAGAGCCCCCAGCGGCGCGCCGCGGCCTGCAGGGACGCCGGGTCCGGCAGCGGATGACGGCCGCCCTCCGGTGTGGCGGGAGCGGCGAGCTCGGTGTCGAGGTCGACGTAGAGCGCGCCGGGAATGTGCTCCTTGAGGTAGTGCTCGCGGCCGTGCGGATCGCCGAGCCGCCACCGTACGTCGAGGACGACGGGGACCGGATCGCCCGTGCGCAACAGGGAGTGCAGCTCGGTGGCGGTGGTGAGGACGGGGACGGTCTCGAAGGCGGTCACGCGATGTCCTCGGCGATGGCGATGGGCGGAAGCTGGGGGGAGAGCCGCAGCCGCTCCAGGAAGAGCACGACCGCGGCGGCGGCGGTGCGGTGGGTGACGTCGTTGAGGACGTCGTGCCGGGTCCCGGCCAAGCTCACCAGTTCCGCTCCGGGGAGCGCGCTGTAGACGCGGCGGGCCTCTTCGAGGGGGCTGATGCTGTCGTCGGCGCCGTGCAGCCCGAGCACCGGAAGGGAGATCCGGTCCAGCGCGGGCGGCTCCTGTGCCGGAGCCTCCTCCAAGGCGCCACGCCGGAAGGCCGCGTCGGCGGTCAGCCGGCCACGGTGCGTGGGGCAGGCGGTGCGCTGCTCCAGTTCGCTCTCCCAGTCCGCGACTGTTGTGCCGGTGCCGGTGCCGGTGCCGGTGCCGGTGCCCGTGTCGGTGCCAGCGGAGTGGGAACCGGCCGGCAGCCCGGCGAGGATCAGAGCGTCCAGGCCGGGAGTGTTGCGGGCGGCCAGCTCCGCGGCGTACGACGCGCCGGTGTCGGCGCCGACCAGGACCCGCGGACTGGGCAGTGTTTCGTCGCGCAGCAGCTTGGCGGCCGCGTCGGCGACGGCGGCCGGGTCGAGGGACGCGTCCCCCAAGGCCCGTACGCGATAGCCGTCGGCGGCGATCCGGCGGCCGAACCGCTCGTACACACCGCCGTGTTCACCACGACCGGGGAGGAGGACGAGGGTGCCGCGCGGGGCGATTCCTTCTGGTTCGTCCCAGGAGTGGACAGGCTGGGACGAGCTCATGGCGACTCGATTCATCGACAGTGGCGACGCCCGTACAGGGCTGGGCGTCCAAGAACGGTCCAGAACCCGCGCGGCATCGGCGGCATCGCGGCATCGGCGGCATCGTGCGGAGTGGCGCAATGGCGCAATGCGGCGATTTCGAAGCGCGCGCGAAAAACGCGAAAAAAAGGGGGGCGAAGAGGCGAAGAAGGCGAAGGGGTCAGCGACAGCGCATGGCGCCGCTGCGGCCGAAGTCGATCACGCGCCGCTGCGTCAGCCGGGCGCCCATGCCGCAGCGCGCCGCCGACCCGGTGGCCGATGGCCCGGGTTCGATGCGGTGGGCGCGCGGCCGAAGGGCCGTCGCGATGGCTGTAGGCGGCATGTGCTCAGCATGCATGAGCAAGAACCGGGCGTCCAACGATGATTCGCCATCAAAATCGATCACGATTCGTAATCAGTTGATGTTAGCCTTCGGCCATGCGGCCGGTTCTGGACATCGTGGCACTGCGCAGCCTCATCGCCGTCGCCGACTACGGCGGCTTCCACCGGGCTGCCGGGGTGCTGGCGCTCAGTCAGTCCGCGGTCAGTCAGCACGTGCGACGCCTGGAGAAGTCCCTCGGCATTCCCGTCGTCGAACGCGACGGCCGCAAGACCCGGTTCACCGTCCACGGCGCCCAACTGCTGGAAGAGGCAAGGTTGATCGTCGGCGCGCATGACGCCGCTGTCCGACGGCTCCTGGGCGAGGAAGGGCCGGCGGCCGCGACCGTCGTGATCGGGGCCACCGAGCACGGTGCCGACCAGATTCTCCCCGTGCTCACCGAGGCCGTCCGCGAGGTCCGGCCGGAAGCCGAGGTCCGGGTGCGGATCGACCGCTCGGCGCGGCTGACCGAGGCGGTCGAACGCGGAGAGCTCGACCTCGCCGTCTATGTCACCGAAGCGACCGCCACCGCGGGCACCCCCGTCGGCGCACTCCCGCTGCGCTGGTACGCCGCCCCCGGCTGGAAGCCGCCCGCCGCAGCTCCGCTGCCGTTGGTCGCCATCAACGCGCCGTGCGTCATCCGTCGTCGAGCCCTCACCGAACTGGCCGCCCGTCACACCCCGGCGACCGTGGTCGCCGAGGCCGGATATCTCGCGGGTGTCCTGGACGCGGCCCGTGCCGGGCTCGGCGCCGCGCTGCTCGCCGTCCCCGGCGGACAGAGCCCCGAAGGGCTCACCCCGCGCCGGGATCTCCCCGCCGTTCCGCCGGTCCGGCTCAGCGCCCTCGCGCGGCGGGGCTCCGAACCCTCCCTGATCGGGGCGGCCGTCGAAGCCGTGCGTGCCCTGCTCGCCTCCCGCGAGGCGGGTCGGGCGGCGTAGCACCCTGCTCCCATCATGTGAGATGCCGGGCACGGTGCGGGAAGGCCCTCTTGACGGGGCTCGAAGGCCCCCTGACACTCCAGAGCAGGATTCCTAGTGGATGGGTAGGAAATCATGGAGCGTTGGGAGTCGCCCGCCGACCGTGCCGTGCGCACGGGTCGGGTGCCCCTCCTGCTGACCTCCCGCCGCCACATCGACCTCCTGCGTGTCTGCAGCGCGGCCGGCCCGCCGCGCTGAATCGGCTGTGCCCACCGGCACCGCATCCCCGCCGCGTTCGGGTACGCGCCGACGCCGCCGCGCGCCCTTCACGCCACGCCCGCCGCCCGCCGCGGCTCTGAGACCCAGAAGCCGCCCCCGGACCCAGGGAGACACATGTCCGCCGCACCCCTGACCACCATGCCGTCCCCGCCGTCGTTCCGGGGCAGGATCGGCTGTGACGCGAGCAGCGGCTACTACGCCGCGTCGCGCCGCTACCGCCTCCACCTCTCGCTGTCCTGCCCCCACTGTCTGCGGATCGCCACCACCCACAGCCTGCTCGACCTGGACGACACCCTCCCGGTGGAACTGCTGCCGTCCGTGCCCGACGGGCGCGACGGCGGACACCGCGCTCTGCGCCCGTCGTACGAGGCGAGTTGGCACCGGTATCCCGGGCCCGCCGTGGCCCCCGTACTGAGCGACGACTGGACGGGACGGATCGTCAGCACCCACACCCCAGACATCCTGCGCGACCTGGCCCGGCACTTTGGCGGTGGCGACTCCGATCGGCCTGTGCTGTACCCGCACGGCGAGGAGGTGGAGATCGAGGCCGTGGAGCGCCTCTGCGAGTACCGCATCGACGAAGCCGCACAGCAGGCCGGGCAGGCGGGAGCGGACGCGACGGCACGCCACACGGCCCTCAGTTCGCTGCTTCGTGTACTGGGCTCACTGGAGTGGCGGCTCGCCTCCCAGGACTTCATCCTGGGCGACGAACTGACCGCCGCCGACGTGCGGTTGTGGGTGACCCTCGTGCAGCTCGACACCGTGCACCGCCAGCACCTGGACGCCGCCGCGGTGCACCGTATCGCCGACCACCCGCACCTGTGGGCCTACGCAGGACGACTGGCCGCCCACCCGGCCTTCGGCCCGCACCTCGACCTGGACGGCATCGCCCTCAGGCACCACGCCCGCTGCCAAGGACTGGAGGGTGCGGGGGCGGCCGTGCAGATCCTGGACTGGGCCGCACGCATCCCGGACGGGGCCACCGGCCAGCCCGGCTGCTGAGTCAGACGGCGTTGACGAGGACGACGCAGACGGCGGTGCCGGCACCGACGCCGGCGCCGTGACCACGGGCCCCCGTGCCTACCGCCCCAGGTTCTCGAACAGGACCATCCCAGCCGCCGTGTTCGACGCGGGCACGTGGTAGGTCTCGTGCACGCGGCGGATTCGGGGGCCCAGCGCGCCGCGCATGATCAGCCACATGATCAGCTCGATGCCCTCGGACCCGGCCTCGCGGATGTACTCCTCACGGGTCAGCGCGGCCAGCTTCTCGGGGGCGTGCTCGATCGCGTCCAGGTACATCCGGTCGAAGTCCTGGTTGATCAGTCCCGCGCGGGCGCCCGCGAGCTGGTGCGACATGCCGCCGGTGCCGAAGACCGCGACCTTGAGGTCTTCGGGGAACGAACGGATGGCCTCGCCGAGCGCGCGGCCGAGGGCCAGGCACCGCGCGGCGGTCGGCTGCGGATACTGGATGACGTTCACCAGGAGGGGAACGACCGCGCACGGCCAGCTCTCCCCGGGGTCGGGGCAGTACACCGACAGCGGCACGGTCAGGCCGTGGTCCACGTCGAGCTCCTGATACACCGTCATGTCGAACGAGGCGTCGACCAGACTCTCGACGAGGTGGTCGGAGAACTCCGGGGCGCCGGTGACCACCGGAACCGGGCGGCTGCCCCACCCCTCGTCGGCCACTGTGTACGACGAGGCCGTCCCGATCCCGAAGGTCGGGGTGACGCTCATGTCCAGGGCGTTGGCGTGGTCGTTGTAGATGACGACCGCGACATCGGGGGTGTGCCGGGCCATCCACGCACGCGCCGGCGCGTAACCGTCGAACAGCGGCCTCCAGTACGGGTCCTCGGTCTTCCCGTGGTCCATGGCCGCACCGATCGACGGTACATGTGAGGTGGCCAGACCCCAGATCACCTCAGCCAAAGCTCCGCCCTCCCGCTTTCAGCACGTCCGCGAACTCCTCCGTCGTCATGCCGGTGAACACCCCGCCGAGGTACTGCATGGATTTCCCGTCGACCATGGCCAGCTTGAAGACGTAGAAGATGGAGCCGCCCAGCTCCATCATCCGGTTCCAGTCCCGCGTGAGGACGGCGTCCCGTTGCTCGGCCGTGAGCCCGTACGCCTCGCAGTACGCGGCTTCGTCGGCTTTGAACTCCGCCCGGTTCTCGGCGTCCTTGAGGGACCCGCAGAGCCGGTTCAGCGCTCGGCCGCGGCGGCTCTCGGCGGCGTCGAAGACGTAGGTGCCGGGGACCTGGGGTGTGGTGCTGGACATTGCCGTTCCTCTCCTCTCCCGTGTTCTCGCCGTTCAGTGAAGGAGCCCGCCGCCGTCGCAGACGAGTGTCTGGCCGGTGACCATGACCGCGTCGGGGGATGCGAGATAGGCGACGAGCCCCGCGAAGTGCTCCGGGGTGACGAACTCCTTGATCGCCTGTTGGCGCATGGTCGCGGTGAACACCTCGTCGCCGGAGTGCGCCCTGGTGCCAGGGGTGGCGACCTGCGCGGGCGCCACCGCGTTGACGGTGATCCGGTGCTCGCCCAGTTCGCGCGCCATCACCCGGGTCATGCCGATGAGTGCGCCCTTGCTGGCCACGTAGGCGATCTGGCCCGGTGATCCCGTGAAGAAGGTGCGGGACGCGACATTGACCACCCGCCCGCGGTGCGGGCTGTTGCTCAGCCAGGGCACGCAGGCCTGCACCATGAGCAGAGGGCCGACGGCGTTGACGGCGAAGAAGCGGTGCAGTTCCTCCGGGGTTGTCTCGAGCAGCGGTGCCCGGCCGGAGAGCAGGCCGGCGTTGTTGACGAGGACGTCGACCCCGCCGTATGCCTCGGCGATCTCGTTCACGGCTCGGCGGGTCGCGGCCGGGTCGCTGATGTCGCAACGCCAGGCTCGGGCGCCCGGAATCGAGCCCGTGCTGTCGGGTTCGGCGATGTCCAGTGCGGCGACCGCGAACCCGTCCGCGGCCAGTCGGCGGACGATGGCGAGCCCGAGGCCGCCGGCGGCGCCCGTGACCACCGCGACCCGCGGTCTCGCCTCGTCCGGTCCGGTCATGGCGCCTTCTCCTGCGGATGAGTGGCCAGCGCCTCCACGGTGATGTCCATCCACTTCCACATCGGCAGGGAGACGAGGGCGTCGTGCAGCTCCGCCGGGTCGGCCGCCTCGTACAGACCGATGGTGGCGTTGCGGCCGGGAACCCGCCACAGCCGCTTGAGGATGCCCGCCTCGCGGAGCTGCATGGCTCGTGCCCGCTCGCGCATGCGCAGGTCCTCGCTGACGTCGAAGGGGGTGTCCGGGGGCAGTCTGTTCTCGGTGCGGACGAGGAATTCCATGCGGGCGTCCCTTCAGGGTCGGGCTGCGGCGATCCCCAGCAGCAGTTCGGCCAGCGCGCCGGGGGCGGTGACCATGGCTTCGTGTCCGGTCGCGATCTCGTGGACCGGCCAGCCGCGGGCGGCGGCCCGCTCGGCGTGCGGGGTGAACACCCGCATCCAGTCGGTGCATTCGATGAAGGCACCGGGAACCTGGTCCACCTTGCCGGTGAGCCGCAACGGCTCGGTGTAGGTGAGCCACGGGTGCGGGGTGAGCCGGGGGGCGAGCCAGTCGAGGTCCGCCGGTTCCTCCACTCCCAGGACGCTCAGCGAGCGCACCGGAATGAGCCACCCGAAACCGGGTCCGGACACGGACTCCCGGTAATGCCCGGCGACGGTCGAGGGAAGCAGATCGATCGCCGCGTCACCGTCGTCACCGACGAAGGCGTCGAGGTGGACCCGCTTCGCCACCCGCTCCGGGACGCGGTCCGCGACCCCGGTGACGACCTGGCCGGCGTAACTGTGGCCGACGAGCACCACGTCCCGGGCGTCATGGGTCTCGATCAGTGCCACGACATCCTGGATGTGCGTGCCGAGCCCCACCTGCGGGCTGAGCAGATGGGCACGATCGCTCACCCCGGTCAGGGTGGGGGTGTGCACCTCGTGCCCGGCCGCGCGCAGCAGCGGTGCCACGCGCTGCCACACCCAGCCGCCGTGCCAGGCTCCGTGCAGCAGGACGAAGACGCTCATACGGACGCCCCCGTACGGCGCGTGTCGTCGTTCCGCTGTTCACGGGCCAGCATCTTGGCCACCGCGCGGCGTCCGCGCAGTGCGGCGAGGTCGGACCTGATGCTGGACTCGACGCTGCCGCCCGGGTCGGTGGCGTACATGATCTCCTGCGCCTCCAGGGCGTCGACGTCCTCCTGCATCACGGCGAGCTGCTGCTCGTGCTGGAACTTCGTGAGCTCCTGGTCGTCGATGAGGTAGTCGCGCCCCAGGGCGTAGAAGTCGTGGGTCTCGTTGCCGCGCCCCGGCGTCATCCCGTACAGCACCTTCATGTGGAAGCCCTCCGGTTCCTCGGTGCCGGTGGCCGCGACCCGGATGTTGAGGATGAAGACGCCCGGCGGGTAGAAGTCACCGTCCTGCCAGCGGTCCACGGGAGAGGTCAGCCCGCAGGACTTCTCGTAGAACGGGGGAGCCTCGATGCCGATCATGTGCCGGCTGAAGCCGACCCGGTCGCCGTCCACCGTCACATCGATCGGGGTCGAGGCGACGGCGGCGTTGCCGATGCTCGTCGGGTGCAGAAACGTCTCGTGGGTGAGGTCGAGCAGGTTCTCCAGGAGCAGCAGGTACCGAGCCTTCAACGGGACGACGCCTTGTACATGGGTCCACTTCGGGTCGCTCAGCCACGAGGTGTCGGGCAGCAGGCTCTCGTCGGCCAGTTCGGGGTCACCGGGCCAGATCCACACGGCGCCGTCCCGCTCCACCAGGGGGAACCGGCGCAGCGCGGCCTTGGGCCGGTCGGCCTGCTCGGCGACGCCGACGCACACGCCCCGGCCGTCGAAGCGGTAGCCGTGGTAGTCGCACTGGAGGGTGCCCTCGTCGTCCAAGTGGCCCAGCGACAGCGGGTACTTGCGGTGGGGGCAGCGGTCCTCGACCGCGGTGGCGGTGTCGTCGGGCAGCCGGTAGAAGCAGACCGGGATGTCCGTGATCCAGCGCTGCGTGAGCGTCCGGCCGAGTTCGTCGGACCAGGCTCCCAGGTACCAGCCGTTGCGTACGTGCTGTGTCATGGCAGGTGTCATGGCACGTCCTTCCTTCGGTGACAGGGCATCAGAGGTCCAGCACGAGGCGGCCGCCCCGCGCGCGGGAGACGCAGATCAGCATCGTGTCGTTCGCGGCCCGCTCGTCATCGGTGAGCAGGGAGTCACGGTGGTCGACCTCGCCCTCGATGACGGCGGTCTCACATGATCCGCAGATGCCTTCCTCACAGGAGGACAGCACCGGGATGCCCGCCTGCCCCACGGCTTCGAGGACCGACAGCTCCGGCGGCACGGTCAGCGTCACCCCGGACACCCGCAGCTCCACCTCGATCGGCCGCTCGTCCTCGGTGCCGGCGGGCTGCCGCCCGGCCGCCGCGGCGAACCGTTCCACGTTCAGGGACCCGGCCGGCCAGGCCGCGCAGTGCGCTTCGACCGCGTCGATCAGCCCGGCGGGGCCGCAGCAGTACACCAGGGTGGACGGGTCGGGGCCGCCGAGGAAGCCGGCGAGGTCGAGCAGGCCGTACCGGTCCTGCGGCCGTACGGTCACGCGCTCGCCGTAGCCCTCCAGTTCGGGCACGAACGCCATGGACGCGCGTGTCCGGCCGCCGTAGAGCAGGGACCACTCGGCCCCCGCCGCCTCGGCCTCGGCGAGCATCGGGAGCAGCGGGGTGATGCCGATGCCGCCGCCGACGAACAGGTACCGGGCCGCGGGCCGCAGCGGGAAGTTGTTGCGCGGGCCGCGCACCCGGAGTTCGGCGCCTTCCTGCACGTTGTCGTGGATCCACTGCGATCCGCCGCGTCCGTCGGGCTCCCGCAGGACGGCGATGTGCCAGCGGGCCGTGTTCCCCGCCCGGTCCAAGGGGCCGCACAGCGAGTACTGCCGGGTGACCCCCGTGGGCAGGACGACGTCGATGTGCGATCCCGGCTGCCAGGACGGCAGCGGTTCGCCGGAGCGCGTGCCGAGTTCCAGTGACACCACGCCGTCCGCCGCGTTCCGCCGGGACAGCACGACGAGGGTGCCGTCGAACGTGGCTTCGCGCCGGGAGCCGCTGCCGGCTTCGGCGGAGGCGAGTGTCATCCGTCGCGGTTCGGCCGGCCGTGCGGACGGCGGGGCCTGGTCGAGGTGGACCCGCACGGGGCGGCCGGTGCTCCAGAGGGCCTCGACGACGGCGTGCAGGTCGCCCGCGTCGACGCGCCACAACGGCTCGCCGTAGCGGGTGTCCTGAGTGACGTCGCCCTGGGGAAGGGCACGGGCCAGCAGGGTTCGCGTCCGGCTGGTCTCGTCGGGCGACGCCACGTAGAGGGATGTGTCGCGGAAGGGAAGCCAGACATGGGTGACTCCGGGCTGCTCCGGCGTGCTCACCCGGGACCGCTCTGCGGCGCTCTCCTCTGCGGTGCTCTTCTCCCTCACGCCAGGACCCCCGTCGTCTGCGGGTAGAGCCGTACGTACGCCTCCGCCATGGTCGTGTGCGACAGACCCAGGTTCGGGCCGGCGTTCCGCTTCAGCTGTACGCCGCGTCGCTTGGCGAGGTCGGTGTAGTAGTCCCACATGTGCTGCTGGGCGGCCAGGCACTCCATGGCCTTGCGCTTCTTGTCGAAGACGGGGGTGATGTCCAGCAGGACGTTCGGCTTGAAGTCGCACTGCTCCGGCTGGTGCGGCTCGAAGAAGAACACCGGGGGAGCGCCGAGGGGTTCACCGGGTGCGTCGTAGCCGATCGCCTGGGCCAGCACGCGTGCCTGGAGCGCCATCCGGGAGGCCGCCGGATGGTCGCCGTTGTACGGGTCGGCCGACGGGTGGGTGAGCACGACCGCCGGATCGACCTCGCGATAGACCCGGACGATACGGTCCACCAACTCCGGCGTCTCCAGGAGCGGGTAGTCCCCGGCGTCCAGGAACTCGATCTCCGCGCCCAGCGCCGCGGCGGCGTTCGTGGCCTCGGTGCGGCGCAGCTCCTTGATCGCGTCGAGACCGAGTCCCTCCCGCCAGGCGCGGGCCGACTCCCCGCGCTCGCCGAAGCTGAGGCACAGCACCTTCGCACGCTGACCGCGTTCGGCGGCCAGGGCGATGGCGCCGCCGGCCCGCCAGACGAAATCGCCGGCGTGCGCGCTGATCACCAGCAGTGCGCCTTCGGACGAACGGGAGGTGGTGGGGGTCATCGGGACTCCTTGTGCTCGCGGGACAGAGCGGACGGGGCGGAACCCTCGGCCTCCTGGGCTTCCTTGGCTTCCTGGGCTGCCTGGGCTTCGTCGGCCTCTTGGGCTTCCGGGGCTTTCGGGGCCTCTTGGGTTTCCGGGGCCTCCTGAGCCTTCTGGGCCCTCCTCCTCGCCCAGGCGATTTCGAGCTTGCCGGTCGGAGTCCGCGGCAGGGCGTCCGTCAGGACGACGGAACGCGGCACCTTGTAGCCGGCGAGGCTCCGCCGGACCCAGTCGCGCAGTTCCTCCTCGGTGACCGTGGCACCGGGCGAGACCGCCACCACGCCCGCGACTCGTTCGCCCCAGGTCTCGTCGGGGACACCGACGACGACGCAGTCGGTCACCGCGGGGTGCGAGAGCAGGACGTTCTCCACTTCCTGGGGATGCACCTTCTCCCCACCGGTGTTGATCACGCCCGAGCCGCGTCCTAGGAACCGGATCGCGCCGTCGGCCTCGAGCGTGGCGAGGTCGCCGGGGATCGCGTACCGGACTCCGTCGACGGTGCGCCATGTTGTCGCACTCCTGGCGGTGTCCTTGTAGTAGCCGAGCGGCATGGGCCCGCAGTAGGCGAGGGTTCCGGTCTCACCGCTGCCGGGTTCGACGCAGCGGTCGTCGGCGCCGATCACCCTCGTCGCGGGCACGGGGAAGAACCGCGCGGGCAGGTCCCGTACCGACGAGGTGACCGCGAAGGCGAAGGGGCCGCCCTCACTTGAGGCGATGGCGTCGATGATCGTGACGTCGGCACGCTCGTGCAGTGCCTTCTTGAGCCGGTCGCCCAGCGCGGTGCCGGAGCTGAGGAGCGTACGCAGCGAGCCGAGGTCGTACGGTGTGCCGGTCCGCTCGGCGTGCAGGAGTTCGTCGACGAGCGGCTGACAGACGGCGTTGCCCGCGATGATGACCAACTCGACGCGTTGCTCGGCGACCGTGTGCCAGACGTGCTCCGGGGAGAGACCGCCCTGCCGTGCGGTGACCACCCGGCCGCCCACCATCAGGGCGCCCATGGTGTTGAACAGCCCGGTGGCGTGCATGAGCGGCACGACCGGCATTGTGGTCGGGGCGCGGCCGTCGTGGTGCGCCTTGGTCGCGATGGCCACGGCCTCGTCGAGTGTCGCGGGGAGATCGGTGACACCGAGCGGGTGGAAGATCGGGACCACGAGGGAGTGGAGCAGATCGCTCTGCCGCCAGACCACGCCCTTCGGCTTGCCCGTGGTTCCACCGGTGTACATGAAGAGCCGGTCCGATCCGGGGCGCGGCCGTGGCTCGCGCGGTGCGTGCGCCGCCAGCAGGTCCTCCAGCTCGGGCACGGCGGGCCCGGCCGGGCCCTGGGCGGGCGGATCGCCCGCCCGCACGAGCAGCTTCAAGGTGTGTACGTGTCCTGCGGCATGAGTGACCCGGTCGGCCAGGGCGCCGCTGAAGACGAGGGCTGCCGCGTCGGCATCGGTGAGGAGTTCGGACAGCTCCTCACCGGTGTAGCGGTAGTTGGCGTTCACCGGCACGGCGCCGAGCTTGAAGGCGGCGAAGACCGTCTCCAGGTAGGCGGCCCCGTTGTACAGGTAGCAGGCGACGGTGTCGCCCTCCCGTACCCCGGCCGCTTCCAGCGCGGCGGCCAGCCGTGAGGCACGCTCGTCGAACTCCCGGTAGGTGGTCTCGCGACCTGGCTCCGTGATGGCGACGGCATCGGGCAGCGCGCGGGAGACCGCCTCCCAGATCGTGCCGATCGACACGTCCATGTCTCGGACCTCCTCGTCCTCGGGGGGCCTCCTCAATCTAGGCAGGTGCCCCCTCCACGGGAACGCGAGCAATGACCGAACCGGCTCGGCGCTTCGACCGTGCGGCGAACAGGTCGAATGACGTAGACCGGCGCCGAAACCGCGGGGCTACGATGCTGGGGCCGACCGCGAGTCACGCCCGGGGTTCGTCGCTCGCCGATGATGACCATGATGAGGAGATCGGCCATGTCCGGATCGCCGCTCGTGGGGTGGGACGACGTCGCCGCCGTCGCGCCGGACGGTCTCGCCGTACTGGACGACGCCGGCCGTTTCCTCCGCCTCAACCCGGCGGCGGTGGTGTTGTGCGGTGCGGGCGACGAGGCCGAGCTGCTCGGTGCGCCGTCCCCGTTCGCGCTCGTGGAGGGGGCCGCCGCGAGCCAGGTCGGTCTGCTGGAGGAACAGCCGGACGAACAGGTCGCCCACTGGGTGCCTGCCGCCGGAACCCGGCGCGAGTTCGCCTACCGTGCCCGCAGACTGCCGGCCGACCCGAAGTTCACGGTCGTGTCGTTCCGGGACGTGACCGCCGCATGGCACCGGCAGCGCAGGATCGCGGCGATCGCCCGGACCTCGATCGCGCCGGCGTCGAAGGGTTCGCTCGGCTCGACCCTGGACGCCGTGGCCCGGCAGATCGTGCGGACCGACGGCCTGGCCGGCGTGCAGATCCTCATCCTGGACGGCACGGGCCGGGAACTCAGGCTGATGGGTTCCGCGGGGCTGCGGCACTGGGACGCCTTCCTCGACCGGCTGCTGGAGTGCCGCGACCGGGGGGCCCGGCTGTGCATGCTGGACACTCTGAAGGAGCGCAAGCCGATCGTCGTCCCCCATCGATGGGCCCAGATCCGCACCGACCCTGCCTGGGAACCGCTGCACGGCTACCTCGGCGAGCTGAACTGGGATTCCTTCGTCAGCGTTCCGCTGATGGCGCGCGGCCGTGCCGAAGGTGTGCTGAACGCGTACTTCGCGCCCGGGCAGGAGATCGGCAGCCGGACCCTGGAGTTCCTCGCCGCCATGGCGGAACAGGCCGCGCTCGCCGTCGACTACGCCACGCTGCTGCAGCGCGAACGCGAAGGGGCCCGTCGCAACGAGCGCCAGCGTCTTGCCCGCGACCTGCACGACTCGATCGTCCAGCAGGTGTTCTCCATCGGCATGCAGGCCAACGCCGTCGGAGTGCTGGGAGCCCGCGGTGGACCGGTTCCCGCTCAGACCGTGCGGAAGTTCGCGGACGAGGTCGGGGCACTCTCGCAGACCGTTCTCGCCGACCTCAGGGCGATGGTGCACGAACTGCGCCCGTCATCCTCCACCCGGCTCGGGCTGGAGGACGCGGTGAGCGCGCTCGTCAAGAGCACCGCGAACCGGACGGGCATCGTCATCCGGTTGCTCTGCGAGGAGGAAGAGGAACTCGAGGCGGTCGAACCGGAGCTGGCCGAGGACATGTACCGAATCGTCGCGGAGGCCATCCACAACGTGGTCAAGCACGCGGAAGCCACCACGGTCGCCATTCGACTCGGCGTACGCGACCACACGCTGACCGCGCGCGTCCACGACGACGGTCGCGGACTGCCGGAGGGCGGCGGGCCGGGTGCCGTGCCGGAAGCCGTCAGGCCAGAGGACGTGCCGGAAGCCGACCGGCCAGAGGGCGTGCCGGAGGGCGGCGGGGCGGCCGGTGCCGCCTGGGACCACGGCTACGGACTGACGACGATGCGGGAAAGGGCGGAACGATGGGGCGGCACCATGAGGATCAGATCCGGGGCGAAGAACGGTACGACCGTGAGCGTGGTCATACCCCTCCCCGTACGGGTGCCGGAGTCGGCGCCCGTGGACTCGGACGGCTCGCGGAGCGACCCGGGGGCGGTGCCCCTGCACGAGACACCGAACCCCGCCCGATCCGGGTCCTGATCGTCGACGACCACGCCGTCGTACGCCGTGGTATCCGCGCCTACCTGGAGGTCCTCGACGACATGGAGGTGGCCGCGGAGGCCGCCGACGGCCAGGAGGCGCTCACCAGGCTGGACGCGATGGCGGCGCACCGGGAACTGCCGGACGTGGTGCTGATCGACCTGCTCATGCCCAGGATGGACGGGGCCACGGCGATCGGAATGATCAAGACGAGTCATCCCGATGTCCGGGTCGTGGTGCTCACCAGTTTCGGCGAGATGGAACGCGTCCACGCCGCGCTCGCGCAGGGAGCCGCGGGCTATCTGCTCAAGGACGCCGAAGCGGGTGAGGTGGTCGCCGCGATCCGCGCGGCCGCCCAGGGCGAGGTCTTCCTCGATCCCGCGGTGGCCCGGGGACTCACCCAGGAGATCGTCTCGCCGCCGACCGGGCTGGCCTCGCTCACCAGCCGGGAACGCGACGTCCTCGTCCTCGTGGCCGAGGGGCGGTCCAACCAGCAGATCGCCGACGAGCTGGTGATCAGCGAGCGCACCGCCCGCACCCACGTGAGCAACGTCCTGCGCAAACTCAGGCTCACCTCGCGGACCCAGGCCGCGCTGTTCGCGGTGCGGCAAGGGCTGGTGCCGCCGCGGGCTTGATCCTCGTACGGGCTGGTGCCGCCGCGGGTTGACCGCCGTACGGACTGGCGCCGCCGCGGGGCGACCGACCTGCCGACCGCGACGGATGTCCCGGACCGGCCGGGACACAGGCCGGGATCGGATGCCGTCATCGGCGGGATCCTCGCGAGCCCGGGGCGTTCCTACGCTCGGGAGGTCGCCGTACGGACGCCCAGCTCAGGAGGACATCATGCTCGACGGACGGGTTGCCATCGTCACGGGTGCCGGCAGAGGTCTGGGGCGCGCCTACGCCCGCGCGCTGGCGGCGGCGGGTGCCTCCGTCGTCGTGAACGACCTGGACGCCGAGGTGGCCGCGGAGACGGCCGACGCGATCACGGGCGCGGGCGGAGCGGCCGTCGCCCACGTGGGCGCGGTCGGCGGTTCCGAGTTCGCCGACGCGCTCGTGCGGCGCGCGGTCGACGAGTTCGGCCGGCTCGATGTGATGGTCACCAACGCCGGCGCGCTGCGCGACCGGACCCTGCGCAACACCACCGACGAGGACTTCGACCTCGTCGTCACCAGCCACCTGCGCGGTACGTTCACCTGCGGCCGCGCCGCGGCGGCCCGCTTCCGCGAGCAGGGCGAGGGCGGCCGGCTCATCCTGGTCGGCTCACCCGCGGGACAACGCGCCAGCTTCGGCCAGACCGCGTACTCGGCCTCCAAGGGCGCGATCGTCGCGATGACGCGCACCTGGGCGGTCGAGCTCGCGAAGATCGACGTCACCGTCAACGCCATCGTGCCGACCGCACTGACGCGCATGGTCGCGACCATGCCCGGACTCGGTGACCTCGTGGCGAAGGTCGACGCGGGGGAGCCCGTGCCCGAGGCGGCCCGGCGACAGGGCCTGGGCTCGCCGGACGACGTCGCACCGTTGATCGTGTACCTGGCGTCGAAGGAGTCGGCCCAGGTCACCGGACAGGCCATCGCCGCAGGGGGCGACCGGATCGCCCTGTGGACGCACCCCGGTGAAGTCGCGGAGCAGTTCCGCCCGGGCGGCTGGACGGCCGAGTCGGTGGGTGAGCTCTTCTCCGGTGCCTACGCGGACCGGCTGCAGGAGTACAGGCCCACACCACTCGACCTCGAAGCCATCGCGGAGGGGTGACCCGCGGCCGCGTGCGCGCCGTGGCGCGACCGGCGTCAGTGACGACCTCGCCGGCGGACGGGTCGACGACATCGCGTCGCTCCTTGGCGAGGCTGCCCTCAGCGTCCCATCGGGAAGACGGCCCGGATCTCCCAGCCGTGGTGGGCGCGCGGCCCCGCGTACAGCTCGCCGCCGAGCGCGGTGACGCGTTCGGTCAGGCCGACGAGGCCGAAGCCGCCGCCGTGCGCGGCGGCCGGCAGCTGGGAGCCGCCCCGGCCGTCGTCCGACACCGACACCCCCAGGCGACCGGCCTCGTGTCGCAGGTGGACGGTGATCTCGGTGGCGTCGGCCGCGTGCCGCCGTACGTTGGTCAGCGCCTCCTGGACGACCCGGAAGGCTGCCGCCTGCACCTCGTGCGGGATGTCGCCGGGCAGCGACGGGTCGTGGTGCACGGTGACCTTCTGGCCCGGGCTCGCGAACCCTTCCGTCAGCTCGACGACGGAGGCCAGGTCGCCCACCGGGCGGCGGTCGGCCGCCTCCTCGCCGGTGTCGCGCAGCACGCCGACCGTGCGGCGCATCGACGCCAGGGCTTCCGTCGCGGCGCGTTCTATACCCGCGAGGACGGGGTCGAGCTCGTCCGGCCGGCTGTCCGCCATCATCCGGGCCACCTGGGTCTGCACGAGGATGCCGGTGACATGGTGGGCGACGAAGTCGTGCAGGTCGGCGGCGATGGCCAGGCGTTCGGCGCGGCGGGTCTCGCTGACCGTGACGGTGCGGCGGTAGTCCAGTGAGCGCAGGTAGACGGCGAGTCCGGCGATGAGGCCGATGAGGATCAGGCCCACGACCAGGAACCCCGGTGTCTCGCCCTGCACCGACCGGGTGTACCGCACCGGCAGGACGAGAAGGGCGACGCCGTTCAGCACGCCGCACACCACGGCCCAGGGCCGCGGGCAGTGCCGTACGGCGATGAACAGCAGAGACAGCAGGATCGCCGCCTCGCCCGGACCGAACAGGATCGACCGGCCGATCAACGGCGCAGCCGCCGAGTACACGAGGGAGAGCGCGGCGGGTACGGAGGTGCGCAGCTGCGGGGTGAGCCATTCCGGCCGCCAGGCAACTGGAACCAGCACGGCAGCGAGCCCGGCCAGCAGCACCACCGTGATCGGCCAGACGCTGTAGCCCGAGCCGCCCGCGTAGAGAACGTCGACGACCGAACCCACGAGCAGGAAGCCGACGCCGAAGCCCTGGGCACAGCCCCGGCCGGAATGGGAAGCCATGCGGGTCACCGTATGCACAATCACCGACAGCCGTATCGGCCGAATGGCCGAAGGAGCGAACAGCCCTCCGCGCCATCCCTGACCTTATGGCCGAGGCGCGCGCCCCTGCCCGCGGACGAGGGTGGACCGCATCCTTCCCACGGAGACACAGGAGTACGTGATGCAGCGCAGCAAGTTCCTCGTCGGCATCGTCGGTGGCGCGACCGCCGTGCTCGCGATCGGCGGTGTCGGCACCTACCTGCTCTCCGGCACCGAGTCGACCAGCGAGCTGGACGAGCACACCACGGTGACCGTCGGCGGCCACAAGGCCCTGGCGGGCGACATCGTCGCGGGACGCGCACAGAGCAAGTACCACCCGCTCCCCTGGGTCGGGGACAAGGTCTCCGCAGTCACCTGTCCCAGCGGCCTCAAGGCCGTCGCCGGGGCCACCATCACCTGCACCGGCAAGAACAATGACGGCAAGAACGTCGACATCCCGGTCACCGTGGTCAAGGCCACGAGCGACTCCGTCACCTGGAAGTTCGAGCGCTAGATTCGAGCGCTAGATTCGAGCGCTGGGTTCGAGCGCAGGGTTCGAGCGCTAGCCGGGGCCGCCCGTTCCGCCCGTCGACTCCCGGACCACCACGGAGAAGTCGCTGACGAACTCCTCGCGTTCCGTCGACTCCGAGCCGCCGGGATCGGTCTGCTCGATCCGCCTGGCCAGCAGGTCGACCGCCCGCTGCGCCATCATGTCGTGGTCCGGATCGATGGTGGACAGCGAGGGGACGAGGAACTCGCTCTCCTCGATGTTGTCGAATCCGATCACCTTGACCTGCCGTGGCACCCGCACCCCGGCATCGGCCAGCCCACGCAGCACGCCCATGGCCACGGTGTCGGTCACGCAGAACACGCCGTCGAAGTCGAGCCCGCTCTCCACCATCCCGCGGGCGCGTTCGGCACCCGCGCGCAGGGTGAGCGCATGCAGGGTCTGCACGAGGTCGGGGTCCTCGGGCAGGCCGGCTGCCCGCAGTGCCTGACGGTAGCCCGTGTGGCGGAGGCTGGACACGTCGACTTCGTCGGTCACCGGCCCACGCAGCACCGCGATACGTCGGCAGCCCCGCTCGATCAGGTGGTGGGTGGCCGCTTGTGACGCGTCGACATTGGGCATGGCGACGTGATCGACGGGGCCGCCGAAGATCCGCTCGCCCAGGATGACCACCGGGTAGTCCACCTTGAGCCGTTCGACATCGGCCTGGCCCATGCCCACCGTGCTGAGGATGAGCCCGTCGTAGAGCCGGTTGCGCGACAGGGACAGCGCGTCGAGTTCGTTCTCCCGCGAGGCGCCGGTCTGCTCGATGCACACCCGCAGGTCGTGCCGCTCGGCCGCGGCGATGATGGCGGCGGCCAACTGACCGTAGTAGGAGCTGTTCACCTCGGGGACGGCGAGACCGACGGTGCCGGTTCGGCCCTTGCGCAGATTGCGGGCCGCCACGTTGACGCGGTAGTCGAGGCGGGCCATCGCCTCGAGGACCTTCTCCCGCGTCGCGCTGCGCACGTTGGGATGGTTGTTGATGACGTTCGAGACGGTCATCGCTGAGACTCCGGCCGCCTTCGCCACGTCCTGGATCGTTGCCACGTACGCCCCCGGGTCTGTGGTCTTCGCGAAGCCCCCGACATCATCGCATCTCAGCCCTGCCTCGCCGGTGCGAGGCAGGGCTCGGCCTCGTTCAGGCGGTGGTGCCGGAGGGCCTGGACGGCGCGGACGGCCCGGACGGGGTGAGGCGGTAGAGGGCAGCACCGTGGGCGGGCAGGTCGGCGTGCAGCGCGTGGCCGTCGTGCGGGGTGTCGGTGCCGGTCCACAGTTCCCGGACACGGTCGTCGGGCCGGGCGCCGATGGAGCCGAGCGGGACGGTGACGCGCTCGGGGCGGTCGGCCAGGGAGAACACGGCGGCGTAGCGGGCATCCCCGTCGGTGTCGCGGGCGGTCCACAGGACGAGGTCGTTCTCGCGGAGGACCTCGCGGTTGTCGCCGCTGTGCCACAGGACGTCGAGGGCTTCGTCGTTGGTGAGCAGTTCGATCGTCTCGGGCGGGCTGGTGGGCAGGTCGCCGCCCATCATCAGCGGCGAGCGGGAGATCAGCCACAGCGTCAGCAGGCTGATCTGCTCGGGACGGCTCAGGGAGCTGACGCGGTCATCGCCCCTCTCGGCCCGGATGCCGATGCGGCCCAGAGGCAGCATGTCGGCGTCCGCCCAGCCGCCCGCGGCGGAGCCGCATGTCGACACCGTGCTCTGCCACGGAGCCCACCGGGCCATCCGGGCGAACTGGGCTTCCACGTCCTCCCACCGGTCCCACAGGTCGTCGCAGACCCGCCACATCGTGGCGGTCTCCCGCAGGTGGTCGAGGTGGGCGAGGGAGACGTCTGTTCCGGGAGACAGGCTCAGCTCGATGGGCCGGCCGCTGCGGGCGATGGCACGGGCGTACGCGGAGATCTCCCGCTCGTGGTAGGGGAAGAGCATGTCGTCGGCCTTGATGAAGTCGACGCCCCACCGGGCGAATTGGGCGACCTGCGCGTCGTAGTACGCCTGCGCGCCCGGATGGTCGTGGTTCAGGCCGTAGTTGTCGGAGTTCCAGGGGCAGACGGAGCCGGTGTCGGCGACCTCGTCGGCGGTCCAGTCGGTACCCGCCACGGGCAGGCGGGCGTCGACGGCACGGCGCGGGATGCCGCGCATGATGTGCAGGCCGAAACGCAGACCGAGTTGGTGCACGCGGTCGGCCAGTGGCCCGAACCCCGCGCCGTTCGCCGCCGAGGGGAACCGGTTCGGCGCCGGCAGCTGGCGGCCGTGGTCGTCCAGGACCAGCGGGGCGTCCGCGTTGTAGCCGTGCGCGCGGGCCGTGGGGTCGTACCACTGGATGTCCACGACCACGGTGTCCCAGCCGTGCGCGAGCATGTGGTCCCGCATGAAGGTCGCGTTGGCGAGGACCTCTTCCTCGGTGACGGTGGTGCCGTAGCAGTCCCAGCTGTTCCAGCCCATCGGCGGACGCAGGCGTCGCGCGGGAATCGGTCGTGCGGAGCGGGTCATGTCTGAACTATTCCTGACGTCGGTTCTCGTCACGAGGCGGGTGGCGGTGGGTCAGGCCGACGGAGCCTGGACGGTGAGGAACGAGTGGGGCGGCAGCGTCAGGGTCAAGCCCTGGTCGGTGACCTTCAGGCCGTCGAAGGGGCGCGGGCGGACCGCCGCAGGGGTGGCCGCGGTGTTGTGGGCCTGGAGCCCGTCGGCCGTGAGGATGCGGGCGGTCGCCTCACCGATGGAGCCGCCGCGCAGGTCTAGCGTCATCTCCGCGGGCTCCTCGGTGTCGAGGTTGGACAGCGAGATGAGGACCGATCCGTCCTTGACGCTGGCCGAAGCGGACAAGGTGTCCAGGTCGGCGTCTCCCACACGGCGGCGGGCGCCCTCCGTACGCAGGTGAACGGCGAGCGAGGCGGCGTCCTGGTGGCCCTTGTTCATCTCGAACACGTGGTACGTCGGGGTCAGGACCAGTGCGTCGCCGTCGGTGAGGACCATGGCCTGCAGGACGTTGACGGTCTGGGCGATGTTGGCCATGTACAGGCGCTCGGCGTGCCGGTGGAAGATGTCGAAGTGCGTGCTGGCCACGAGCGCGTCGCGCAGGGTGTTCTGCTGGTACAGGAAGCCGGGGTTGGTGCCGGGTTCGACGTCCCACCAGGTGCCCCACTCGTCCAGGACCAGGCCGACCGTGCGGCCGGGGTCGTAGCAGTCCATGACGGTGGAGTGGCCGGTGAGGATGCGGTCGATCTTCTGGGCGGAGGCCATCGTCCGGTAGTAGGCGTCCGTGTCGAAGTCGGTGGCGCTGCCCTTCGCCTCCCAGGACCCGGACACCGTGTAGTAGTGGACGGAGACGCCCTGGAAGAAGGTGCGCGGGGTGGCCTCGCAGCCGAAGCAGCTGATCTGCTGCATCAGCGTCTCGGTCCACTTGTAGTCGTCGTCGGAGGCGCCCGAGGCGATGCGGTAGAGCTTGTTGTCACCGTGGTCCCGGCAGTACGTCGCGTACTGCCGGGAAAGGTCGGCGGAGTACTCGGCGCGCATGTTGCCGCCGCAGCCCCAGGTCTCGTTGCCGATGCCCCAGAACTTCACGCGCCAGGGTTCCTCGCGGCCGTTGGCCTTGCGCAGTCGCACCATGGGGCTGTCGCCGTCGCGGGTCAGGTACTCGACCCACTCACTCATCTCCTGGACGGTGCCGCTGCCCACGTTGCCGCTGATGTACGGCTCGGCGCCGAGCAGTTCGCACAGGGCCATGAACTCGTGGGTGCCGAAGTGGTTGTTCTCCTCCACATTGCCCCAGTGGGTGTTGACCATCCGGGGGCGCTGGTCCCTGGGGCCGATGCCGTCCTTCCAGTGGTACTCGTCGGCGAAACAGCCGCCGGGCCAGCGCAGGTTGGGGATGTTCAGGGCGCGCAGGGCCCGCACGACGTCGAGCCGGATGCCGCCCTCGTTGGGGATCGGCGAGTCCTCCCCGACCCAGAAGCCGCCGTAGATGCAGCGACCGAGATGCTCGGCGAAGTGGCCGTAGAGGTGGCGGCTGATCTTCGGACCCTCGATGTCGAGGTTGATGACCGCGGTGGCGTTGGCCACGGAGTACTCCAGGGGTGGGGGTGGGGCGTGGTGAGCGTTTGTATCGATAAAAGTTCGCATCGGGTTGGGGACGTGTCAAGAGAGGTGCGGAGACATTTGGCGGTACGGGTTGCCACGGCGCCCAGTGCCGCATCAGACAACGTTCGCTCAGCTCTGCGGTGCGAAGTTGCCGCCGGCGTTCTTCGACTTCCCCGCTGAGTCGGTGTTCAGGCTCGTCGAGTCCGCTCAGGCCCGCTGGCGGGCCGTGAATGCACCCCACCTCGTCGCCCTCGTCCGCGTGGGAGCCCGCGTGGGAGCCCGCGTCCAACGTGGCATCCTCGCCGAACGAACCGAGGAGACAACCGCCGCCTGAGCTGCCCCAATCGATACCTCGGACCTTGGCCGATACTGTGCCGCCGTGACCAAGCCCGCGCAGCGCCCACTGCTCTTCCTGGACGTCGACGGAACGCTCCTGCCCTGCGGCGGAGCACAACTGCCGTCAACCCTCGAACAATGGGGCCAGTGGCAGCACCCGTCCAATCCACAACTGGCCAAGGTCGTTCCCGGACATGGCCCGCGGCTGCTGGCCTTGCCTTGCGACCTGATGTGGGCCACTGCGTGGATGCACGACGCCAACGAGGTGATAGCCCCACTGCTCGGCCTGCCAGAACTGCCCGTGGCCGACCTGCCGGACGCGCCTGACGAAGACGAGGCGGGCGTGCTGCACTGGAAGACGCGGACTCTGGTCGAGACCGCGGCCGGACGCCCCTTCGCCTGGGTCGACGACGAGATCAGCGACCTTGATCGCGCATGGGTGGCGGCACAGCACGAGGGACAGGCCCTGCTCCACCGCGTCGATTCCGCCATCGGCCTCACCGACACCGACCTCGCGGCGCTCGACGACTGGCTACGGGACGTATCCGGCGCCTCGGCTCGTCTCTAGGTCTTCGAGTCCGGCTTCCAGTCCTGGACGAGGAGCCCGAGCAGCACCTCGTCCAGGAACTCGCCCATCACCCAGGCCGAGGAGCGCAGCACGCCCTCGCGGACAAAGCCGTTGCGCTCGGCGGAGCGCAGCATCGCGGCGTTGTCCGACAGCGTCTCGATCTGCAGCCGCTGCAGGCCGCGCACGACGAAACCGTAGTGGCACAGCACCGCGACCACGTCGGTGCCGTAGCCCTTGCCTCGGGAGGACGGCAGCAGCCCCAGCCCGATGTGCGCGGACCGGTTGTGGTTGTCGATGTTCCACAGCACCGCGGTGCCTACCAGCGTGCCGCCGTCCAGCTCCACCACAGAAAACGGGACGTGCCGTTCCTCCTTGTCGTCCACCACGAGCCGCGAGTCCTTCGAGCCGGGCGTGATCGGCCGCCACGGCCGGCCATCGGCCCGCGAGGAGTTGACCACGTCGTCGTAGAGCTCGGCCTGCAGGATCGGAATGTCGTCCTCGTGCCGGGCCCTGAGCCCGACCTTGCTGCCCCTTAGCATGCAAGCTTCCTATCCGACCGGGCTGGCCGGCGGCAAACCAATAAGCGGTCGTCGCAGTTGGTGCAGCGGCGGTAGCAGATGAGGGCGCCGGCGGTGCCGACGAAGGCCAGGAAGTGCTCGGCTTTGCGCTCGTGGCGCCTGTACAGGCGGCGGCAGCCATCGCGCCGGGACATGGTGCGCTCGACCACCCGGCGGTGGCGGCCCAGGCGGCTTGACCTCCTGAGCTGGACGAAGCCCGAACGCGCATGATGGGGCCGTTGAGTCCAGCACACCCCCCACCCGCCAAGCGCCGGTCACCGTAGGTATGTTCACCCAGATTCGACGCCAGGGCGGGGCCCGGCCATGGGCCGAGTACCGGTCCCGATTTGATGGAGGCGCGGGCGCCGGGGTGGGTGGGCCCCGCGCCGGGAATGCTCTCCGGCATGGGAGACGGTGGTGGGGCGGACAGGCAGGGTTCGGGTCTGCGTGGAGCGGCCCGTCGTCCCGCTGGGGCGTGGATACAGGCCGTACGGGTAAGGCGCCGGCTTGCCCGCGGCTTCGACCAGTACCCCTTGCTGTCCCGTCGGCCGAGAGTGTTCCGGGAGCTCGCCCTCACGGTGTGGACGGCGCCCGAGGGCAGCCGTACCTCCCGTATCGCGCTGCGGGCGGCGCGGGAGGCGGCCGAGAACCCGCTCGCGCTGAGGGAGTTGCTGGCCGCGTTCTGCACCGAGGCCCTGGGCGGCGCTTTCGGCCGGGGCTTCGCCTTCCTCCGTCCCCGTCCCCTGCCGCCCCCGGTCACCGCGTTCCTCCTCGAACGGGTCGAGGACGCAAGGCAGGGGCCGAGCGGGCGGGTGTTCTCGTTCCTGGCCGCGCCCGAACTCCCGTTGCCCGGGCCCGCCAGCGGAACCCATCGCCGACTGGCCGAATGGCTCGTGCACGCCGCGATGGCCGAGGACGACACCGAACTCGCCGTCGGCCAGGCCTTCGGCCCGCTGTCGGACCCGCTCGCCCGGACCGATCAGCCCGACCTGCTGGCCGCCCTCTCCTCGGCGTTCTCCTCCGGCGTCCACGATGCCGCCCACTACGCGGGCAGAACGGACGAAGCCCGTGCGGTCAGGCCGTACCGGCTGTGGAGGGACACCGGCCCGACCCTGCTCACTCGCGTACTGACGGCCAATCCGCACCTGCCTGTACTGCCGCCGCCGTCCGACGGTGACCCACCCTGGTACACCCATGCCCCCGATGTCCTGCTGGCCCTGCTGAAGGGCAGGCACGACCTCGTCGGACCGGTCTTGCGCCGCCGGGGACCGCACGGCGTCGTGAGCTCGCTGAGCGACGGGCTGTCCCTGCCGGGTCCGTCCGAGTTCACCGAGGCATGCCGGCAGGCGCTGCGGCAGCTGGAGCACCCCGTGGCCCGCGACGACGTGTGCAGAAGGGCCCTGTACGGCCACGAGAAGATGCGCGCCGCCGCCGTCGACGCCGGTTACCTCCCCTCCGTCTTCGACGAGGAACACAGGGCGGTGTTCCTGTTCGCCACCGAGCAGTGGGAGCGCTACGACGCCGCTGATCCCGACGGCCGCTTCCTGACCGCCTTCTGCGCCTCGTACCCGGAGCGGAGCCTCAACCACGACTGCCTCAACGACGACTGGATGTACGCGCTGAGCAGAGGCATCCGCTCGGCGGTACTCAGCTCCGGCCGTCCCGACCCCATGCCCAAGCCTCCCAAGTCTGCCGAGACACCTTCGTCCCCGACTCGCCACCACGGCCCCGTCGGCAGCTGGCCCACCAGCTTCACGAACGGCTTCGGCTTCGGCACCCACTGACCAGGGCGCCCGTTGGGGCTGTCATCCCCGGTCGGCGGTCAGGATGCGGTGTGCGGCGAGGTGGCCCGAATGGACGGCCGCCTCGCTGTTGGGGCGCAGCATCACCCAGTCGCCGGCGTACTCGACGCGTCGGACGGGACGGTCGAGGAACGCACGCCGCAAGCGCAGCGCGGCCGGTGTCGCCTCGGGCAGGCCATGGGGCCAGCGCACCACGAGCGTGGCACGCGTGGCTTGCGCGAGCCCCGGCAGGTAGCGCTCGGCGCGCCGGCGGAGCGTGGCCACGATCTCGTCGTCGGACCGCTCCAGCAGGGCCCGCGAGGAGTACGGGGAGGCGAACAGGCTGACGAGGCCACAGCCTGTCGGCACCCGGTCGGCAGCCTTGATGTGGTCGAGGATGGCGCCGGCGAAGACCCGGTCGTCCGCGGCGGAGACCTCCAGCGCGTAGGACGGCCGGCGCGTCGGACTCGGCAGCGGGCGGTCCAGCAGGCACACCACCTTCAGCATCGGGCAGTAGGTGCTCTCCGCGAGGTAGGGGCGCTCGTCGTCCGGCAGGGCGGTGTGCAGCGTGAGCGCCACGGGTGCCGGCACCGCCAGGACGACACGCCGGGCCGACACGGTCGTGCCGTCCGCCAGGTCCAGGCGTACGGCGGCGTCCCCCGGCTTGACGGTCACGACGGACGTACCCGTGACCACGTCGAGCCGCTCGGCCAGCGCCCGGGCGAGCGTGTCCATGCCGCCGCGGTACGCCACCCAGCGGGCCCCCGCGCCGCCCACGGCGCGCAGGAGCGCCGCCATGGGCCCGATCGCCGAGTGCTCCGGCTGCCAGCCGAAGAGGCCGCCGGCCAGCGGCTGCAGCAGGTAGTCGTACAGGTCGCGGTGGTAGCGGCGAGCGTAGGCGGCGATGGTCGCGTCGCCCAGAGGCGTGGCCTCGGGGTGGTCCTGGTCGAAACGGCTTCCGCGGGCCATGATCGCTCCGGTGAACCGCAGCCACGCGAGACGGCCCCGCCATGACAGGCCCGCACCGGTGATGAACCCGGCCGGATGGCCGAAGTTGGCGTGGGCGCGGCCGTCACGCCAGATCGCGATCCGGCCGCCGACGGGGACGACGGCGTCCTGGGCAGCCCCCATCGTCCGCAGCAACTCCCAGGTGGAGTCGTAGCCTCGCGTGGCGATCTGTTCCGCGCCCTCGTCGATGACGTAGCCGTCGTGGTGGCGGCTGGCCATGCGTCCGCCGACCCGGTCGGCCGCCTCGAATACCCGTACCGATCTGCCGGCCTCGGTCAGCACGTGGGCACTGGTCAAGCCGGAGATGCCGGCTCCCACGACGGCGACGTCCACATCTGTCTCGGTCATCGGCTGGGTGTCCCTCACGGTGTCGACGGTTCTCAGTGACGGTGACGTGATGTCAGGTCCAGTGGCCGGTGCCGTACGGCGATGCTCCGCCGAGCAGTCGGTCGCGCAGTTCCTGTCGCCGGACCTTGCCCGTCGCGGTGAGCGGAAGCTGATCCGCGGTCAGGAACACCGGTTCGTCCAGTGGTGGCAGGTCGGCCACGGCCCGGTGCCACGCGGCGCTGTCCAGCGGCCGGCCGCCGTGCGTCACGAGCACCGGCAGCGGCAGCCCGTTCGCCTGACCGAGCACCACCGCCTCCATGACCTCCGGGAGCCGATCGTGGAGTACGTCCTCGATCTCGACGCAGCTGCCGCCGGGCACCGTGTCCACCTCGCGGTCGAGCAGTACCAGCCGGCCCGAGCGCGTCCTGACGCCGAGGTCTCCCGTGGCGAACCAGCCACCGGCCAGCTTGGCCCGCAACCGCTCCGGCTCCCCGACGTAACCGGCGCACAACGCCGCAGTCCGGGCCAGCACCAGGCCGGGGCGCCCCCGTGGGACGGGACGCAGCGTCTGCGGATCGACGACCCGCAGCCTGGCCTTCCCGGGGACCGGCCGCCCGAGGTCACGGGTGGTGGGGTGGCGCTCACCGGTCGCGCGTACGGACTTTCTGGTGAGGCAGCGGAAGGTGAGCGGCCCGGTCTCCGACTGCCCCCACACCTGTACCCACAGCGGCCGGCGACGTCGTGAGGCGGCGAGGAACGTCCGTACCGCGGGCGGGTGGATCGCGTCGAAGGTGTTGACGTACAGCCGTACGTTCCGGAACGGGTTGTCCGGCGAGGACGCGAGGGGCTGCCAGCGTACGAAGGCGGAAGGCACCGCCTCCAGCGTGGTCGGCGGATGGGCGCGCAGCACGGGTTCGGCTCGCCGCGGGTCGAAGCTGTCCAGGATCACCACTTCGCGCGGGGCGAGCCACAACACGCTGAGCGTCCAGGCGAGTCCGCGCCCATGGGCGTACGAGGTCGCCTGCGCGACGGTGTCGTCGCGGCGGCTGGAGACGACCGGCATGCGCCGGGCCTCGGCGGCGACGATCCGGTGGATCAATGTCGTGGTCGAGTGGACGACCAGCTTCGGGATCCCCGTGGTGCCCGAGGTGTGCATGATGGCCAAGGGCGCGTCCTCGGCGGTTCGGCGGGGCGGCGGTGGCCGGTGGCCGCGCACGTCCGCCACCGGGACGGCACCCGGTGCGGGGCCGTCGAGGGTCAACGTACGGCGGACGCATGCCGTCAGGTCGGTTCCCGCCTCGTGGGCGGCCCTCAGGGTGGCCGCGGTGGTGACCAGAGCCGTGGCGTCGAGGCGTTTGAGCAGGACCTGGAGCGTCTCGGGCGGCAGGCGGTCGGAGATCAGCGCCGGCAGCGCGCCGATACGGGCGGCGGCGCAGGCGAGCAGGACGTAGTCCCAGTGGTTGGGCTTGATCACGGCGACGCGTTCGCCCGGCCCGACGCCCAGTGCGGCGAGCCGACCCGCGGTCTCGGCCACCAGGGCGGCGAGGCCTTCGCTGTCGTACGCGGTGCGGTCGTCGTCCGCGAGGTCCAGCGGCCGGCTCAGGTGGACCGTCGTTCGGGTGCCGTGGTCGGCCAGGACGTCGAAGAACGGTCCGGGGGAGGGGAGGTTCATACGCATTCCTTGTTCCGACACGGACGGCGGCGGACGACGACGGCGGACGACCGCGGACGATGGGACCGGCGGATCGCTCGGGCAGGGGCTGGCGGGCGACAGGCGCCACAGGTCCGAGGGAGTCACGCCGTACCGGCCCCCAGCAGATTGGCCGTCACCAGCGCGACGACCAGGAGCCGGTGAGCCCGGATACCGGTCAGCCGGGCGCGCAGTACGTCGCCGCGCACCATGCCGACGGTGAACTGCACGGCGCGGGTCACCGTCACCGGGAGCAGCACGAGCGGGAACCACCACGGAGCGATCCCCAGCGGCGCCGCGGCGACGATCACGGCGGTCTCCAGCAAACAGAGCGCGCCGACGAACACGGTGTTGCCGCGGGAGGAGAGGACACAGGCGGCGGTCGGCCGGCGCACCGCCCGGTCACCGGCGATGTCATGGGTGTTGGAGTAGACGCCGAAGAGCAGCGGGCCCAGACCGAACAGGAACGCCTCCACCACGGCGAGGCCGGTGATCCGCCCGGTGAGCAGACCGTAGGACGGCAGCACGAAGGCCCAGCCGACCGCGGCGAGGAACACCTCCTGGAATCCGCGGTAGCTCAGCCGCAGGCCCCACGAGTACTGCGGGATCACGACAGCGGCAGCCGCCAGCCCGAGCACCGCCCAGGCCGGCCGCCAGGGCGCGGTGCACACGGCCGTCGCCCAGCACAGGGCACCGGCGACGAGTGCTCCCCGGGCGAAGCGGACCGCGTTCGACTCGTGGAGCGTTCCGGCCAGCAACGGCTTACGGGCCAGCTTGCGCGCCGGCGCGTCGGGGCCGTAGTTGGTGGCGTCGCTGCCGTCCCGGTAGCCGGTGACATCGTCGAAGGCGACCGCCGCGGCGACGAGGCACATCTGGCCGAGCAGCAGCGCGGCCAGCGTCGCCGACACCGGCCCGTTGAGCGGTTGTTCCGGGAGCAGTGACCAGACGACGACCAGGCTGAGGTAGTAGTCGATCATGCCGGCCTTCGCCAGCCGGAGGTATGCGCGCAGGCGCGCCCCCGTCGACCGGCCGGAAGGGAGACCGGACGGGACCCTCGTGGGCCCCACGGTGGAGGAGTGGGTCATCGTGCCCCTCCCGAGTGGTCGAGAACGTCGACCGCCGAGCGGCTCGCGGGCGTACGGTGCTGCGTTCCCTGTGCTCGGGCGCGGGCCAGCGCGCCCAACTCGGCGTTGGTCAGGGGCGGTTGACCGGCGGGTGGCGCGGCGGGACCTCGTGCGGCGGTGAGCAGCATGGCCGGTCTGAGCAGCTGCGCGGGCGGCACCGTCAGGGCGTAGACCCCGATCACCTCGCGCTGGACGAGGGGATCGTGGTCCGCGATCGCGCCGAGCCGGTCCAGATAGCGGTCCCGCAGTCGGCTCGTCCGCGGCCCTCGCGCCCCGCGTGTCAGCGGGTTGCGCTGATCCACCCCGGCCGCGATCTGCCAGGCGGTGTCCGCGGCCCTCGTCACCGCGCGCTGGGCTTCGCGTGCCGTGTGGCCCCCGGCGTTCGTCGCGTACGCGTCGCGCAGGGCCAGAGCGCCCAGCGCGGCGACCGAGACGCCCTGCCCGTAGACCGGGTTGAAGGTGCAGGCCGCGTCCCCGAGGACGACGAAGCCCTCCGGCAGGCGGCGCATGCGGTTGTAGTGACGGCGGCGGTTGGCGGTACGGCGGAATCCCCGTACGGGCCCCGCCGGTTCGGCGAGGGCCAGCAGCTCCGCGATGAGCGGGTGCGGAAGCCTGCGGGCGAAGTCGAGATAACCGTCGGCGCCGGACGACGGTGTCGCGCCCCGGGTGCCGAACAGGGTGACCAGCCACCGGTCGTCCTCCACCGGCACCAGAAGACCGCCCCGGCTCACCTTGCGCATGTCGAGCTGCATGTACACGGCCGGGAACCGTGCGGCGAGTGCCGCGGGCACGTGGTAGGGGCGCGTCGTGTAGGCGACGCCGCTGTCGACGACGGTCTCGGGCACGGCCAGACCGAACCGGGCGAGCCAGCGCGGCGCGGCGGAGCCGTGGCCGGAGGCGTCCACGACGACATTCGCGTCGAGGGACGTGAGGGTGCCGTCGGCGCGGTGACGGTACACGACGCCGGTGACCCGGCTCGCGTCGCCGAGCAGACTGATGACGTCGGTGCCGGACAGCAGTGTCGTACGGGCGCCTGCGACGAGGCGCTGGCGCAGTACCCATTCGATCAGGCCCCGGGTACAGGTGAGGAGAGATTCCCAGGGGCCGTGCCGGGCCATCCAGCCGAACGGGCTGCGCACCACGATGCTGCTGGGCAGGCCGACTTGGGGAGCGCCGGCGTCGGACAGGGCGGCCAGCGTTCCGGGGGCCAGTGACTCGATCGCGGTGGCGCCGCGCGGCAGCAGGACATGCGCGTGATGACCCTGCGGGGCGCCGGGCCTCGGCGCCGGCCCGTCCGGCAGGTGGTCACGGTCGATCACGGTGACCCGGTCGACGACCTCGGCCAGTGCGAGTGCGGCCAGCAGCCCGGCCACACCCCCGCCGATCACCACGCCGTGCTTGCGGTCGCAGTCGCCCATCAGCGCACTCCCTCTGGGGTCGGCCGGGCGGGCGGTGCGGGTGTCTCCCGCTCGCTTCCGCTTCCGCTTCCGGAGCTGGTGCTGGTGTTGGTGCCGGTGCGGGTACTGGCGCCGGTGCCGGTGAGCGTGCGGTCGGCCGCGAGCCGGGTCAGGGTCTTCCGGCAGACCTTGCCGGTCGGGCCGAGCGGCAGCTGATCCAGCGTCAGCACATGGTCGGGCAGTTTGCGGCGTTCCAGCCCCCGCTCACCCTCGAGGTAGGTCCGGAGCGCGACGAGGGTGGGCGGCTTCGAGCCGGGGCGTGTGGCCAGGCAGGCGCACAACCGCTCGCCCAGATCCGGATCGGGCACCGGGACGCACGCCACGTCCGCGATCGCCGGGTGCCCGCCGAGATGACGCTCGACCTCGGCCGGACTGATCGTGTGTCCGCCGCGGATGACGGTGTGCCGGAGCCGATCGAGCACCCACAGCTCCCCGTTGTCGTCGATCAACCCGCGATCCCCTGTTCTCACCCAGCCGTCGTGGGTGCGGTGGGCGGCGTCGAGGTCCGGCGCCGCGAGGTAGCACAGCGGGGTCATCGGGCCGCGTGCCTGGATCTCGCCGGCCTCGCCGGGCGGCAGCCCGCGCCCTAGCGGCCCGACGACCCGGATCTCGGCCACGGCGGGATCCGGCCGCCCGACGCGGCGCACGTCGTCCGCCGGACGGGCCCAGACGGTGTGGCAGTTGACTCCGTCGGACGATCCGTAGACGTTCACCAGCGGGCAGCCGAACCTGGCGAGGGCGGCGCGCAGGGTGCCCGGCTGCAGAGGGGCGGCACTGGAGACGACGGCCCGTACGGAGGAGAGGTCCTCGCCCGTGGCCCGCGGCGCGTCGGCGATGCGGCGCAGCATGGTGGGGACCGCGAAGACATGGCTCGGGCGGTGTCGCGTCACCGCTTCGAGCACCGCGGCGGGCTCGAAGCCGGGCATGAGCACCAGCGTCCCCCCGAGCCGTACGAGGACCACCAGACCGAGCGAGCCGTACGAGGACATGAGCGGCACCAGGACCAGGCAGCGCAGCGCGTCGCCGCCGATCCCCAGCGCCCTGAGGTAGTTGCCGCGGCCGCCGGCCAGGGCGTTGTGCGAGTAGACGACCATCTTGGGCGCGGTCTCGGAACCGGAGGAGACCAGGATGCGGGCGGGGGCTTCGGGGTGCACGGCCGCCGGTTCCGGGGTACGGGCCGTCGCCGGACCGTCGAGCCAGGGTTCGAGCGGAACACATCCGGGAGCGGGCGCACCGAAGGCGAACACGAACCGCAGGTCCGGCAGGTCCGGCCGCAGCCCGGCCAGGGTCCGTGCGAGCCGTCCGTCCTGCCACCCGGCCGTGGTGATCACGGCACTGGCCCGCGAACCGCCCAGCAGGGCAAGGGAGTCCTGGGTGCCCCGCCCGACGGGATAGGGCAGCGCCACGGCACCGATCGCGGCCAGGGCGAGGTCCGTGGCGAGGGCCCGCCAGCCGTTGGGCAGTTGTACGCCGACCACGTCGCCCGCGCCGATGCCGGAAGCCGTGAGCGCCGTGGCGATCCGCTGGGCGCGCTCGTCGAGCGTCGCGTAGTCGAGTTCCCCTTCGGGGTCGATGACCGCGGGCCGTCCGGGGTGCTTCCGTACCTGTGCGCGGAAGAGCGTGGTGAGGTCCTGGTCGGGCACGAGCCCTTGCCGGGCGAATCGACGGCGCAGCTGTGCCGGTACCCGGTCGGGCACCACGATGCCGTTGGCCGAGCTCCATGCCGCCGTCATGCCGAGAACTCCCAGGGGCTGTCGGGCAGCGCGCACTCGGCCCGCGTCAGCGCGGTGGCGAACCGCGGGTCGGCGATCAGCTCGGTGAGATCGGTGCACAGAGCGGCCGCGTGTGGCGCGTCCGCTGTCGCCCTGCCGTGCCTGGTCAGCACGGTCGCCGCGGACAGCAGCGACGTGTCCACGCGCCGGCCGCGTCCGGTGGTGCTGCGCGCCACCAGCGCGGCGAGCACCCCTTCGGCGCAGACCAGGCCACCGAGCACGTCCAGCAGCGTCATCAGCGAGGGCGTCGGTGGCTCGCCCGGACGCGCGGTGAGTTCGGCCAACCCGCTGCCGGCCTGCACCAGGTAATCGGTGCCCAGCGGCGGGGTGGGGCCGAACGCCTCTCCCCAGCCGGACGCCCACGCGTACACGAGGCCGGGCCGGACCGCGGCCAGGTCCCCGGCGTCGAGTTCCCAGGCGGCCGCCTTGCCGGGAGCCCAGTTGTGCAGGAAGACATCGGCGCCGGCGGCGAGTTCACGCAGGACCGAGCGGCCGCCGGGGGTGTGCAGGTCCGCCTCGACGACCTCCTTGTCCCGGTTGAGCGCGAGGAACCGGGCGGAGCAGCCACCGGCCAGGGGAGGCACGCCGCGAGCCGGATCTCCGCCCGGCGGTTCGACCCGGATCACTCGCGCGCCGAGCAGGGCGAGCACGTGCCCGGCCAGCGGCCCCTGCACCCGCCGGGTGGACTCCACTACGACGAGACCGTCGAGCGGGCGTCGGGTCGTGGGCGTCGGCCCGCCCGGTGCCGCCGGGTGCGCCGCGTGCCTGTCCGCGGGCAGCTCTGTGATGGTCCAGGGGGCGGCGGACGCGAGAGCGTCCGCCGCGTCGAGGCCGCGGACGCGCACCACGCTGACACCCACCTCGGCGGCCGCCGCGACGATCGCGGCATACGGACGCGCCGCGACGCCGCGGCGCAGCTCATCGGGGAGCGGGCAGACGGCGGCGGCATAGCGGTACTGGAACGGCCGCCAGCCGCGGGAGATCGCACGGTGAGGGACGCCCAGCGCGCGCCAGAACCGTTGCCAGGCCTCCGCGTCGAGCGTCTCGATCTCGAAGGTGACGTCGTCGGCGCTGGTGAACGGCGGTGCGGTCCGCGCATCGGGCGGGCCGGCGGGCAACGGAACGGCAGGGGTGGGCTCATCGTCGGGCCCGTCGGTCCCGCTTGTTCCGCCGGTGCCGCCGACCGCCCCGGCCGCTGCCAGGTACTGACTCATGACGAGGAGCGCGCCCTGTGCGACGGAGGTGCGGACCTGGCGGATCCGGACTCCCCGGGTGGCGGCATGGAGCGCGGCGAGCACGCCGTGCACGGCCAGCACACCGGTGACCGCGGACGCGTAGTCGAAGGGGAGCAGCGTGGGCCGTCCGTACCTGCGGCCGTGCACCTGGGCGATGCCGCAGGCGGCCTGGACCTCCGCCTCGGCCGCCAGAGGCAGCGCCACCGGTCCCGCCCAGTCGACGGCACAGGTGATCTCGGCTCGGCCTCGCCCCGTACCGGCGGTGGTGACGATCGTCGCGGCGTCGCCGGGGTCGGTGCCGGTGCTCAGCGACTGATCGGCCGGCGCACAGCCGAGAAGCGTCAGATGCTCGGCCGCCACCGCCAGCGAGGTCGACGCGCCGAAGGAAGCCGCCGAAACGCCGCCGAGTGGCGGGCTCGACGTCTGCCCCCGCTGCCCCCGGTCGCGTACGTACTCCCCGACCGTCATCGTGGCCGCCGCCCCTGGACGGAGTAGATCGCGCAGGAGCTGGCCCGGAAGTCGGGGTGGCGCATGACCTCACGGACGTCGGCGAGTTCGGCGTCGGTCAGGCCGGCGGCGATGAACCGGTCCCGTAGATGGTGGGTGTGGTGGATGAGCAGGTCGACGCCGGGTGACCCGGCGCGCCAGGGCACCAGGTACGGCACCGGGTCGATGTCGGCCAGACCGGCGGCCCGCATGGCCGCGGCCGCGTGTCGCCCCCAGCTCCCGTCGGCACCCGCGTCCGCGAACATACGCGCCTTGGCCGCCAGAAACCGCTCGTAGAGCTCGGCGGCACCGCGACTCGGGGCCAGCAGAACCGGGCCGTAGTCGATGTCGAACTCGTCGAGCTGCAGGAGGCCTCCCGGCCGCAGTGCCCTCACCAACTTGGCTAGTACGGCCTCCCGTTCGGGCAGGTGCAGCAGTACCAGCCGGGCGTGGACGAGGTCGAAGGCTTCCTCGGGCAGCGGGTCGCGCACCACGTCATGACGCAGTACGCGCAGGCCCGGCCGCGCCCGCAGATGGTCGGGGTTGATGTCGGTGGCCACCACCTCGCCGGCGGGGGCCACACGGTCGGCGAGCCAGCGCGCGACGCTTCCGCCGCCGGCGCCCACCTCGAGGCAGTTCCAGCCGGCACGTACGCCGGTGGCGGCCAGCCGCGAGGTGGTGATCGGGTCGAGGGAGGCGGCGAGGCAGCGGTGCTGTTCGACCGCCTGTGTGTTGGCGTTGTCGAAGACGTATCCCTCGTGCCCTTCGCGTGCTTCTTGCAAGGGGAGCTGCACCGATGCTCCTGTTGGAGGGGGAGTTTCGGGGGTGATCGGGGCCGCCGCGGCCGTCACGCGGAGAAGCTGCCGCCGACCGGCGGCGTGTGCATCCCGTGCTCGGGGAGGATCGGGATCCCCACACTCGTGCAGAACGGGTCCGGGTACAGGTAGACGATCCCCGAGGTGTGGTTGTTCAGGGTGTGCGCGGCCAGGGGAAGCCGATGGCAGCCCTGCGGGTCGGAGTAGGTGTGCAGCTTGTCGATCTCGGTGGTGAACACCACGACCTTGTCGTCGTCCGTGGCGTTCTGGGCGAGGGCCGGAACCGCGGTGCCGACGACGAGACCGGCGGTCGCGGCAGCGGTGAGCGCTCTGCGGGACATGCGGAAGATGCGGGACATACGGAGCATGGGAGTCGACCTTTCAGGAACGGGGGAGCCGCCAAGCCCTGCGGCGGCTCCCCCGTCGATTCAGCTGATGCGGTTGATGCGGCTCGGTGATTACTTGAACTGGACGTCGACCTTGTAGACGCCGGGCCGCTCCGCGGTGACCGTCGCCTCTCCCCGCGCGCCGTTGTAGTCGCCGGTACCGCCCTCGACCATGGCCTTGAACTCGTAGGGGTACTTGAGCGGGTTGAGCTCGATCTTGGCCTGGCCGCTGAGGCTGAGCTGATCGCCGTCGTTGAACACGACGACGGCCTTGCACAGTGCGCTCGCGGAGGTGAGACCCTCAATGGCGTTGAAGGTGCAGGTGTCGTAGACCTTGCCGATCCGCCTGCCCAGAGCGTCGGTCACCGGGCCATTGCCGGCGAAGCCCCCGCCCAGGCTGGGCACTTGCGGGATCGAGGTCGTGGTGAAGTCGATGACGAACGACACCGGCTCGGGCGTCGTCGACTGGTCCGCCGCCTGGACCGGCGCCGCGCCGGCCGCGCCCAGGGCGGCCGCGAGCGAGGCGGTGGCGAGGGCGGTGGCGATCCGCTTGCCTGCGACAGGTCTCTGCATGGAACCTCCTCTATGATTTCGGGCCCATCGCCCGAAAACCACGCACAGTCGATCACAAAACGCAAATACGAACAGTCGGGCCCTCGCGGTCTGCGCGATTCTCACCCCCGCGAGTGAGGGGACTCCTCTGATCGGAGTCCGGCCCGGCTCGCGCACCCTCCATCGCCCACCCCGATGCCAGAATCACCGCAGGCGGGGGAGGGGTTGTGCGAAAGCAGAGGTGCCCTCCTGCCGCAACTCGGCGGGAACGAAGGAGTCGCGGATGGCATGCGGTCTGGTGGTCGTGGGTCTCGGCTACGTCGGGCTTCCGCTCGCCAGAACCGCCGGTGCCGCCGGAGTCCCGGTCACCGGACTGGACGTGTCCGAGCGAGTCGTCACCGGACTGCGCTCCGGACGCTCGCACATCGAGGACGTGACCGACCAGGACGTGAAGGAGATACTGGCCGCGGGGTTCGACGCGACCACCGATCCGGCCGTCCTCGCGGATGCGGAGACCGTGGCGATCTGCGTCCCGACCGCGCTGGATGCCGACCGGGCGCCGGATCTGGGCCCGTTGGTGCGGGCGTCGACGACCGTGGCCGGACACCTGCGTCCCGGCGCCCTGGTCGTTGTCGAGTCGACCTCCTACCCCGGCACCACCAGCGAGGTGATCCGGCCGATCCTGGAGGGGACCGGCCTGGTGGCGGGAGACGACTTCTGTCTGGCCTACTCACCGGAACGGATCGATCCGGGCCGTCGCACGTTCGGGATCCACAACACCCCCAAGGTGGTCAGCGGGCACACGCGCGCGTGCGCCAAGCGGTGTGCCGCGTTCTACGAGCGCTTCGTCGACACGGTGGTGATCGCCCGCGGCACCCGGGAGGCGGAGATGGCCAAGCTGCTCGAGAACACCTACCGGAACGTCAACATCGCACTGGTCAACGAGTTCGCGATGTACTGCGACCGGCTCGGGGTCGATGTCTGGGACGTGTTGCGGTGCGCGGCGACCAAACCGTTCGGGTTCCAGCCGTTCAGGCCCGGTGCCGGTGTCGGCGGGCACTGCATCCCGGTGGATCCGGCCTATCTGATGCACAAGGCCAGCTCCGAAGGGTTCACCTTCAAGGTCGTCGCGGCCGCCCAGCAGGTGAACCAGGACATGCCCGCTCATGTGGCACGCCGCGTTGCGGGACTGCTCGCCGACGCCGGGCGACCCGTCCGGGGAGCGGAGGTGCTCCTGCTGGGGGTGAGCTACAAGCCGGACGTCGCCGACCTGCGCGAGTCACCGGCGATCGCGGTGGCACAGCGGCTGACCGAGCTCGGCGCCCAAGCCCTCTTCCACGATCCGCACGTGGACCGGCTCGACGTCGACGGGACGCCGCTGCGACGGGCGGACCATCCCTACGAGGCCGCCGCGCACGCCGACATCAGCGTTCTGCTGCACGCCCACCGCGCCTACGATCTGGACCGGCTCGGCCGCTCCGCCCGGCTGCTGTTCGACGTCACGGGCCGGGCATGTGGGGAGCGCGTGGTCAGACTGTGACGCCGCCGGCGTCCCCCATCAGGGACGGCCGGGGCCGGCGGCGAACGTGCAGACCGCGTCGGCGATCCGCTCCGCCTGTGCGTCGGTGAGCAGCGGGTGCACCGGAATCGACAGCGCGCGCCGGCTTGCCTGCTCGGCGGCCGGCCAGCGCCGTCCGGCCGGCGCGTAACCGGCGAAGGCCGCCTGGGCCGGGAGCGGCCGCGGATAGTAGACGTGACCGGCGATTCCGTGCCGCGCCAAGTGGTCGCGCAGTGCGTCCCGCCGCTCGGTCAGCAGCGTGTAGACGTAGTAGCAGCGGCCGTTGCGGCCCGGTGGCGGTGCGAGGACACCGTGTTCGGCCAGGCCCGCGAACCGCTCGGCGTAGTAGTCGGCGATTCGTGCCCTTCGCTCCAGCCGCTGGGGGAGGCCGGGCAGCCGGTGGAGCTGGAACGCGGCCTGGATCTCGTCGAACCGGCTGTTGTAGCCGATCACATGGTGGAGGAACCGGTGGCGGCCGTCCTGGCCGTGGTTGCGCAGCATGCGGACGGCGCGGGCCAGTTCGGGATCGTCCGTCACGACGACACCGCCTTCCCCCGCCGTGCCGAAGCTCTTGACCTGGACGAACGAGTACAGCCCGGCCTCGCCCCACAGCCCGGCCGGGCGGCCGTCGAGAACGGCCCCCTGGGCGACGGCGGAGTCCTCGACCAGCCGCAGGCCGTGACGCTCGGCGATCTCCCGCAGCCGGGGCATGTCGGCCATCACGGAGAAGACGTGGGCCGGTAGCAGCACCTTGGTCCGCTCCGTGACGCACGCCTCCGCGTCGGACGGGTCGATGACCATGGTCCAGGGGTCGATGTCGGCGAACACGGGCGTGGCACCCAGGTTGACCACGGTCGCGGCCAGTGGCGCGCACCCGAACGCGGGGACGACGACCTCGTCTCCGGGCCCCACCCCCATGGCGTGCAGGATCAGGGTGAGGGCGGAGGTTCCGCTGGAGCAGGCGATGACGTCGGCGACGCCGAGGCTCAGGGCGAGTTCCCGCTCGAACCGGGCGGTGTGGTCGCCCAGGATGAACCGCTGCTCCGGCGCGAGGCCGATCTCCCGGATGATCTCGAACAACGTCTCGTGATCGTCCTCGAAGACGTCCGGCGGAAAGAACTCGATCACGCGGCACCTCCATGGGCGAAGGCTTCGATCGTCTCGCAGACGTAGTCGACCTGATCGTCCGTCAAGTCCGCGTGGAGCGGCAGAGCGAGGGCGTACCGGCACGCGGCCTCGGCGTGCGGGAATCCGCGTACGGAGCGGTCGAACTCGGCGAAGGCGGGCTGGCGGTGCAGGGGGATCGGGTAATAGGTCTCGGTGCCGATGTCGTGCCGGGCCAGGAACCGTGCCAGCTCGTCGCGGTGATCGGCCTCCACCAGATAGACATAGTGAACCGGATTGGTCGTGGCCTCACGCGGAACAACGGTCGGCAGCCGCCGGATTACGGGCACATGCGCGAGGCGTTCCGTATATCTCGCGGCGATCTCGGCGCGACGCGCGATATCAGTGCCCAGACGGCCGAGTTTGGCCAGGAGAACGGCGGCCTGGATATCGTCCATCTTGCTGTTCACGCCGGACACCGTGGTCTCGGTGGAGATCCGGCGGAAATCACCGACGGTCGGCCCGAATCTGCCGTGATGCCTGAGCGCGGCCACCGTTTCGGCGATTTCGTCGTCGTCGGTGAGTACCGCACCGGCGTCCCCGAGGGCACCGAGGGTCTTTGCCGGGAAGAACGACAGAACACCGCCCGCGCCGAGCAGTCCGGCGTGCTTTCCGTTCCATCGCATACCGATGGCCTCGGCGCTGTCCTCCACGATCGTCAGCCCCTTTTCGGCCGCCATATCGGTCAGCGCGTCCATCTCGGCCATCTGCCAGAACAGATGGACCGGCATGACGAACCGGGTCCGCGGGGTGACAGCCGCGGCGGCGGAGGCCGGATCGAGTGCGTAGCCGACCGGGTCGATGTCCGCGAACACCGGCCGCCCACCTGCCAGAACCACCGACGAGGCCGAGGCCACGAACGACATGGCCGGGACGACGACTTCGTCACCGGGGCGCAGTCCGGCGGCCCGCAGCAGCAGGATCAGTGCGTCGGTCGCGCTGTTGACGGCGATGGCGTGCCGCGCGCCGGTGAAATCGGCCAACGCGCTTTCGAATTCGGCGACTTTGTGTCCGTGTGAGTACTTGCCCCGTTCGACCACCTCCGTGAGATGTCGCTGGATCTCGGGCCAGACGCGCTCGAACGACGCGGCCTGGGAGAAGAACGGAACCCGCGGGTGGCCGGTGTCGAACGGATCACCATGACCGCGCTCGGTAGACGAGGTGAGCTGCATGCGTCTCCCTTGAATTGCAGGCGGGCACAAGCGAAATGGGGCGGTCGTGAAGGGAATACGGTCGGTTGCGCGGGGAGTCCGTTCTCATGCCCGGACCGACCGGCTACTTTGCCGTCGCGGGGAACCCATCGCGTTCTCGGCACGCCAGGCCCGTCACATTCACCCGGGCGGCGGAGTGTTTTCAGAGGGTCGCTTGACAGTACTCGTATGCCTTGGAAATTCTGCACGAACCGACCTGGGCCCGACGGGAGTTCGTGAACGGTCCCCACCATGTGGGCATTCGCCCGGGACGGCGTCCCGTGTTCCCGAATCGATCAGGCGGACGCACAACGGATGAGCCCGAAGTTCCGCACCCTCGTCGTCGGCCTGGGCCGGGCCGGCGCTGCCCTGCACCTGCCCGTGCTGGATCGCCTTCGGGCGGAGACCGACGCCATGGGCGGGCCGTTCGCCGACGCACCGATCGTCGCCGTGGACCCCGCTCCGCCACCCTCCTTCCACCGGCCGGGCACGCTCGTGCTGCCCTCCCTCGAGCGAGCCCGGGCCGAACTCGACCCGGAGACCACGGTCGTCCACGTCTGCACGCCGCCCGAGGACCGTGCCGCGGTACTCGGGCACCTGGCCCGGCTGGGTTTCGTCCATCTCCTCGTCGAGAAGCCACTGGCGGTCGACGCCGCCCAGTTGGCACGCATCGAAGAGCTGTGCGGCCGGTTCGGGCTCCGCCTGGTCGTGGTGGCGCAGTGGCTGGTCAGCAGTCTGACCCGGCGCCTGGAGCGATGCGTGACGGGCGGGGAGTACGGCGAGCTGCGGACGATCCACTTCACCCAGAGTAAACCGCGCTTCACCCGCAGCGCGGCCACGAACGGCCACCCGACCGCCTTCGACATCGAGATCCCGCACGCGCTGGGCGTCGCCCTCCGGCTGGCCGGACCGGCCCAACTCACCGGCGCCACCTGGTCGGACCTCGTGGCCGGAGATCTCGTCCGGCCGCGACTGGGCCCCGCCACGCTGCGTCTGACCCACCACCGGGGACCCGCGACCTGTCTCGTCTCGGACCTGACGGCGCCGGTCCGGGAGCGCAGCATCGTCTGCGAGTTCACCGGCGCCAACGTCATCGGGCACTACCCCGTCAGCCAGGACGACGGCTACGCCCAGCTCACCGTCGCCGACCAGGACGGCGCGGTGCGCGAGGTGTTCCCGGACGACGCGCTGACCGCGTTCGTCCTCGACGCCTACCAACGCTTCGCGGACCAAGGCCCGTTCGGCAGCGATCTGGCCGTCAACGCCGAGGTGGTGCGACTGGTGGACGCGGCCAAGCGGTACTGCGCTCATCACGAGGGCGGGCCGGGGCGCCCGAGGACCACGGCCGGACCGGTACGCCATGCCGGCTGACGCGTCCAAGGGCCTCCTCCTCGCCGGTATCGGCGACGAGGCGGGGTACGGGATCCATGCGCAGGTGGCCGCGGTCCGGGCGCTCGGCTGGTCGGCGATCGAGCTGCGCAGCGTCGACGGCCTGGCACTGGCCGACCTTTCCGATCAGGCGTTCGCGCAGGTGGCCGAGGCGGTGGACGCTGCCGGGCTGCGCGTTGTAGCGGTCGACTCCCGCATCGGGGGATGGGCGCGCACCGCCGACGGCGACTTCGCCGCCGATCTCGCCGAGCTGGACGTACTCACCCGGCGCTGCCGCTCGCTCGGCACCCCCTACGTCCGGATCATGTCCTATCCCCGGGGCGGCCTGTCGGGGCCGGCCTGGCGGACGGCCGCGATCGACCGCATCGGGGTGCTCACTGACCGCGCGGCCGACGCCGGACTGGTCCTGCTGGTCGAGAACTGCGCAGGCTGGGCCGCGAGCAGCGCCGATCGCATGCGGGAGGTGCTGGAGGCCGTGAACAGTCCGGCGCTCCGGCTGCTGTTCGACATCGGCAACGGCATCGCGTACGGCTATGCGGCCCCCGACCTGCTCGGCGACATCGTCGGGTGGGTGGACCACGTCCACGTCAAGGACGCGAAGGGCCCGGCCACGGCTCCGGCGTACTGTCTGCCCGGTGAGGGAGACGCGGGTGTCGCGGACTGTCTGCGGCTGCTGCTCGACGCGGGCTACGCCGGTGCCCTCTCGATCGAGCCGCATCTGGCCGTCGTACCGCACGAGGGGCGCCGCGAGCCCGACAGCGTGTGCGCGGCGGCGTTCGTCGCCGCCGGACGCGCGCTCACCGAACTGCTCGGGGAGCGGACGGCCGAGGGCGGGAGCCCGGACTTCGCCCTCGGTGAGGCCCGGGCTCCCGCTCTCGGTGAGGCCCGGGCTCCCGGCCTCGCCCTCGGTGACGGGCGGCCGGGATGACCACGACGACCGGCGCGCGGGTGGGCCCGGCCGAGCACGGCCTGCTGCTCGACCTGCTGCGGCTTCCCACGGCAGGACCGCTGGAGACCGGCGCGGACTTCCCCGAGCCGCAGTTGTGGGCCGCGGGGCGCCGTTACGCCGAGGCGGCCGCGCCGCTCGGCTTCTCGGTCACTCACCATGCGGCGGCGCGCCCCGAGGATCTCGCGGTGGACGGCGTGCCGCTCCCGGTCCGCGAGGCCGTCGCGGAGAGCCCCGGATTTCTGAGCTGCCAGCCGAACCTGGTGCTCCGGCTGGGGGCCCGCCACCCACGGCACCGGACCGTCATGTTCAACGTGCACCTGGACACCGTGTCGGGCGTGGAGCCCGTCGGCTTCGACGGCCGGCGGTTCACCGGGAGAGGCTCGGTCGACGCGAAGGGCCCCGCCGTGGGGCTGCTGGCCGGTGTCAGGGCCGCACTGGCCGCGCGGCCTCGGCTCGGCGACGAGATCGGCGTGCTGATCCAGGCCGTCGCCGGCGAGGAAGGGGGCGCGCTCGGCACGATCGGCACCCGTCCGCTGGTCGACCGCGGCTGGTACGGCCGGCTCAACGTGTTCTGTGAGCCGACCGGCCTGCGCTACCTCCCCCGGGCCAGCGCGGCGATGACCGCCCGCATCCGGGTCGACGGTGACGACGCCGTCGACGACCGCCCCGAGCACGGCCACAACGCCACGGTGCTCCTCGGCCATCTGGCACAGCACCTGGGCCGGACGCTGCCACCGCTCGCCGCCGACGGGCGGGTCTGTGTCGCCGGGCTGACCACCGGGTCGCTGCACAACCGCGTCTACGGCCGCGGCGAGCTGCTGCTCAACCTCTCCTACACGAGCACCGAGACGGCACATCGGCTCAAGGCCGCGACCGGCGACGCCCTGCGCACGGGAATCGCCGAGTTCCGTACGCGCTTCGCCCCCGTCCGCGAACTCGCCAGGACCGCACAGGACGCCGCCGACATCACCCGGCTGCACTGGCTCAAGTGCGGACTGCCCGCCCTCGCCCACACGCCGGCCTGGGCCGAGCGTCTGCTGGAGGAAGTCGCCGGCGTCGAGCGGTGGCCGGACGGCGAGTCCGCGTTCACCTGCGACGCGATCTGGCTGGCGGACCGCGAGGACGCGGCGACCGTGGTGTACGGGCCCGGATCGCTGGAACACAACCACGCGCATGCGCGGGGGGAGTTCGTCGACCTCGCGGACCTCGAAGCGTTCGCCGCCGGTGTCGCGAGGATCCTGCTCGCGTTCCGCGGCACCTGTCTCGACGCCATGCTCCCCAGCCACCACTCATACCCGTACTCCCGCGACTACACCCGAAACGAGGGCCGGTCACAGTGATCGGAACCAGCGCTCCCGCCGAAGCCGGATCCCGCGCCCCTGCCGAAGCCGGGTCCGGCGCTCCCACCGAAGTCCCCGTCCCCTACGAGCAGTTGCTCGACGTCGTCGCCGCCGCCTTCACGGCACACGGTGTCCCCGACGCGCGGGCCCGGCAGGCGTCCGAGGCGCTCTGCTACGGAGACCTGGTCGGCGCCGGCTCGCACGGCACGGTCAACCTGTCACGTCTCTACCTGCCGTTGCTGGAGCAGGGCCGGGCCGAACCGGTCGCCTCCCCGGCCGTCGTGGCCGATCTCGGGGCGGCCGTACTGGTCGACGCGCGCCGCGCACTCGGTCTGTGGCAGGCGGGAGAGGCCATGGACCTGGCGGTGGAGCGAGCCGCGCGGTTCGGCGTCGGCCTGGTCTCGGTACGGGACGGCACGCACTTCGGTTGCGCCGGCCATCACGCGCTGCGCGCCGCCGAACAGGGAATGATCGGGCTGGTCGCGTCCAACTGCGGTCGGCAGCGGATCGCCCGGCCTCCGGGCGGCCGGGTGGCGCTGCTGGGCACCAACCCGCTGAGCGTGGCCGCCCCGGCCGGCGCGCACCCGCCGTTCGTCCTGGACATGAGCACCACCGCGGTACCCACGGGCAGGGTGCGGGCGGCGGCGCGTACCGGGCAGTCGATTCCGCCGGGCTGGCTCGCCGACGAAAACGGCGGACCCGTCACGGATCCCGCCGCCTTCGACCGTGGAGAGGCACATCTGCTCTGGCTGGGGGCGACGTCGGCCGGCGGTTTCAAGGGGTTCGGGCTCGGCCTGATGGTGGAGGTGCTGTCGGCGCTGGTCGCGGGTTCCGGGTTCGGTCCCGCCGGCGAGGCACTGGGCGCCGACGGGCGCCCGTCCGGCCGGGACGACGACATCGGCATGCTGATGGTGGCGATCGCACCCGGGCTGCTGCGCGGACAGGAGTCCGTCATCGCGGACGCGGAGCGGCTGTTCGGCACCGTGCTGGCCTGCCCGCCCAGCGACGCGGACGCTCCGGTCCGCTATCCCGGCTGGCCGGAGGCACAGCGGGCTCGTCACCGCCGCGAGCACGGCGTACCCCTGGAGCCGGTGGTGCGTGGCGAACTGGCGCGGCTCGCTGCCGCGTACGGTCTGCCGTTCCCGACGAGCGCGGGAGAGGCGTGATGGCGGCGCCGCGACGGATCGCGGTCATCGGACTCGGTGCGATCTCCCGGTTCTATCTGGCCGCGATCGAGGAATCGGCGGCGGCCTGGCAGCTCGCGGCCGTCTGCGACGTGTCGCCGGAACGACTGGCCCCCCACCGTGACCGGTGTCCCGTCTTCACCGACCATCGCGCGCTGCTCGCGGAGGCACGGCTGGACGCGGTGGTCGTCGCGGTGCCCAACGACCGGCACGCGGCGATCACGGCGGACGTCCTCGCCGCCGGCCTCCCGGTCTGTGTGGAGAAGCCGTTGGCCACCCGCGCGGCCGACGCGGAGGCGCTGGTCGAACAGGCCAGGGCACGCGGAGTGTGCCTGTTCACCGCGTTCCACCGCCGCTACAACCGTGAGGTCCGACGACTCGTCCGTGAGCTGCGCGCGGGCGCCGCGCCGGCCGAGCTCGCCATCCGCTACTTCGAGCGGATCGAGGAGCACATCGGCGACGACGCCTGGTACCTGGACCCGGCGCGGTGCGGCGGCGGTTGCGTCGCCGACAACGGGCCGAACGCGTACGACCTCGCGCGGCTGCTGGCCGGCGAGGTGCGGGTGGAGCACGCGGAGGTGGTACGGGACCGGTTCGGGACCGACCGGCGGGCCACGGTGCGGCTGCGCTCGCGCGCCGGCCTGCCCGTACGGGTCGAGCTCGACTGGTCGTACCCGGGTGAGGTGAAGGACGTCACGGTGCGGCTGGCGGACGGCGCCGTGCGCACGGCCGACATGCTGCGGGGGTTCCGGGCGTTCAAGGGCTCGCTGTGGCACGAGTACGTCGGGGTGCTCGACGACTTCGACCACGCGATCCGTATGGCCACCGACCGCACCGGTGACGGACTCGTCGCGCTCTCGCTGGTGGAGGAGACGTACCGGCTCGCGTGCCACCCGCCGGCCCGCGTGCCGGGGAGCCGCGGGCGCCCCGCCGAGGACGGAGACCAACCGATGCACCGCGAGAGCCGCCAACCGATGAACGGCGAGAGCCACGAACCGATGCACGGCGAGAGTGCCGTCAAGCATGCGACCCACGGCACCCTGGTCAAGGTCCTGACCCATCGCAGGGACGACCGGGGGATGCGGCTGGAGGACTTCGCCAGCCGCTGCGTCCGCCGGGGCGAGATCCATGAGCTGGTGACCACCGATCAGAGGGAGACGGCCCCGGGCACCCGGGTGGACCGGGTCGGCTTCCTCGGCTTCGCGGAGATGGGCTGCGGTGGTGTTCTGGACCGGGGCGACCGGGTCTGGATCGACGGTCGGCCGGTCGGCACCGTCCTCGGCTTCGACTCCTGCCATTTCCCCAACCACTACAACATCCTGATCTCCGTCCCCGAGCCGGTGACCGGCCGTGACCTGGCGCTGGCACCCCGGGCCGACGTCCGGTTCGTCCCCGCCGCGACGGCTGCCGGGCCGGACGGCACCACCGAGATGCCCGAGGAAGAAATCGAGGAGCTTCGATGACCGCTGACATGTCGGACACCACCCAGGACCGTGACCGGGTCGACGTGATGGCCGCCGCGCCCGCCGCCTACCACGCCATGGTCGCCTTCCAGCAGGCGGCCGGCGGAGAACTCGACGCCCGGCTCGCCGAGTTGGTCCGGGTGCGGGTGTCGCAGATCAACGGCTGCGCGTTCTGCGTGGATCTGCACACCCGCGCGGCGCGGGAAGCCGGCGAGAGCGAGCAGCGGCTCCACCTGCTCGCCGCATGGCGCGAAACGGCGCTGTTCCGCCCGGCCGAACGGGCGGCGCTCTCCCTCGCCGAGGCGGTGACGCGGCTTCCGGCGGCCGGTGTGCCCGATGCCGTCTACGCCGAGGCGGCGGCCTGGTTCGACGAGTCCGACCTGGCCCATCTGCTGTGGACGATCGCGGCGGTCAACGTCTGGAACCGGGTCGCGGTCTCCACCCGCATGGGGCTGCTGACACAGCCCGTCTGAGGCGTCGGCCTCGGGGCTGAGGGCTGGGGGCTGGGGGCTCTGGCGGGCTCGGGCAGGAGGGGACAAGTGAGATCGCATCTGCCAGTGATGCGCATTCTCTTCGTTGCAGGTAAGAGCCTGCAAGGCATAATGTGGCGCATATGCAGTCCTACACCATCGGGCAGGCGGCTCGTCTTCTCGGCGTCAGCCCCGACACGGCGCGCCGCTGGGCGGACGCCGGCCGGGTGGCGACCCACCGCGACGAAGGCGGTCGCCGCCTCATCGACGGCCGGGATCTGGCCGCCTTCTCCGTCGAGATCGCGCAGAGCGGCACCGACGAGGACGAGACCCCGTACACCTCGGTCCGTAACGCGTTCCCCGGCATCGTCACCGCGGTGAAGCTCGGTGACGTCGCCGCCCAGGTCGAGATCCAGGCGGGGCCGCACCGGCTGGTCTCCCTGCTGACCCGGGAGGCCGTCGAGGAGCTGGGTCTGGAGGTCGGTATGCGGGCCACCGCCCGCGTGAAGTCGACCAACGTGCACATCGACCGCGGCTGATCACCCGCCGACCCCCGACCCCCGACCGCCGGCCGCCCGCCCCGCCGATCGCCGCAGTCCGCGTCGACCACCGCCCGCGTCGACCACAGCCCCCGAGGAGCCCCGCCGCATGTCTTCCGCCCTCACTCCCCACCGCGCCGGGCGCCGCACCGCGGCCGCCGTGCTGACCGGTGCCCTGCTCCTGACGCTGGCCGCGTGCGGCAACGACGACGACACCCAGCAGACCAGTGGGGCTTCGGACACCGCGCACCTCACCGTGCTGGCCGCCTCCTCCCTGACCGATGTGTTCAAGACCGCGGGGGCGGCGTACGAGAAGGAGCATCCGGGTACGAAGGTGACCTTCTCCTTCGCCGGGTCCCAGGAACTGGCCGCACAGGTCAAGCAGGGAGCCCCGGCCGACGCGCTCGTCACCGCCGACACCAAGACGATGGACGGGCTGCGGGACGACACCGGCACGCCGACCGTCATAGCCAAGAACCGCCTCGTCATCGCCGTCGGCGCGGGAAACCCGAAGAAGATCGCCGGCCTGGAGGATCTCGCCGACAGCAAGACGAAGGTCGTGCTCGCGGCGCCCGAGGTGCCGGTCGGCCGCTACAGCAGGCAGATCCTGGACGACGAGAAGATCACCGTGAAGCCGGTCTCCGAGGAACCCAATGTCCGCGCCGTGCTCAGCAAGGTCGAGCTCGGCGAGGCGGACGCGGGCATCGTCTACAAGACCGACGCGGCCACGGCCACGGACAAGACCGACACGGTCACGATCCCCGACGACCAGAACACCATCGCCTCGTACCCGGCGGCCACCCTGAAGGAATCGCAGCACTCCAAGGCCGCCGCGGACTTCGTGAAGTGGCTGTCCTCGGCCGAGGCCCAGCGGATCCTCCACGCGGCGAGCTTCGAGAAGCCGTGACCATCCTCGGGAGCAAGCGCATCCGTGGCTCCGGGAGCAACCGCCCCCGTGGCACCGGGAGCGAGCACCCCCGTGGCTCCTGGAACAACCGCGCCCGTGCCACCCGTGCCATCCGCGCCCCCCTCCCGCTGGCTCTTCCCGCCCTGCTCGCCATCGCGTTCCTGCTCCTCCCGCTGGCCGGCATCCTGGCCCGCACCGACTGGGGCGACCTGGGCGAGCACCTGAGCAGCCCGGGCACGAGCGAGGCGCTGCGGCTCTCGCTGGTCGTGTCCTTCTGGTCGCTGGGGCTGTCGCTCGTACTCGGGGTGCCGCTGGCCTGGCTGCTCGCCCGTGTTCCGTTCCCCGGCAAGGCCCTCGTCCGCTCGCTGGTCCTGCTGCCGATGGTGCTGCCGCCCACCGTCGGCGGTGTCGCGCTGCTGCTTGCCTTCGGCCGGCGTGGGGTGCTCGGGCCCTGGCTCGAGGACGTCTTCGGCGTCACGTTGCCGTTCCACACCTCCGGCGCGGTCGTCGCGGCCACTTTCGTCGCGATGCCGTTCCTGGTGATCAGCCTCGAAGGAGCGCTCGCGGGGCTGCGGCCGAGTTACGAGGAGACCGCCGCGTCACTGGGAGCCTCGCCGGTACGTGTGTTCAGCACCGTGACGCTGCCCATGGTGGCCCCGGGGCTCGTCGCCGGAGCCGCGCTGACCTGGGCCCGCGCCCTCGGGGAGTTCGGTGCCACCATCACCTTCGCGGGCAACCTTCCGGGGACCACCCAGACCTTGCCCCTCCAGGTGTATCTGCTCCTCCAGGACACCCCGGAGGCCGCGACCTCCGTCTCGCTGCTGCTGCTCGCCATCGCGATGACGGTGCTCGTCGCACTGCGCGGCCGCTTCATGGGGACGCCGGGCAGCTCCGCTCGCCGGTATGCGCCCGAGCCACCCGAGTCACCCGCGGACGAGGCGAGTACACCGGCGGACAGCCGACCCGAGCCGCTCGCCCCGGACCGCCGGCCCCCGGACGAAGAGCCGAAACTGTGGTCGCTGCACGCCGAGATCACCGGATTCAACCAGCTCGTCCTGGACGCCGAACCCGGCACCACCATCGCCGTGGTCGGCCCCAACGGCGCCGGAAAGACCACCCTGCTGCGGGCTCTGCTCGGCCTGACCCCGCGCGCCCACGCCGAGCTGCGCCTCGGCGACGCCGACGTCACCGAACTGCCTCCGCACCGCAGGGGAGTCGCCTGGGTGCCCCAGGACGGCGCGCTCTTCCCGCACCTCACCGCGCTGGCCAACACGGCGTACGGGCCGCGCGCCCACGGCGTACCGCGCGCCGAGGCCCGCCGCACCGCGCAGGAGTGGCTCGACCGGCTCGGCGTGGGCCGTCTGGCGCACCGCAAACCGTCCCAGATGTCCGGCGGTCAGGCCGGCCGTGTCGCCCTGGCCAGGGCGCTGGCCACCCGCCCCCGGCTCCTCCTCCTCGACGAGCCGCTGGCCGCACTCGACCAGACCACCCGCGCCCAGGTACGGCACACTCTGCGCCGCCACCTCGACGGTTTCGGCGGAGTCTGTCTGATCGTCACCCACGACCCGGTCGAGGCGGTGTCGCTCGCGGACCGTGTCCTCGTACTGGACGAGGGCCGCGTGCTCCAGGACGCGGCGCCCGCGGAGGTCACCCGGCATCCGCGGTCACCCTGGGTCGCCCGCATGCTCGGCCGCAACGCCTGGCCCGGCACGGCGACCGCCGACAGGCTCGAACTCGCCGAGGGAGGCGGGCCGTTCGTGATCGCGGACCCGCTGCCCGCCGGCACGGAAGCCCTCGCGATCATCGCGCCCGAAGCGGTCGCCGTCCACCGGGACAGGCCCGGCGGCAGCCCTCGCAACGTCTGGCCGGGCACCGTCCGCGAGATCACCGCCACCGGCAGCAGGCTGCGCGTACTGATCACCTCCGACCGTGCCCCGGACGTGGTCGCGGAGATCACCCCGCAGGCCGCCGCCGAACTCGGCCTCGCGGACGGGGTGTCCGTGTGGACGAGCATCAAGGCGACGGAGACGACCGTGGTGCCGCTCTGACGGTCAGTAGACGTCCCTGACGTACCGCTTGTCCGCCGCGAGCTGCTTGACGTACGCGGCCGCCTCCGCCTCGCCCAGCCCGCCGTGCGTGACGGCGATGTCCCGCAGCGCCTGGTCGACGTCCTTGGCCATGCGGGAGGCGTCCCCGCAGACGTAGAAACGGGCGCCGTCCTGGAGCCAGTGCCACAGCTCGGGCCCGTGTTCGCGCATCCTGTCCTGGACGTAGACCTTGGCGCGCTGGTCGCGGGAGAACGCGGTGTCGAGGCGGGTGAGGGTGCCGTCGGCGAGGAAGGCCGTCAGCTCGTCCTCGTAGTAGAAGTCGGTGGCGCGGTGCTGCTCACCGAAGAACAGCCAGTTCGGGGCCCGGTGGCCGAGTGCCCGGCGCTCTTGCAGGAAGCCCATGAACGGCGCGACTCCGGTCCCGGGCCCGACCATCACCATCGGCGTCGCCGGATCCGCGGGCGGCCTGAAGTACGGGGAGCGCTGCACGAACACCGGCACGGGCGTGTCCGGCTCGGCGTCGGCCAGGAAGGGCGAGCAGACCCCGCCACGCGCCTGGCCGCTCAGGTTCTCGTACCGCACGACGGAGACCGTCAGCGATACGAGGTGTGGATCTACCAGCGGACTCGACGATATGGAGTACAGGCGGGGCTGCAGCGGCTTGAGCGCCGCGGCCCACTCGCGCGCGCTCGCCCGCACGGGGTGCTCGGCGATGACGTCGACGGCCTGTCGGCCCCAGCTCCACTTGGCGAACCCGTCCTTGTTGTCGGGCCGCAGCAGCCTCTTCAACTCCCGGTTGTCGCGGGTGCGTTCGGAGACGAAGCGCAGCAGATCGCTGGTGATCCGGGTGATGTCGAGATACCGGCTCAGGGCCTCGGCGAAGGAAGTCTCCCCCACTCCGCTCACGTCCACGGTGGCCGAGGAGTCCAGCCCGGTCACCGCCAGCCACTCGCTCACCAGGGCGGGGGAGTTGACCGGCCGGACCCCGAGCGCGTCCCCGGCCTCGTACGTCAGCGGGCTCTCGCTCTCCCGGGTGTCGAAGGTGAACCGGCGGACCTCCTTGTCCGCGCCGGGAAGGCTGAGCAGCCGGTTGCCGGTGAGCCGGGCGGTGACGGGTGCCGCCTTGCGGGAGCGGACGGACTGTGGAGCCTCGATGGCCGTTGCCGCTTCGACGGCCGCCGGCGCTTCGACGGTCGGCCGTCCCGGGGTGGCCTTGGTGCTCAGCGCGGTGAGCACCTGGTCGAGCCACGCCTGTGCGGAGGGCTCGTAGTCCGGCTCGCAGTCGGTACGCGGAGCGAGCCGCACCGCCCCCAACTCGCCCAGCCGCTGGTCGAGTCGGCGACCGTGGCCGCAGAAGTCGTCGTACGAGGAGTCGCCCAGGGCCAGCACGGCATAGCGCACACCGTCCATGCGCGGCGGCTCGGCCGTGGCCAGTGTGTCCCAGAAGCCCGAGCCGTTGTCGGGCGCGTCGCCGTCGCCGAACGTGCTCGTGATCAGCAGCAGATCCGCACCCGGCGGCAGCGCGCGCGGATCGGCGTTGTCCATGCCGACCAGTGTGGCCTTGTGCCCGGTCGCGGCAAGCCGCTCGGCGGCGGCCACCGCGAACTCCTCGGCGTTACCGGTCTGCGAGGCCCACAACACGACGACCTCGCGCACGGGAACGCTCGGGGCCGGTGGCGTGTCCGCCGACCTGGAGTACATGCCGGCGAGGACACCGTTCACCCACAGCGCGTGCTCGGGGCTGAACGGGGCGTCCGGCGGGAGCACGGGCACCCCCGGGGCACCCGCGGGCAGCCCGGCGAGAAATCCACTGAGGTACTGGCGTTCCTGCGCGGTGAGCACGGGCGGAGGGGCGGGATCAAGACCGAGGGCGCTCAGTTCAGCCCGTCCGGCGTTTGAGGACGCCGTCAGGCCGATACCGGGGTCTGGGGGTGGAGCCAACAGGGATGGGTCGGGTAGGGGCGGCGGGGGCGAGGAAACCTTCACCAACGACACCGCGCAGACCTTCAACTCAGGCTGGAACGACACCGGATCGACCGCGTCACTGGTGACCGCGTTGATGCTCAGATACTCCCCGAACAGGTCGTTCCAGTGGAACGGCGCGAAGCAGCACCCCGGCCGGACCCGGTCCGTCACCACGGCGGGCAGCACGGCCCGCCCCCGCCGCGAGGCGACCTCGACCCCGTCCCCCTCGGCGATCCCCAACTCCCGCGCGTCCTGCGGATGCAGCTCCACGAACGGCCCGGGATTGAGCTTGTTGAGCTTGGCCACCTTCCCCGTCTTGGTCAGCGTGTGCCACTGGTGCTGAAGCCGCCCGGTGTTCAGTACGAACGGGAAGTCGTCGTCGGGCATCTCGGCGGCCGGGACGTGCGGCCGCGCGTAGAACACGGCCCGCCCGCTGGCCGTGGGGAAGGACGGCCCCCCGTCGCCTTCCGCGTCCACGTACCGAATCGGATTCCGGTCCGGCCCGTCCTCGCGCGCGGCCGGCCACTGCACGGACGTACCCCGCAGCCGCTCGTACGTCACACCCCGCAGATCCCAACCCGTCTTGGGGTTCCAAGCGCGCTTGATCTCCTCGAAGATCTCCTCCGCGCTCTGGTACGAGAAGCCCTTCTCGTACCCCATCGCGCAGGCCACCCGCGCGATGATCTCCCAGTCCGGGAGCGCCTCCCCGGGCGGGTCCACGGCCGGCTGCGCGAGGGTGAGATTGCGCTCGCTGCTGATGAGGACGCCCTCGGTCTCGGTCCACAGGGCGCCGGGGAGTACGACATCGGCGTACGCGTTGGTCTCGGTCTCCGCGAAGACGTCCTGTGCGACGACGAACTCGGCGGCCTCCAGCCCCTCGATGACGGTCTTGCGGTTGGCGACCGAGGCGACGGGGTTGGTGCAGATGATCCAGCAGGCCTTGATCTCGCCGTCCGCCATCTTCTGGAACATCTCGACGGTGCCCTGCCCGACGCCGTCCTTCCGGAGCGTGTCCGGGGGCAGTTCCCACAACTCCTCGACGAAGGCACGCTCTTCGTCGACGAGGACGGAGCGCTGCCCGGGCAGACCCGGCCCCATGTATCCCATCTCGCGACCGCCCATGGCGTTGGGCTGGCCGGTGAGGGAGAAGGGCCCTGAGCCGGGGCGGCAGATCGCACCGGTCGCGAGATGCAGGTTGACCAGGGCGTTCGTGTTCCAGGTGCCGTGCGTGGACTGGTTGAGGCCCATGGTCCACAGGCTCATCCACTCGCCCGCCCGGCCGATCAGCGAGGCGGCCTCGCGGATGTCGGCCTCCGGAATGCCGGTGATCTCGGCGACGGTGGCGGGCGGATAGTCGGCGAGGAAGCCGGGCATCGCCTCCCAGCGCTCGGTGTGCGCGGCGATGAACTCGGGATCGGTGCGGCCGTTCTCGTGCAGCAGATGCAGCAGCCCGTTCAGCAGTGCCAGGTCCGTGCCCGGGTTGATCTGCAGGAACAGATCGGCCTTGTCGGCGGTGGCGGTACGCCGCGGATCGACGACGATGAGTTTCGCGCCCGCCTTGACCCGGTCCATCATCCGCAGGAACAGGATCGGGTGGCAGTCCGCCGCGTTCGAGCCGATGACGAAGAAGACGTCCGCCTTCTCGAAGTCCTGGTACGAGCCGGGCGGACCGTCGGCGCCGAGGGACAGCTTGTAGCCGGTGCCCGCGCTCGCCATGCAGAGCCGTGAGTTCGACTCGATCTGGTTCGTCCGCACGAACCCCTTGGCCAGCTTGTTCGCCAGGTACTGGGCCTCCAGGCTCATCTGCCCGGAGACATAGAGGGCGAGCGCGTCCGGGCCGTGCTCGTCGATGATCGCGCGAAGCCGCCGGGCCGTCTCGGCGATCGCCGCGTCCACGGGCGCGGGTACGGGTTCCGCGCCACGGTCGTCCCGTACGAGAGCCGTGCCGAGCCGTCCGGGCGCGGCGAGCATGTCGGCCGTGGTCGCGCCCTTGGTGCACAGCCGTCCGAAGTTCGCGGGGTGCGCCTTGTCGCCGGACGCCTTCAGGACCGTACGCCGTCCGTCCGGGCCCATCCCGATGTCGAGGACCATCCCGCAGCCCACACCGCAGTACGAGCAGACCGTGCGCACGTGCGTCGTGGGGGTCCCCTTCGTGGGGGTCGTCGTCACGCGCTGCCCTTTCTGCATGGAACCTCGATCTTTGCGAGCGTACGAATTGCCCGTTACGCCTGTGTCACATGGCGCGATCATGAGGGGTTACATGCGCCACACAGCCGTCGTCGGCGCGATGTGAGAAGCTACCGGGCACGTCGCGGTCCGTGTCGCTGTTCGGCTGAACGGGTGACGATGCGCAAGAATTGCCCGGTGCAGGAAATCAGTGCGAGTGAGGTCGGGGGGAGCCGGTGAACAGCCACGACGTCACCGATGAACAGTGGGAGGGGCTCGCCCAGGTCGTGCCGTTGCGTGGCCGTGACGCCTGGCCGTCGGCGGTCGACCACCGGGCGCTTCCCGACGCGGAGACCGAGACGCGCCGCCGCTTCGTCGTGATCAGAGTCAATATCTTCGCGGACGCGCGTGAGGTCGCCGAGACCCTGATGGCAGGCATTCCGGTCCTCCTCGACCTCACCGGCGCCGAGCCGGACGTCGCGAAGCGCGTGCTCGACTTCAGCACGGGCGTGGTCTTCGGGCTCGCGAGCGGGATGCACCGGGTCGACCGGAACGTGTTCCTTCTCACGCCGCCGGGGACCGAGGTGCGAGGGCTGATGGAGGACGCGGGGGTTCCCGGGACCTGAGGACAGGACCGCCCCGTTGATCCCTCGATCGTAGGAAGGCGTGCCAGGAGGAACGGTTCGGCAGTGGGGCGGAGACTTACCGTCCGCATATGACCGTGCCGCTTGATCCCGTAGACGTTGTTGTGGCAGGCAGGGACCGGCCGAGCGTCACCGCCCTGCGGCTCGCCGCATTCGCAAGGCACCGGCGGGCGGAGTTCGCGCTCGGGCCGCTGACCTTGTTCGCGGGTCCCAGCGGCAGCGGCAAGAGCAGCGCGCTACGGGCGTACGAGGCCCTGGCGCGACTGGGCGGCGGTGCCGCACTGGACGAGGTGTTCCCCTGTCCGGACGCCTGCGTTCCCGAGCGTGCGCGGCCGGACGCGCAGCGGCGGCGTGGCTTCCGCATCGGCTGTACGGTCGACGGTCCCGCCGGGGCCGTACGGCTCGACCTCGCCGTGCAGGCCGAACCCGAACTGCGCATCGTGGGCGAGCGGTTGACGACCGGTGGGGTGACCCTGCTGGAGACTGCCCTGCGCGACCCGAGCCGGCCCGTCGTGCAGGCGGCCTGGTACACGGCGGGCTCGTCCCCCGTGACCCGGGCCCCGCTCCCCGACGACCGGCTCGGCACCGCACTGCTGCCGCTGCGCGTCGCGGGCAGGACGGACGGCGAACGCCAAGTCCTCGCCGCCGCCGAGCAGATGGTGGTCGCCCTGCGGTCCGTCTTCGCCTGCGACCCCGTACCCGGGCACATGCGGGCCGCCGTTCCGCTCGGCGCGGGGCGGTTGCTGCGGGGCTGCGGCAACCTCGCCGAGGTGCTGTGGCGTACCCGGTCGGAGTGCGGGCGACGGCACGGGCAGCTCGTCGCGGCGGTGCGGGAGGGGTGCGCGGGGCGGGTCGTCGACGTGTTGGCGGAGCGGGTGTCCGGCGAGGGGACGGGAGCGGGGAGGGGGATGGAGGCCGGGATCGGGGTGGCGGCCGGGATGGGGGTGGTGGCCGGGAGGGGGATGGCGCAGGCGGTTCGGGCCGTGCTCGACCGTGGCGACGGACTGCGGACGCCTCTCGGACTCCTCGGGGACGGGGAGTTGAGGTATCTGGGGCTTGCCCTGGTGCTCCTCACCGGCCCCGGTGTGCTGGAGGTCGACACGGTGGGGGAAGTGCCCGAGGCGCTCCAGACACTCACGGTCCTCGCCGACGGCTTCGACCGTGACCTGGACGCACGGCAACGGGAGCAGCTCGTACGGCTGGCGGCGCGGATGTGCGAGCGGGGGCACATTCGGCTGGTGGGTGCCGTGAGTGACGCGTCCAGGGCCTCGGGGGTGGGCGGGGTCACGGTGGTAGACCTGGAGCCGTGACAGAACTTGATGTGGCGAAGCTCCAGCGCAGGCTGGCCGAGTTCGCGGCGGCGCGGAACTGGCAGCCCTACCACACACCCAAGAACCTCGTCGCCGCTCTCAGTGTCGAGGCCTCCGAGCTCGTCGAGATCTTCCAGTGGCTGACCCCCGAGGAGTCGGCGCGGGTGATGGACGATCCGGAAAAGGCGCCCCGTGTGACCGACGAAGTCGCGGATGTACTGGCGTACTTGCTGCAGCTGTGCGAGGTGCTCGGCATCGATCCTCTTGCGGCGCTGGACGCGAAGATTGACCGCAATGAGCGCAGGTTTCCGGTGGGAGAGGGGCCGTGAGAGGGGTGGTGTAGCGGCAATCGTCACTCTATGGAGTCATGCTGCTGTACAGATTCGATTCTTTGTCCACAGATTTCCGTCTACCTCTGGCTTTTCGTCCCACGGACCTTCACTCTGGGTAGTGGACGGTGGAGTTCGGGCAGGCGTGTGAAGAACGCGTCGGGACAGACGAGGACAGCACATGGATGCGGTGCGGCTCATCGACGCGAGCAGAAGTGCCTTGGCGGGAAGCGATGACGCGACGGACATCATGACGGAGGCCTGGCAGGCGCAGGCCCTGGCGCAGGCGATCGGCAGTCGGGTGGCGATGTACGGGCCTCCCGAATTACGGGGCGAGGCAATGGGGTTGACCGAACTGGCGGCCAGAGGCTGTGGAGTGCTGGACGCTCCGCTGTCCGGCGTCGTGAGCTTACGCGCGGCTCAGCTCACGGAGCTCGGCGATGCGCGCCAGGCTCTTCGGGACCTCGGTGGTCTCTTGGGTGAGGTCGGTATCGCCCTGGTGGGGATCGCCTGCGCGGCGGACGACGAAGGCACGTACTGGCAGTGCATGGAGGCCATCGACGCGGCGGACGAGTCCCGCGACCGGGTCCTCGAGATATTGCGGAGGCTTGCGGTGCGGGATCGGATGATGCCGGAGCGGGGGTCTGCGGCGGGGTAGTTTCTCGCCCGCCGCCCCTACCCGTCCCATCCTCAACCTGGGGGCTCCGCCCCCAGACCCCCGTATCGGCCTGGCGGCCTCGTCCTCAAACGCCGGACGGGCTGAATTCAGCCCCTCCGGCGTTTGAGGAGCGGGGTCTGGGGCGGAGCCCCAGGGGATGGGAACGGGTAGGGGCGGCGGGGGCGAAAAAGGCGGCGGATGGTCAGGTGTGGTCCGGATCGTCGGTGCGGGCCCCGGTTCCGGTCCCCGCCGGGGCCGGGCGGCGGGGCGAGGAGGGGAGATCGGCGTCGAGCCGCGCCAGATTCGCGTTGAGTACCGCCATCAGCTCCTCCATCTGTTGCAGCAAACTCTTGGGCTGCGACGAGGGAACGGCTTCCTGGGACATGACGGCCTCCTCGGGCCTTCGCCTCCCACGCGGGGAGAACGCGCGGGGAGAACAAGTAACGCGCCGGGCGGTCCGGCTCCGCACGAGCAAACGATCACCATCGGGGCCGGTCACCCATGGACGAGGGGGAACCTCGAAACCATGGCGTTGACCGACGTCCGACCGTGCAGGATGGAGGCATGGATCTTCGAATCTTCACCGAGCCCCAGCAAGGGGCGACCTACGACACCCTGCTCACCGTGGCGAAGGCCACCGAAGACCTGGGCTTCGACGCCTTCTTCCGCTCCGACCACTACTTGCGGATGGGTCCTGTGGACGGCCTACCCGGCCCCACCGATGCCTGGGTCACCCTGGCCGGGCTCGCCCGCGAGACCAAGCGCATACGGCTCGGCACCCTGATGACGGCCGGTACCTTCCGCCTGCCCGGCGTCCTGGCCATCCAGGTCGCCCAGGTCGACCAGATGTCCGGCGGCCGAGTCGAACTGGGCCTGGGCGCGGGCTGGTTCGAGGAGGAGCACACGGCGTACGGCATCCCGTTCCCGAAGGAGAAGTTCGCCCGCCTCGAAGAGCAGCTGGCGATCGTCACGGGACTGTGGGCGACGGAGACCGGCCAGACCTTTGACTATGACGGCACTTATTACCAGCTCACCGACTCGCCCGCGCTGCCCAAGCCCGCGCAGGCGAAGATCCCGGTACTCATCGGCGGCCACGGCGCGACGCGCACCCCGCGCCTCGCGGCCCAGTACGCCGACGAGTTCAACATGCCGTTCGGGTCGATCGCGGACAGCGAGCGCCAGTTCGGCCGCGTACGGGCGGCGGCGGAGCAGGCCGGCCGGAAGGCCGACGACCTGGTGTACTCCAACGCGCTCGTCGCCTGCGTCGGCAAGGACGACGCGGAGGTCGCCCGCCGGGCCGCCGCCATCGGCCGCGAGGTCGACGATCTGAAGGCCGACGGTCTGGCGGGTTCCCCGGACGAGGTCGTCGACAAGATCGGCCGGTACGCCGACATCGGCGCCCAGCGGATCTACCTCCAGATCCTCGACCTCGACGACCTGGACCACCTGGACCTGATCTCCACGCGGGTGCAGTCCCAGCTGCCGTAACCCGAACCGCACGCGCTGTCCCGCCCTCGGCCCGGGCCGAGGGCGGGCAGACCGCCCCGGGGAGACCGCTCCCCGTCGGGCGGACCGGGACGGGTCAGGTCATGCGGACCGGGAGGGTCCGTCCCCCACGCCGAGCCTGGATGAGCTGGTCGACGGATCACCGTCGGATCGGGGGAGGTCGCCGGTTCACGGACTCCGCTGAATCGCCTCCCGTGTATGAACCGCCGAGGCCCGAGTTGGGATCGTCTGATTCCACGTCACGCTCCTTCAGGCCGGCCAAGTGGTTCCGGGCCTGTGGCAACTCCACCCGGTGCACTGGGTGTTGCCCGTCCTGAGGGGCAGCACGCGCAGTGCACCGGGCGGGTGCGTGGGTCACAGAACGGAGGTCAGCAGCGACACCGCCGACTCCTGACGGCCGATGGTCGCTTGGTCGAACGGTCCGGCCCAGCTCAGTCCGTACTGATGCGAGCTGTTCCGGCTGTTGGTGTACGCGGAGGAGGCCTGTGCGCGCAGGTAGCTGCGGTAGGGATGTCCGGTGAGGAGGGCGTCGAGTTCGCCGAGATTGCGCGCGAAGACGCCCTTGAAGGCTGCCTGGTCGGAGTTGCAGTTTTCCGCCGCCTGGCAGGGCTCGGTCAGGATGCCGTTCTGGGTGAGGGACGGACTGGCGATCACCGCGTCGGCGATGTCGCGGGCATCGGTGAGCAGGCTCTTGTCACCGGTGGCCTTGTACAGCTCGGCGAGTCCGCCCAGGACCACTCCCTGGTTGTAGGTCCAGGTGGTGCCGCCGTTGTTGGCGCAGCCGCCGCTCTGGGTGTTCAGGCCGTCGTTGACGAGGTGATCGCTGTTGATCATCCCGCTGTTCTTGAACCAGTTCCACGCTTCCAGGGCGTGGGCCAGGTAGACCCTGTCACCAGGAATCCGGTTGTGCAGCGAGGCGGCGAGCTTGATGTACAGCTCGATGCTGATCGCGTTCTTGTAGCTCTTGGCCGGGATGTCCCACCAGATGCCGCCGCCACAGGTGTCGTCCCAGTAGTCGCGCATGTAGGCCTCGTCCAGCTTGGCGATGTCGAGGTACTTCTGGTCGCGGGTGAGGTCGTACACACGGGTCATGGCCAGCGCCCACCAGCCGGTGTCGTCCGTGGAGTCGGCCCTGAACTCGCCTCCGCCCTGCGGCCACCACTCCAGGGGTGCGCGCTGGACGGCGATGGTGTTCTTGACCTCGGACATGTATTTTCGCGACCCGGTCTTCGCCATGTAGTCCACAAGCGCCTGGAGGGCGTTCCCCGACTGCCACCACGGTGACTCGGGTTGCCAGCGGCCGGTCTCCTGGTCGTAGAAGCCCATCATCGCGTCCACGGCCGCGGTGGCCCTGGTGCGAGCGGTGGTGGGGACGGCCGGAGAGGCGGCCTGGGTCGGTACGGCGGTCGCGAGCAGGGACAGAACTACACCGCAGGCGGCGGCGCCCGCGGTGGTCCACAATCTTCGAGCCCATCTGTGCATGTCGGGAACTCCTTGTGTAGAGGGCGCTGCTCCTTGCGTGGGGGGTAGGGGTAGGACGGTGCGGGTGCGGACTGAGGGGTGGAGGGTGGCGGGGGTCGCCCAGCCGTGAAACGAACGGCTTCCTTGCGGTCTCGCGGTCACGCGGTCACGCGGTGATCACCTTTCCGCCCGCCTGGCGGCAGAAGTCCAGCGTCTGAGGGTCGGCGCCGGCGGTGGTGACCAGTACATCGACGTCGGAGAGCGAACAGAGGCGCAGGCTGCCGGTACCGGGGAACTTGGTCTCGGCGGCCACCAGCACCACGCGGTCGGCGCCCTCGATCATCGCCTGCTTGATGGGCGCCTCGACGGCCATGTCGTCGACGACGTGCCCGCTGGCGCGCACACCCGTGCAGCTCAGGAAGAGCAGGTCGGCGCTGATCTGGCGCAGCGCCGTCTCGGTGAGCGAGCCGACCAGGGACTGGTAGTTGCGGCGTAGTACGCCGCCGAGCAGGACCAGTCGTACGGTGTCGTCGTCCCGCAGCTCGTCCAGCACGGCCACGTTGCTGGTGATCACCGTGACCGGGCGGCCGCGCAGTTTGCGGGCGATCAATGACGTGCTGGTGCCGATGTCCAGAACGACCACGCTGTCGTCCGCGACGAGTTCGGCGGCGCGGGCGGCCATGGCCTCCTTCATCGCCATGTCGTGCGATGCCGAGACGTCGAACGGATCTTCGCTGAGCGCTCCCTCCGCCGCGGCCTCGGCGCTCGCGCGCAAAGACAGGGCGGCGCCGCCGTAGGTCCGGATGAGCTCGCCGTCGCGGTCCAGCCGCGTCAGGTCGCGGCGGATCGTGGACTCGCTCACTTGGAGCCGCTCCGCCAGGTCGCGTACCGAGGCCACACCGCCCGTCGTCCGGAGTGACTTCACGATCCTCGCGCGCCGCTTGCTCGATGTCACGCGCCGAAAGTAGCACTGCTTGACCGACTTCAGCCATACATGGGGGCTTGAGTTCGTATTGGGTGGTCGAAGTTCGTCAAGCGCCTCGGCATTTGCTCAATGTTGAGCATCCAGAAGTCTCGGGCGGCAGCGGGGGGGGGAGAGGCCCGGAATGAGAAGTCGACCGTTCCGCAGCTCGAGCCATCCGCTCCACGTCAGGGACCGGCGTGCCGCTCCAGCAGGGACCGGACACTGAAGGGCTGTACCTCGAGCAGGACAATGGTGGTGTTGGACCGGACGACCCCAGGCGCTTCCAGCAACAGGTTCGTGATGCGGTGCAGGTCTTCGGTGTCCCGGGCGACAACGCGGGCGAGCAGGTCGCCGTCGCCGGTGGTGACGAGCAACTCGACCACCTCGGGAATGCGCAGGATCGCCTCCTGGGTGGGCTGCCCCACGCGCTGACTGATCGACATCGTGATGAGGGCCAGCAGCGGATAGCCGAGACCCGCGGGTGCCACGCGCCGACTGTGCTCCCCCAATTGACCGCTTTCTTCAAGTCGCTTCAGACGCGCCTGCACGGTGTTGCGGGCCAGACCGAGTCGGTCGGCCAGGGCGACGGTCGTGGCCCGTGGGTCCGCGTCGAGCGCCAGGAGGATCCGGGCGTCGAGAGCGTCGACGTTTCGCATGGTGCTCAGTATGGCACAGCGCGGGCGCCCCGCATTGAGCATTCTGCTCACATATCTTGCTGCATATTGCGCATTCCGATGCGCCTTCCTAGGTTCTCGCCATGCAAAAAGCGCAATGCGACAACACGTCAGCGAACAGGGCGCCCCGCGTCGACCTCCGGCTATGGGGTGATGAGGACGAGATCGTGGCGGCCGCGATCGACTACGCGCGCCGGCGCATCATGCAGGCTCCGGATCCCGTGGCAGGCGCCCGCCCCGCCGCCGACCTCGCCCTCGCGGCCGGTACGGCCATCACCCCCTGGGGAATCGGCAGCGCCGCGGCCCTCAAACTCTTCGACCGAGTCCTGGCCCCTGCCACCCGCGCCCAGAACGGGACGATGAACCTCGCGTACATCCCCGCGGCCCCCACCCGTGCCGCACTCGCCTTCGACGCGGTCACCAGCGCGGCGAACATCTTCGCGGGCATCTGGGAGTCGGGAGCCGGTGCCATCCACGCCGAGAACGAGGCGTTGGCCTGGCTCACCCAGTTGCTCGGATGGCCCAGCACCGCAGCAGGATGCTTCGTCAGCGGCGGCACCATGGGCAACCTCTCGGCTCTCATCACGGCCCGCGCCGCTGCCGCCGCATCCCGCCCCCGGCCGACGGACGGCTGGAAAATCGTGTGCGCCGACAGCGCCCACTCCTCGATCAGGTCCGCGGCACAAGCGATGGACGTCGCGGTCGTCACCGCACCCGTGGACCAGCGGGGACACCTCACCGGAGCCGCCGTGAACGCGGTCCTGGACTCCACGACCGGCGTGTTCGCCGTGGTGGCGACCGCCGGGACCACCAATGCCGGTCTCATCGACGACCTCGATGACATCGCCGAGGCGTGCGAACGCCACCAGGTGTGGCTGCACGTCGACGGTGCCTACGGCGGAGCGGGCCTGGCGGCACCCAGCGTTCGGCACCTCTACTCCGGCATCGAACGCGCCGACAGCTTCATCGTCGATCCCCACAAATGGCTCTTCGCCCCTTACGACTGCTGCGCACTGCTCTACCGGGACCCCGCAGCGGCACGCGCCGCGCACAGTCAGTCGGCGCACTATCTCGACGCCATCGACCGCGACGTCCACAATCCGTCGGATTTGGCTCTCCACCTCAGCCGCCGTGCCCGCGGTCTGCCGCTCTGGTTCAGCCTGGCCGTGCACGGAACCGAGCGATACTCGCGTGCCGTGGAACAGACACTGACCACCAGCCGACTGGTCGCCGACGCCATACGCGCCAGTGACCATCTACGCCTGACGATCGAGCCCGAGCTTTCCGTCGTCGTCTTCGAACACCCTGGCTGGGGCCCGCAGGACTACGCGTCATGGTCCGCCCGTGCCGCCGAAACGGGCGCCATGCTGTGCGTGCCGACCCAGTGGAACGGCGCAACGGTTCTGCGCTTGGCCTTCGTCAACCCGGACACCCGTGCCGGCGACGTCATCGACACGCTCCGCACTCTCCGCAAGCTCAGCTAGTGCGTGACCGGCTTGGATCTCTGCCTTTCCTGGGTAATCCAGTACCGGCATGGGCCCACTCGCACACATACTCAGTCTCGTGTTCCTGACGATCTCAACCACCGGCAACGAGCAGCACCCGGCCACTGACCTGGGATTCTTGCTCCACAAGCACCCTGACAATCCATTCTCGACCAAGCTGTCCTACGGCACGGCGCACGTCCTCTACCCGGAGGCGAGCGCGGAGCGCTGCACGGCGGCGCTGCTGCTGGAGGTCGACGCGGTGGCGCTGGTCCGGCGCGGGAAGGGCAAGGGACGGGGCGGCGCGCCGGACGCCGCGCTCGCGCAGTACGTCAACGACCGCCCGTACGCCGCCTCGTCGCTGCTCGCCGTGGCGCTGAGCAGTGTGTTCTCCAGCGCGATGAAGGGCCGGTGCACCGCGAAGCCCGACCGGGCCGGGCAGCCGCTGCCCCTGCGCATCGAGGTGCCCGCACTGCCCGCGCGCGGCGGGATCGACCTCGTACGGGGACTCTTCGAGCCGCTCGGCTGGACGGTGACCGCTCAGGCCGTGGTGCTGGACGCCGAGTTCCCGGAGTGGGGCGACTCCCGTTACGTACACCTCGTACTGGAGTCGGACGAGCTGACCCTCGCGCAGGCGCTGCGTCATCTGTACGTTCTGCTCCCCGTCCTCGACGACGCCAAGCACTACTGGGTCGCGACCGACGAGGTCGACAAGCTGCTGCGCGCCGGTGAGGGCTGGCTGCCCGACCACCCGGAGCAGAAGCTGATCACCAGCCGCTATCTGTCGCGCCGTTGGTCACTGACCCGGCAGGCCATGGAGCGTCTGGAGCTCGTCCGGCTGGCCGAGGCGGACGACAGCGAGGTCGAGGAGATCGACAACGCGGTGGACGAACGGACGGACACGGACGAGAAGCCCGTACCGCTCGCCGAGCAGCGACGGGGCGCGATCGTCGAGGCGCTGCGGGCCGCCGGGGCGGGCCGGGTACTCGATCTCGGGTGCGGGCAGGGGCAGTTGGTGCAGGCGCTGCTGAAGGACACGCGGTTCACCGAGATCGTCGGTGTCGATGTGTCGATGCGCGCGCTCACCATCGCCTCGCGCCGGCTCAAGCTGGAGCGGATGGGGGAGCGGCAGGCCGAGCGCGTCAAGCTCCTGCAGGGCTCGCTCGCGTACACCGACAACCGGCTCAAGGGATACGACGCCGCCGTGCTCAGCGAGGTCATCGAGCACCTCGACCTGCCGCGGCTGCCCGCCCTGGAGTACGCCGTGTTCGGCTCCGCACGCCCCAGGACCGTCCTCGTGACCACGCCGAACGTCGAGTACAACGTCCGCTGGGAGACCCTCCCCGCCGGGCACGTCCGGCACGGCGACCACCGCTTCGAGTGGACGCGCGAGGAGTTCCGTACCTGGGCGCGGGCGGTGGCCGAGCGCCACGGGTACGGAGTGGAGTTCGCCCCCGTAGGACCCGACGACCCCGAGGTGGGGCCGCCGACTCAGATGGCCGTGTTCACGATGAGCGCTGCCGCCGGCACCGCGAAGGAGGAGAAGGCCGCATGACCACCACAGAGACCAAGGGGCGCACGCTGCCCGTCACCGACCTCTCCCTCGTCGTGCTGATCGGTGCGTCCGGGTCGGGCAAGTCCACCTTCGCGCGGCGGAACTTCAAGCCGACCGAGGTCATCTCCAGCGACTTCTGCCGCGGCCTCGTCGCCGACGACGAGAACGACCAGAGCGCCAGCGGGGACGCCTTCGACGTGCTGCACTACATCGCGGGCAAGCGGCTCGCGGCGGGCCGGCGCACCGTGGTCGACGCCACCAGCGTGCAGCAGGAGAGCCGCAAACAGCTGATCGACCTGGCCAAGAAGCACGACGTGCTGCCCATCGCCATCGTCCTCGACGTGCCGGAAGAGGTGTGCGCCGAGCGCAACGCCGCGCGTTCCGACCGGGCCGGCATGCCGCGCCGCGTCATCCAGCGCCACACCCGCGAACTGAGGCGATCGCTGCGGCACTTGGAGCGCGAGGGCTTCCGCAAGGTGCACATCCTGCGGGGTGTGGAGGAGATCGAGAACGCCGGGATCCGCACCGAGAAGCGGTTCAACGACCTGACCCATCTCACCGGTCCATTCGACATCATCGGCGACATCCACGGCTGCGCGTCCGAACTGGAGTCGCTGCTCGGCAAGTTGGGCTACGTGGAGGGGGCGCACCCCGAGGGCCGTACGGCTGTCTTCGTCGGCGACCTCGTCGACCGCGGCCCCGACACCCCGGGCGTGCTGCGCCGTGTGATGTCCATGGTCGGATCGGGCAACGCGCTGTGCGTGCCCGGCAACCACGAGAACAAGTACGGGCGTTACCTCAAGGGCCGCAAGGTCCAGCACACGCACGGTCTCGCCGAGACGATCGAGCAGATGGAGGACGAGAGCGAGGAGTTCAAGCAGCAGGTGCGGGAGTTCGTCGACGGACTCGTCAGTCACTACGTCCTCGACGAGGGCCGCCTGGTGGTCTGCCACGCCGGGCTGCCCGAGAAGTACCACGGCCGCACCTCGGGCCGCGTGCGCTCGCACGCGCTGTACGGCGATACGACCGGTGAGACCGACGAGTTCGGGCTGCCCGTGCGCTACCCGTGGGCGGAGGAGTACCGGGGCCGCGCGGCCGTGGTGTACGGCCACACGCCGGTCCCCACCGCGACCTGGCTGAACAACACCATATGCCTCGACACCGGTGCCGTCTTCGGCGGCAAACTCACCGCGCTGCGCTGGCCCGAGCGCGAGCTCGTCGACGTACCGGCCGAGCGGGTCTGGTACGAGCCGGCCAAGCCGCTCAGGACCGAGGCGCCCGGCGGACACGACGGGCGGCCGCTCGACCTCGCGGACGTGCACGGCCGCCGGGTCGTGGAGACCCGCCACGCGGGCCGGGTGTCGGTGCGCGAGGAGAACGCGGCCGCGGCCCTGGAGGTCATGAGCCGCTTCGCCGTGGACCCGCGTCTGATGCCGTACCTGCCGCCGACGATGGCCCCGACGGCGACCTCGCACATCGACGGCTATCTGGAGCACCCCGCCGAGGCTTTCGCGCAGTACCAGGCGGACGGGGTCGCGCGAGTCGTCTGCGAGGAGAAGCACATGGGCTCGCGAGCGGTGGCGCTGGTGTGCCGGGACGCGGAGGCCGCGCGCGAGCGCTTCGGGGTGGACGGTCCGACCGGTTCCCTCTACACCCGTACGGGGCGGCCCTTCTTCACGGAATCAATCAGCGGCTCCGCCGCGGGCTCCGCCGTCACCGAGGAGATCCTCGGACGGATGCGCCGTGCGATGACCGAGGCCGGGCTGTGGGAGGAGCTCGACACTGACTGGGTGCTGCTCGACGCCGAGTTGATGCCGTGGTCGCTCAAGGCGTCCGGGCTGCTGCGGACCCAGTACGCGGCGGTCGGGGCCGCCTCCGCGGCCGTGTTCCCGGGCGCGCTCGCCGCGCTCGAAGGAGCGGCGGCGCGGGGCGTCGACGTACAGGATCTGCTCGGCAAGCAGCGCGAACGGGCCGCGGACGCCGCCGCGTTCACCGAGGCGTACCGGCGGTACTGCTGGACCACGTCCGGTCTGGAGGGTGTGCGGCTGGCGCCCTTCCAGATCCTCGCCGTCCAGGGGCGGAGCCTGGCCGGGCTGCCGCACGACGAACAGCTCGCGCTGATCGACCGTTTCGTGTCGGGCGACACGTCGGGACTGCTGCAGACCACACGGCGGCTCTTCGTGGAGACGGGTGACCCGGACTCGGTGCGGGCCGGCGTCGACTGGTGGCTGGAAATGACCGGCCGCGGCGGCGAGGGCATGGTCGTCAAGCCGGTCGAGGCCGTCGTGCGCGGCGGGGAGGGCCGGCTCGTGCAGCCCGGCATCAAGTGCCGCGGACGTGAGTACCTCCGGATCATCTACGGCCCGGAGTACACCCGTCCCGAGAACCTCGACCGTCTCCGCGGCCGTTTCCTCAACCACAAGCGGTCGCTGGCGATCCGGGAGTACGCGCTCGGGCTGGAGGCGCTGGACCGGCTGGCGGAGGGCGAGCCGCTGTGGCGGGTGCACGAGGCGGTGTTCGGGGTGCTGGCGCTGGAGTCGGAGCCGGTGGATCCGCGGCTCTAGGGGGATCCCAGGTAGCACACGGGCTGGAGCAGCCGTCGGGAAACATCGTGTGTGCGATGTCTTGACGGCTGTTTCGTCCGTGTGAACACTGACCTGACTACGTAGTCATGGCGCCCCGCCGTTACGGCGAGCCGTTCCTGACTACGTAGTCAATTCTCGCGTCGATTCCCCCCGAACTGCCCGACCGAACGGGAGACACCATGCCGGCCACCATGACGGAGGTCGCCCGCGCCGCCGGGGTCTCGCAGAAGACCGTCTCCCGCGTCGTGAACGGCGAACCCCATGTCAGCGCCGAGGTGCGGGACCGCGTACTCAAGGTCATCCATGAGCTGGACTACCGTCCGAACAACGCGGCGCGTGCCCTGCTGATGGGACGCCACCGGCGGATCGGCGTGGTCTCGCTGGGCTCCGCGCTCTACGGTCCCTCGACACTGCTCATCGCCCTGGAACGAGCCATGCAGCGGACCGGCTACTCCTTCGCCCTGGCCAGCACCCTGGACGGCCAGGACGGCGGTGTCGCGGCGGCCGTGGAGTCGCTGCTGGACCAGGGCGTCGACGGCATCGTCCTGTCCGAACCCGTCGACGACGGCACCCCGCTCCGGTTCAAGGCGGACGTGCCGATGGTGAGCCTCGGCGAGGGCGTGGAGATGGCCGGCGGCCCCAGCGCCATGGTCTGTGCCGACGGCGTCGCCGCCGCCCGCATCGCCACGGAGCACCTGCTCGGACTCGGCCACCGCACCGTCTGGCATCTCCCCGGTCCTCAGGACTGGTGGGCCGCCCGCGACCGCGTACGCGGCTGGCGCGAGGCCCTGGCCGCGGCCGGTGCCCCCGAGCCCGCGCTGCCGGCGGAGGGGGACTGGACCCCGGCCTCCGGCTACCGCGTGGGCCGGCTCCTCGCCCGCGAGCCCGAGCTCACCGCGGTGTTCGCCGCCAACGACGAGATGGCGCTCGGCGCCCTGCGCGCCTTCGCCGAGGCGGGGCGCCGCGTCCCGGACGACGTCAGTGTCGTCGGCTTCGACGACGTGCCCGCCGCCGCATACCTGACCCCACCGCTGACCACCATCCGGCAGGACTTCTCCGCCGTCGCCACCCGCGCCGTGGACGTCCTGCTCGCCATGATCGAGGGCAGACCCCACCCGGTCGAACCCGACGGTCTCGCGGCCGAGTTGACCGTACGAAGCTCCACCGCACCCCCATCCCGTCGCACCCCCACCGACCGCCCCGCGCACCTGCCGCAGGCGCGCCCGACGCCCACATAACCAACTCCCTTGCCCCGCTGAATCGTCGGCGGACAGACCGGACCCCCGACTCCCCTCCCGGTCCGATCCGTCCTGCCCGCGTGCGCCGCCGGGACGGCCGCCGCACGCGCCTTTCGCAGCCGCACCACGTGAGGAGCCACGTGTTCACCCCGCCACCCCCACCATCCCCACCCTCCCTGCCGCGCCGCGCCCTGCTCCGCGGCGCGCTCGGCCTCGGCTCCGCCGCCGCGCTCGCGGCCTGCGGCCGAGGCAGCGCCACCGCCCGCACC
>NZ_VBZC01000030.1:0-54508 GCF_005786655.1 Streptomyces montanus
GGCTCGCGCGGCGGGCGCGGGGGCGTCCGCCGCGGGCTCGCGGTCGCCGCTCACGGCCGCGCCCCCGCTCCCGTTCTCGTTCCCGGCGCTGTTCTCGTTCTCGTTCCCGGTGCCGTTCCAGCACACCACCGTCGGCGGCAGCAGCCGCTCCCTCAGCTCCGCCTCGCGGGCCGCGAGCGCGCTCTCGACGCAGTCCGGCGTCCTCGCGTCCACGCCCAGCGCGGCGAGAGCGGCGATCACCGCGGCGTCCGATGCCGCGACCGTGCGATCCGGGGACGGGCTGTAGGAGGTGGCGACGCCGTGCAGTGCGGCGAGCCGGGAAAGCGGCATCAGACCCCCGGGAAGTCCTGGGCCACGGCAGCACCCGTGGAGGTGGGTTCGCTCGTCAGGGGAGCGGCGTCGGCGATGGGGGGCTCGCTGGTCAGGGGTTCGGCGTCGGGCAGCGGGGGTTCGCTGGTGAGGGGCGCCTCAGCGCACGATCCCTCGGCGGTGAAGATGCAAAGGTGCAGGTCGGGGTCGGCGGGCTGCTCCGCCGAGGGTTTGGAAAAGGCCGGGAGAAGTACTGCCGATGCGGCCACGGTGGCCTCCTTGGTAGTCGTCGTACGTCAGGGTCAGGGCGAGCCCTACCCAGCGTGCGCGATCACAGACGTAATCGGGCGGACATCGTGTCGCTGTTCACATTCTCTCCCGCGTGCGGCAGTTGACCAAGGGTGTTCGCACGACAACACTCCGAGTTCGCGACACGACACGTAAGCCAAATTCATGACACAGAGTGTCAAAGTGCGACACTACGGCCACTCTCGTTGACACCTCGGCGACACGGATGGTGGGCTCGAATGCCGCCCTGACGGTGCCGTGAGGGCCGACGAGTTGGACGAGTGGGACGCGTCGACCGACTAGGAGAGGTCCTTGCAACTCCGGCGCAGGAAGAGGGCGACAGCCCTCGCGTTCGTCGTCGTCGCGGGCGTGTGCGGCGCGATTCCCGGCGCCGTCGCGGCTCCGCCGCCGCCCGACACGTCCTCGGCTCCCTCTGCTTCCTCGGCTCCCTCGGACGAGAAGTCCGGCGAGAAGTCCGGCGGGAAGTCCCGGGACAAGTCCGGCGGCGGCCTCCCCTCGGTGTGGCCCAGGCCGCAGTCCCTGCGGGCGGGCGACGACGCGGTCACGATGACGGACGAGGTCGCGCTGGTCACCGACGGGACGGCGGACTCGTACGCGCTCAACGCCCTGCGCGCCCTTCTGCGGAAGGCGGGGGTCCGGCAGATCACGCGGTTACGTGAGCGGGAGTGGGAGCGGCTGCCCAAGGATGCGCTGGTGGTGCGCGCGGGCGAGACGGCGCCCAGGAGCACGAAGGGCGCGGACCAACCCGGAGGGCGCCCCGCGGCCCTGAACCACGCCCTCGACGACGCCCTCACCACCCTCGGCGCCACCCCGCGCACCGACCTCCCCTCCGGGGGCTACCGTCTCGCCGTCGGCCGAGTCCGGGGCCGGGACACGGTCGCCCTCGCGGGTGCCGGCGAGGACGGCCTGTTCCACGCCGTGCAGACGCTGCGTCAGCTGATCGACGGCCGCCGCGTCGCCGGTGTGGTCGTACACGACTGGCCCGGCACCGCCGTGCGCGGCACCACCGAGGGCTTCTACGGCACGCCCTGGACTCAGCGACAGCGCCTCGCCCAGCTGGACTTCATGGGGCGGACCAAGCAGAACCGCTATGTGTACGCCCCCGGCGACGACCTCTACCGCCAGGCGCGCTGGCGTGAGCCGTACCCGCCCGGGCAGCGGGCGCGGTTCCGGGAGTTGACCGAGCGCGCGCGGCGTAACCATGTCACGCCGGTCTGGGCCGTGGCTCCCGGCCAGGAGATGTGCCTGTCCTCGGACGGCGACATCGAGGCGCTGACGCGCAAGCTCGACACGATGTGGGCGCTGGGGATGCGCGCCTTCCAGCTCCAGTTCCAGGACGTCAGTTACAGCGAGTGGAGCTGCGACGAGGACGCCGACGCGTTCGGTTCGGGCCCCGAGGCGGCCGCGCGTGCCCACGCGCGCGTGGCGAACGCGGTGGCCCGCCACCTGGCCGGGCGCCACCCGGGCCCCGACGTGCTGTCGCTGATGCCGACGGAGTACTACCAGGACGGCTCGACCGCGTACCGACGGACGCTCGCGGACGAGCTGCACTCCGGCGTCGAGGTGGTGTGGACGGGCGTGGGGGTCGTACCGAGGACGATCACCGGACGCGAACTCGCCGCCACGCGCGAGGCGTTCGGGCATCCGCTGGTCACCATGGACAACTACCCGATCAACGACTACGCCCAGGACCGGATCTTCCTCGGCCCCTACACCGGCCGCGAGCCCGCCGTGGCGACCGGCTCGGCGGCACTGCTGGCCAACGCGATGGAGCAGGCGAAGATCTCCCGCATTCCGCTGTTCACGGCCGCCGACTTCGCCTGGAACCCGAGGGAGTACCGCGCCCAGGAGTCCTGGCGGGCGGCGATCGGCGACCTCGCGGGCGGTGACGAGAAGCGCGAGGAGGCCTTGTGGGCGCTGGCCGGGAACGATGCGTCGTCCGTGCTCGGCGGCGATGAATCGGCGTATCTGCGCCCGCTGTTGAAGGCCTTCTGGCAGGCACGTACGACCATGGACCGCACCGCGTACAGCACCGCGGCGCGGCGTCTGCGCGCCGCCTTCACGGTGATGCGCGAGACCCCGCGGCGGCTGTCCGCGGACTCGCTCCTGGGCTCCGAAGTCGCCCCCTGGGCCGGGCAGTTGGCGCGCTACGGGGAGGCGGGCCGCACGGCCGTCGACATGCTGCGCGCCCAGACCGACGGCGACACCACCCGGGCCTGGCGGGCGTATCGCGCCCTCGACCGGCTGCGCGCCGAGCTCGACGCGAGCCGGGTGACGGTCGGCGAGGGCGTGCTGGACCCGTTCCTCACGCGCGCGCGGGAGGCGTACGAGGCGTGGGCCGGGCTCGACCACGAGCCCGCCGCCGACCGCGCGCCCGAGGCGGACGGCCGTACCGTCCGCCTCACCCGCCCCCGCGAGCTGGCCGGCGTCACCGTGCTCGCCGCCCCCGGCACCTCCGGCACCGTCGAGGCCCGGGTGCCCGGCGAGGGCTGGCGCCGCCTCGGCGACCTCGCGGACGGCGGCGCGACGGAGATCGCCACGCGACGGGGACTTCGTGCGAACGCGGTACGGGTCACGGGTCCGGCCCCGTCCCGCGTCCACCACCTGGTGCCCTGGTACGGCGACTCCCCCGATGCCTCCCTGGAGTTGACCCGCCCCGCGACGGACGTGGAGATCGGCGGCGGTACGGAGCGGGTGACGGCCCGTCTGACCTCGCGGCGCCCCGCCGACGTCCGAGGGAAACTGACGGTGCGGGCACCCAAGGGGATCAAGGCAGGCGTCCCGCGGACCTCGACTCTCCCGCGGGGCACCACGGTTGAGGTCCCCGTGTCGGTCACCGTCCCCGCTGGGACGCCGTCGGGGACGTACCCGATCCGGATCGGCTTCGGCGACGAGACCCGCACGCTGACGGTACGGGCCTTCCCGCGCACCGCCGGGTCCGACCTGGTCCGCACGGGCCGGGCGACCTCCTCCGGTGACGAGACCGAGGACTTCCCGGCCACCGAGGCGGGCGACGGCGATCCGGACACCCGCTGGTCGTCCCCCGCCGAGGACGACGCCTGGTGGCAGGTGGAGCTGGCGAAGCCCGTCCGCCTCGGCCAGGTGGTACTGCGCTGGCAGGACGCGTACGCCTCCGCGTATCGCGTCCAGGTTTCCCGGGACGGCCGTGACTGGCACACGGCCGCCACCGTCGACCACGGCCGCGGCGGCCGCGAGTCCGTCCGCATGGATGCCCGCGACACACGCTTCATCCGCGTACAGGGCGTCAAGCGGGCGACCCGGTACGGGTATTCGCTGTGGTCGGTGGAGGCATACGCGGTGGCGGACTGAGCGCGCCGCGCCGCGCCGGGTCGTGGCCTCGCCGCACAGGCCGCCGCCGGCGTGCCGCAGGAGGTGCTCGGCCTACGGAGCTGCGCTACACGTAGCTCGCGCAGCTCACGCACCACATGACGCTCACGAACCTCACTACCTCACGTACCTCACGACGCTCACGCGGCTCCACGCGAAAGGCCCGGCCCGCAGGCACAAGGGCTCGGTTCTCCGGGAGGCACCGCGGGGACCTCCCGGAGGGCCGGAGGAAACCGCACGGGGCAAGACGAAGGCCCGGCTCGTCAGGCGGAGATGCCGTCGATCCGGGCCATCGCGTCATCCGCGCCGTACGGCTGCAGGTAGGGCAGCCAGCGCGGGTCCCTATGCCCGGTTCCGATGATGCGCCAGGCCAGACCTGTGGGCGGGGCGGGTTTGTGGCGCAGCCGCCAGCCGATCTCGAAGAGATGGCGGTCGGCCTTGACGTGGTTGCAGCGGCGGCACGACGCCACCACGTTGTCCCAGACGTGCTGACCTCCGCGGGAGCGCGGGATGACGTGGTCGACGCTGGTTGCGACGCCACCGCAGTACATGCACCGGCCGCCGTCGCGGGCGAACAGTGCCCGACGGGTCAGCGGAACGGGCCCCCGGTAAGGGACCCGTACGAACCTCTTCAGCCGGACCACGCTGGGTGCGGGGACAGTAACGGTTGCACTATGCATAAAGGCGCCGGATTCCTCGAGGCACACGGCCTTGTTCTCGAGGACCAGTACGAGCGCGCGGCGGAGCGGTACGACGCCGAGTGGCTCGTACGACGCGTTGAGGACCAGGACATGCGGCACGGATGCCTCCTTGTACGCCGGCGGCGCGTGGCTCGCGCCGGGACGATCTGCAGCCAGTCTCCCCTCATGCCTGGTGGAAGCGCCACCATGTCCCGGTAACGGGCTGGGAGTGTTTTCGACCACACCGTTTTTCTTTCCCGCCTCCCTCCCCAGGTGAGCACAGTGTCTCCCTGGAACATTGGAGCGATCCACACATGGTGCCCCGATAGTGTGTTGAGTCTGCTCGTCCGGTGACCCGCTTGTGACCCCCCAGCCGCGGGCAGACCGCTATGCCTGGAGGTACCTGCCGTGTTCTTGTCCGTCCTGTCGGCCGCCGATCCCGTCGAGGATCCGACGGCGCCATCGCTCCAGGACGCCCAGGAGAGCGCGAACAACGCCGCGAGCTGGGTCGAGCAGAACTGGTCCACGTGGCTCGGCATCGGGCTCAGGGTCCTGCTGATCGTGGTGATCGCGGGTGTGCTGAGGGTGGTGATCCGGCGGGCCATCACCAAGCTGATCGACCGCATGAACCGGACCGCCCAGGCCGTCGACGGCACCGCGCTCGGCGGCCTGCTGGTGAACGTCGAGCGCCGCCGCCAGCGCTCTCAGGCCATCGGCTCGGTCATGCGTTCGGTCGCGTCCTTCCTGATCATGGGTACGGCCGGCCTGATGATCCTCGGCACGTTCGAGATCAACCTGGCACCGCTGCTGGCCTCGGCCGGTGTGGCGGGCGTCGCCATCGGTTTCGGCGCGCGCAACCTCGTCACCGACTTCCTCTCCGGCGTCTTCATGATCCTTGAGGACCAGTACGGCGTGGGCGACACGGTCGACGCGGGGGTCGCCTCCGGCGAGGTCATCGAGGTCGGCCTGCGCGTGACGAAGCTCCGCGGCGACAACGGAGAGATCTGGTACGTCCGCAACGGCGAGGTCAAGCGCATCGGCAACCTCTCCCAGGGCTGGGCCACGGCGGGTGTGGACGTCACCGTCCGCTCCGACGAGGACCTGGAGAAGGTGAAGACCACCCTCGACGCGGTCGGCGAGACCATGAGCAAGGAGGAGCCCTGGAACGAGCGCCTCTGGGGCCCGGTCGAGGTCCTCGGCCTCGACAGCGTCCTCCTGGAGTCGATGGTCGTCCGGGTCTCGGCGAAGACGATGCCCGGCAAGGCCCTCTCCGTGGAACGCGAACTCCGCTGGCGCATCAAGCAAGCCTTCGACGCGGCCGGCATCCGCATCGTCGGCGGCATCCCGGCCCAGCCCGAGGGCGAGCCGACCAGTGACCCGACGGCGGGGATGGCGCCTCCGTCGGCCTACGCGAACACGTCGTCCCCGCAGTCCGAGGCGGCCACACCACTGGCGCCGGCGGCTGCGCCACCGGCCCGTACCCCGAAGTAACCGTCGGCGAGGCGGCGCCCGAAGCACACCGGGCGCCGCCTCGCTGTGTCCGGGTTGCAGCCCGGCGGTGGGGGGAGCAAGGCCAGCGATAGCGCGGACGCGGTGAGGCGTTCAGAGTGGTATCCGGGGGTGGTTTTCGGCCTGACCGAAGGAGTCGGCTGTGGGCATCTGCCTGGAGCGGCTGGCGGTGATTCCGTTGGATAGCGAAGAGGCCGGGGACCCGGCGCTGACCGGGGCCAAGGCGGCCCGTCTCGCCCATGCCGCCGCTGCCGGGCTGCCCGTCCTGCCGGGGTTCGCTCTCGTTCCGGAGGAACCGGCGGCCGACCTGCCCACCGGGCCGTCCGCGGTGCGCGAGGCCTGGCGCGGGCTGACCGGCGAGGAGGGGCGTTCGCTGATCGTACGGTCGTCCTCCGCGTACGAGGACACCGCCGAATCCTCGATGGCCGGCCTTTTCGCGTCCGAGCTCGACGTGCGCGGCTGGGACGACTTCATGACCGCGGTACAGAAGGTGCTCGACTCGTCCCGTCGAAGCCGCGCGCCCGCGCCCGCGCCCGGCGGAGATGACCTGCCGAACGGCGGCATGGCCGTCCTGGTCCAGCCCATGCTGCGGACGGCCGTGGGTGGAGTCATGTTCGGCGCCGACCCCCTGGCGGGCCGTGAGGACCGCATCCTGGTCAGCGCGGTGCGGGGCGGGCCCGACCAACTGCTGGCGGGCACCGTCCAGGGCATCCGCTACCAGGTGACCCGCCACGGCAGGCTGGTCGCCACTGAACCGCGCGAACCCCGCCGCGACCGGCTGCTGGGCCACCGCCGGATATCGCATCTGGTGCGGCTGGCCCGGAACGCGGAGCGGGTGTTCGGCGAGCCCCAGGACATGGAGTTCGGTTTCGACACCGACAACGCCCTGTGGCTCTTCCAGGCGCGTCCCATCACGGCCATGGCCCTGCGAGCCGCACGCGGTGCCCGGCTGCTGGGCCCCGGCCCGGTCGCGGAGACCTTCCCCATGGTGCTCCAGCCGCTGGAGGAGGACCTGTGGGTGGCCCCGATGTCCCACGGGCTGACTCTGGCACTGGACAACGCCGGCACCACCCCGCGACGCATCCTGCGCTCGGTGCCCCCGGTCACCACCGTGGACGGACGGGTGGCGGCGGATCTGAGGCTGCTGGGCACCGTGCCCTCCGCGCACCCCGTCCTCGATTTCATCAACCCCCTCCCCGGAGCCCGGCGTGCCTCCGCGGCGTGGCGGGTGGGGCGGCTGAAGAGTGCGCTGCCGTTGCTGGCGGTGGACCTGATGGCCGAGGTCGACCGCGAGCTGGCCCAGATCCCGCCCCCGCCGGAGATGCTCTCCGGGGCGATACTGGCCGCGCTGGCCTGGGGCCGTAATGTCCTGTCGTCGCTGCACGCGCAGGAGTCCCTCGCCGGTTCCCTGGTCGGTGGGGGCAGCGGGGCCACGGCCGTCGGCGAGGCACTGGCCGTACTCGCCGAGGGGCGCGCCCGAGGCGTCCCCGACGCCGAGCTGCTGGCCCGGCACCCGGTGCTGCTGTCCCTGGTGCCGCCCTCGCTCCAGCGGCCCGCGCGGCTGCCGCGACTTACCGGCTGGACCGGGGCATCACGCGGCGTCGAGGCGCTGCCCGTCCGTGAAGGGCTGCGGCTGCGCATCCGCTGGGTGCAGGAGATGCAGGCCAGTCTGGTCCGTGAGTACGCGGCCCGACTGCGCACCGCCGAGCGGCCCGATGTGCTGCGGCGGTTGTCCACACTGCGCTGGCCGGAGCTGGCCGAGCTCCTGGGCGGGGCCCCGTGGACGGCCGAGTTCGACGAACGCGAGCCCCGGCCGGACGCGCCCCCGCTGCCCGCCGCCTTCCGGCTCTCGCCGGAAAACCTCCCCGTCGCCGAGCCGACCGGCGGTCGTGGCCGTGGCCGTGCGGGGAGCCGGGACCGCGGCCACCACACCGGGCAGGGCGCGGGCGGCGGTCACGGCACCGGCACCGCCTGGCACCGCCACGGCTCGCGGCCGGCACACGCGGTCCTGGTCGTACGGACCCTGGACCCCGACCTGGCCGCGGAGCTTCCCGACCTGGGCGGACTGGTCGCCGAGACCGGGAGTGTCCTGTCCCACCTCGCGGTGCTCGCCCGTGAGCACAAGGTGCCCACGGTCGTCGGCGTGCCGGACGCCGTCGAGCGGTTCCCCCAGGGCACCGAACTGATCGTGGACGGCACGAGCGGCACGGTCGAAGCCCTGAGCACGGAAGGGGAACAGGAACAGGAAGGAGAAGGAGAAGGGGAAGGGGAAAGGGACGAGGAAGAGGAAAAGGAAGGTAAAGGGGACGCGGAAGCGGGAGCGGACCTCCCATGAAGTACATCAGCTACCTGCTGGGAGGCGGGGCCGCGGCAGCGGCCGCGATCTACCTCTTCGTATACCTCCACCGCTGGGAGTGGCAACGCGCCCTGACCAGCGGAGTGCTGCTGCTGATCGTCGAGGTCTTCCTGGTGGCCACGGTCCTGCTCTCCCGGCTCGGCCGCCTGGAGCGGCGACTCGTCGAGGCCGAGGCGCGCGCCGAGGAGGTGCAGCGACGGCTGCAGCAGAGCCGTGAAGCCGCACCCGAGCGCTTCCGCTGGCTGGACACGCGCCCCTTCGAGGGCAGGGAGGACAGGAACGACACGTTCGTGTTCGTGCCCGTACTGATGGCCGCGGGCGCACTACTCTCCGTCGTCGCCTTCGTCATCCAGAAGATCGCGAGCACCACGGGCCGCGCGAGAGCGGAGCGGATGCTGGCGGGCCGCCTGACGAGCCTCGCCGCCCCGCCCGGTGGCACACGCGGAGACGTCCCCGGCATCGAGGAGCGTCCCGCCGTACCTCCGGGCCGGCCGGGACGCGTTCTCTTCAAGGCCACCGTGGGCGTGGTGGTCACGGGGCTGCTCGGTGCCCTCACCTTCGCCATCGCCGACGCGGTCCAGACGCGCCCCGCGCCGACTCCCGACTCCGCGGCCAGCGCCGTCGTCTTCCGCGTCACGCTGCGTAACGCCGACACCGGGCCGATGCGGGACGGGGCCGCCCGCGACCTCTGGGAGACCTGTCGCCGGTCCACCGCCGCCTCGCGCGAGTACACACCCCTGTCCAGCCTGGGCGATGGGGTGTACGCGGGCGTGGTCCGGCCCGCGCTGCCCAGCCACGACATGATGCGGCTGCGTGGCTGCCTCAGGGACACCACCGCGAACCGGGCGAGGGCCGACGTCCTGGGTGAGGGGCAGGTACCGCCTCTTCCTTGAAGCCACACCACCCCAGAAGTCCCATTTACGATTTTTGTATGCTTTGTCACATTTAGGTACCTCTTAGGTCGATCCAGGTAGTGTGGGACACAAGGTTTCCCCATCCAAGGTTCCGCTTCGTGTTGTTTGGCCCTACGTCCTCGATCCCTCGCCTTTACCCGCTCCTCCGCAGGACCGCGAAGATCGCGGTCCTTTGCATAATCGGTTACGTCGCCGTGTGGCTCGTCGCCACCCTCGGCATGCTCGGGATCCACGCCCTGGCTTCCCAGCAGACTTCGTCCGGCGTACGCATGGCCGGGATCAACCACTTCCAGGCCGTCGACGACCACCTGTGGAGGGGATCCGCCCCCCAGCAGGCCGGATACCGCGAGCTCGCGGCGCGAGGCGTGCACACCGTCGTCGATCTGCGCGCCGAGGATCTCTCCGCCAAGGCTCTGGCAGGGCCCGAGGACGCCGGCATGAAGGCCGTGCGCATGCCGATCAGGGACGGGCAGACTCCCACGACACAGCAGGTCAACCACTTCGTGAAGGCCGTCGAGTCGTCGTCCGGTCCGGTGTTCGTGCACTGCGGAGCCGGGGTCGGGCGGACCGGAGCCATGGTCGCGGCGTATGCGGTCCGTCTCGGCGAAGCGACTTCGACCCAGGCGGCGCTGCGGAATCTCGCGGTGGGTCCGCCCTCGATCGAGCAAGTCTGGTACGCGCTCTCCACCAACAAGGACGACGACACCGAGCAGCCGCCCGCCGCGATCGAAGCGATGAGTCGCATCCTCGACGCCCCTCGCCGCATCAGCGCCTCGATCTAGTTTCGAGCCGCCCCTGGTGCCCCTGCGACGCCATGCGCACGCAGCAACCCCTTTGGCGGGCCACCCCAGGTAACGACTCGGTTTCCGCCAGTGGCCGGTATTGACGCCTCCTCGATGCGCGGCCTACCTTCCTCCCATCGATAGGAAAGTTTCCTAACAGTGATCGATGGTTGGACTTCTCGGTGAAAGCGCTGAGAAGCTTGGGCGGCTGAAGGGCAGGTGGCGACAGACATGGCAGGATCCGCCGGTACCCCGGGCACCCCTCGTGTGCTGCGCGCCATGAACGACCGGGCCGCTCTTGATCTGCTGCTGGAGCTCGGGCCGCTGTCGCGCACACGGATCGGCAAGCTGACCGGGCTCTCGAAGCCGACCGCCTCGCAGCTTCTCGCCCGGCTGGAAACCGCGGGGCTCGTCGTCGTCACCGGCACCAGCGAGGGACGGCCCGGACCCAGCGCACAGCTGTACGCGGTGAACGCCGCCGCCGCCCGGGTCGCCGGGTTCGATGTCACCCCGTCCGGGATCCGGGCCGCGGTGGCCGACATCACCGGCCGTACCGTCGGCCGCTTCGAGTTGCCGACGCCCGGACGCAGCGCGCAGGGCGCCATCGACCGCCTGCTGCAGGCGCTGGACGGAGCGGTCAAGGACGCCGGGCTGCACCGCACCGATGTGCACCGGCTCGTCATCGGCACGCCCGGCGCCCTCGACCCCACCACCGGCAACCTGCGCTACGCCAGCCATCTGCCGGGCTGGCACTCGCCCCGGCTGCTGGAGGAGCTGGCCGCCGCGCTCGGCCCCATCCCCTTCGAGGTGGAGAACGACGTCAACCTCGCCGCCGTGGCCGAGCAGCGCATCGGCGAGGCACGCGGCTGCGAGAACTTCACCCTCCTCTGGGGCGAACGGGGCTTCGGCGCGGCGGTCGTGATCGGCGGCCGACTGCACCGGGGTGCCACCGGAGGCGCCGGCGAGGTGGGCTTCCTCCCCGTGCCCGGCGCCCCGCTGGTACGTCATGTCGCCCGCAGCAACTCCGGCGGCTTCGACGAACTCGCCGGGCTCCGGACCGTACTGCGGCTGGCCCGCGAACACGGGCTGACACCTCCGCCCGGCGGAAGCCTCACCGAGAAGGCCGCGGCGGTGGTCGCCGAAGCGGCGCGTACGGCCGACTCCCCCGGACCGGGGGAAGCCGTCCTCGCCGAGTTCGCCACCCGCCTCGCGACCGGACTCGCCTCGATCGTCGCGGTGATCGACCCCGAACTGATCATCCTGGCCGGCGGGTTGATCACGGCCGGAGGGGAGCCCCTGCGCTCCCTCATCCAGTCCGAACTCGCCGAACTGGCCGTACCCCGCCCCGCCATCCGTCTCAGCACGACACCCGACAGCCCGGTGCTGACCGGAGCCCTGCAGTCAGCCCTCGCGGCCACCCGCGACGAGGTCTTCGACACCACGGATCGCACCCCCTGATCCGTACGTCTCCTCCTGATCCGTACCTCACCGCCTGATCCGCATTCCCTGATCCGCATTCCCTGATCCGCGGGCTCGCCCGTCCCCCGTCTCCCCCCTCGTCTCCATCTCCGTTCCACCCCCTTTCTCCACCACATCTCTCTCCCTTTCCCTGTGCACGCCACGAGGAGTTCCGTCATGCCCAGATTCACCCGTGTTTGCCTTGCCGGCGCGGTCACCGCGCTCGCTCTGACCGCCACGGCCTGCACCGGCTCCGGTACGTCCGGCGCGAACGACGACGCCAGCAAGCCGTCGACCATCACCTTCTGGCACCCCTGGAGCGCGCCCAACGAGGTCAAGGCGATCGAGGCGAACGTCGCGGCGTTCGAGAAGGCGCACCCGAACATCAAGGTCAAGGTCGTCGGGAACGTCGACGCCGACAAGGTCAACCAGGCGCTGCGCGCGGGCGGTTCCAACGCTCCGGACGTGGTGGCCTCGCCGGAGACCAGCAACGTCGGAAAGTTCTGTTCGTCGGGTGTCTTCGCCGATCTGAAGCCGTTCCTGGAGAAGTCGAAGATCGACGCCGAGAAGACCTTCCCCAAGCCCATGCTGGACTACACCCAGTTCGAGGGGACGCGCTGCTCACTGCCGCTGCTCGGCGACGCGTACGGCCTCTACTACAACAAGACGGCGTTCGAGAAGGCCGGCATCAAGTCGCCGCCCAAGACGCTCTCCGAGTTCAAGGCCGACGCGATCAAGCTGACCAAGACCAAGGGCGACAGCTACTCGCAGCTCGGCTTCATGCCGAACTTCCACGGCTACGAGGTCACCGTCCCGCACCTCGCGGCACAGTGGAGCCCGGAGTACTTCACCTCCGACGGCAAGTCGAACGTCGCCAAGGACCCGGCCTTCAAGGAACTGCTCACCTGGCAGCAGGACATGGTCAAGTCGCTCGGCGGCTTCAAGAAGCTGGAGAAGTACCGCTCCACCTTCGGTGACGAGTGGTCCGCCCAGAACCCGCTGCACACCGGGCAGATAGCCATGAACATCGACGGCGAGTGGCGCGGCGGGATGATGAAGGACGCCGGTGTGGACTTCGAGGTGGGCGTCGCGCCGTTCCCCGTCCCGGACGACCAGGCGGACACCTACGGCAAGGGCTTCCTGACGGGCACGATCATCGGCCTCGCCAGCACCAGCACCAAGCAGAACGCCGCTTGGGAGCTGGTGAAGTACATGACGACCAACACCGACGCGGTCGTCTCCTTCGCCAACGCCATCAACAACGTCCCCTCGACGTTCGAGGCACTGAAGTCCCCGAAGCTCGAGAACGACGCGACGATGCAGGCCTTCGTGAAGATCGCCGAGAACCCGAACAGCAACACCGCGCCCGCCGCGGTCAACGGCAGCGCCTACCAGGAGACCCTGCAGAACTTCGCCTACGACTTCGAGTCGGGCAAGGCGAAGGACCTGGACGCCGGGCTGAAGAAGACGGCCGCGCAGATCGACACCGACATCGCCAAGGCGAAGTAGCCCCATGACGATCCTTCACGGCCACTCGGCGGCGCTTCGTTCGAAGCGCCGCCGGGAGGGGCTTCGTACGCTGGCGTTCCTCTCCCCCTGGCTCATCGGTTTCAGCGTCTTCTTCGTCTATCCGCTGCTCTCGACCGTCTACTTCTCCTTCATGAAGTACGACGGCTTCAAGCCGCCCACCTTCAACGGGCTGACCAACTGGACATACGTCTTCAGCCAGTACCCCTTCTTCTGGGCCGCGATGCGCAACACCCTGTGGCTCGTGGCGATCATGGTCACGGCCCGGGTGATCTTCGGGCTCGGCGTCGGGATGCTGATCACGAAGATCAAGACGGGCGCGGGGTGGTTCCGCACGTTCTTCTATCTGCCGTATCTGGCCCCGCCCGTGGCCGCGACCCTGGCCTTCGCCTTCCTGCTCAACCCCGGCACCGGCCCCGTCAATCAGCTGCTCGGCGACCTGGGTCTGCCGCAGCCCGGCTGGTTCAACGACCCGACCTGGTCGAAGCCGGCGCTGACCCTGCTCGCCCTGTGGGGCATCGGCGACCTCATGGTCATCTTCATGGCGGCGCTGCTCGACGTGCCCAAGGAGCAGTACGAGGCCGCGGAGCTCGACGGCGCGGGCTCCTGGAAGCGCTTCCGCTACGTCACGCTGCCGAACATCTCGCCGATCGTGCTGTTCGCCGTGGTCACCGGCGTCATCCAGACCATGCAGTACTACACGCAGCCGATCATCGCCGGTAAGACGGCCAGCGGGGTCATCGGCGCCGGGGCCGGCCAGATCTACGAGCCCGGCTACCCGGGGAAGTCCACGCTGACCCTCCCCCAGCTCGTCTACACCCTGGGCTTCCAGCGCTTCGACACCGGCTCCGCGTGCGTGGTGGCACTCGTCCTGTTCGCTCTGTCCATGGCGTTCACCGCGCTGCTGATGCGCCGCCGCAGCGGCCTGATCACGGTGGAGGACTGATCCCCATGACCAACGCCGTCACCTCGCCGCCCGTATCCCCGGCCGCGCCGGGCCCGGCGCGTGCGACCGACCGCAGTCCCGCGAGCCGTGCCGCCCGACGCCAGGAGTTGCTGCACTGGATCGCCGTGCACTCCCTCGGTATCGCCGCCGCGCTGTTCTTCGTGATGCCGTTCGTGTTCATCCTCCTCACCTCCCTGATGGACGACCGGCAGGCGCTCACCAGCGCGCTGTGGCCGCGCTCCTGGAACTGGGACAACTACGCGACGGTGTGGCAGGCCCCCGGCTTTCTGACCTGGTGGCGCAACACCCTGATCTACGCGGGCCTCGGCACGCTCCTCACCGTCGTCTCCAGCATCCCGGTGGCCTACGCCCTGGCCAAGTTCCGCTTCCGCGGGCGCCGGATCGCCATGATGCTGGTCATCTCCGCGATGATGCTGCCGCCGCAGGTGGTCATCGTTCCGATGTATCTGTTCTGGGCCAAGCAGATGCATCTGAGCGGGACCCTGTGGCCGCTGATCATCCCGATGGCCTTCGGCGACGCCTTCAGCATCTTCCTGCTGCGCCAGTTCCTGCTGACCGTGCCGAACGAGTACCTGGACGCGGCCAAGGTCGACGGCTGCGGCGAACTGCGCACCCTGCTGCGCATCGTGATACCGCTGGCCAAACCGGGCATCGCCGCCGTCGCCCTCTTCCAGTTCTTCTACTGCTGGAACGACTACTTCGGCCCCCAGATCTACGCCAGCGACAATCCGGCCGCCTGGACGCTCAGTTACGGCCTCGAGTCGTTCAAGGACAACCACCACACGAACTGGAATCTCACCATGGCCGCGACCCTGCTCGTCATGGCGCCGGTGATCGCCGTCTTCTTCTTCGCACAAAAAGCCTTCATCGAAGGCGTGACACTGACGGGAGTCAAGGGGTGAAGCTGGCAGTCGTCGGCGGCGGATCGACCTACACACCGGAACTGATCGACGGATTCGCCCGGTTGCGGGACACCCTGCCCATCGAGGAACTGGTGCTCGTCGACCCCGCCCATGAGCGGCTGGAGCTCGTCGGGGGTCTCGCCCGGCGCATCTTCGCCAAACAGGGGCACGGCGGGCGGATCGTCACGACCTCCGACCTGGACGCGGGCATCGAGGGCGCCGACGCCGTCCTGCTCCAGCTGCGCGTCGGCGGACAGGCCGCGCGCGAGCAGGACGAGACATGGCCTCTCGAGTGCGGCTGTGTCGGGCAGGAGACGACCGGTGCGGGCGGCCTCGCCAAGGCGCTGCGCACGGTGCCGGTGGTGCTGGACATCGCGGAGCGCGTACGGCGTACGAATCCGGGCGCCTGGATCATCGACTTCACCAACCCGGTGGGCATCGTGACCCGCGCCCTGCTCCAGGCCGGTCACAAAACGGTCGGACTGTGCAACGTGGCGATCGGATTCCAGCGGAAGTTCGCCGGGATGCTCGGGATCGCGCCGGCCGAGGTACACCTCGGCCATGTGGGCCTCAACCACCTCACCTGGGAAACCGAGGTGCGGCTCGGCGGCCCGGAGGGCGAGAACGTCCTCCCCAAGCTGCTCGCCGAGCACGGCGACGCCATCGCCGCCGACCTGCGTCTGCCCCGCGACGTCCTCGACCGCCTCGGCGTCGTCCCCTCCTACTACCTGCGCTACTTCTACGCGCACGACGAGGTCGTACGAGAGCTGCGGACGAAGCCGTCGCGGGCCGCCGAAGTCGCCGAGATGGAACGCGAGTTGCTGAAGATGTACGGCGACCCGGAGCTCGACGAGAAGCCGGCGCTGCTCGCCCGGCGGGGCGGGGCGTACTACTCGGAGGCGGCCGTGGACCTGGCGGCCTCGCTGCTGGGCGGCGGGGCCGGCAGTCCGTACCAGGTCGTGAACACGTACAACAAGGGCACGCTGCCGTTCCTGCCGGACGACGCCGTCATCGAGGTGCAGGCGGCCGTCGGGCCGAAGGGGCCCACGCCGCTGCCGGTGCCGTCGGTGGACCCGCTGTACGCGGGCCTGATGGCGCAGGTGACCGCGTACGAGGACCTGGCGCTCGAGGCCGCGCTGCGCGGTGGCCGCGACCTGGTGTTCCGCGCACTGCTGGCGCATCCCCTGGTCGGCCAGTACGCCTATGCCGACGCCCTCACCGACCAGTTGATCGCGCACAACCGGGAGCACCTCGCGTGGGCATGACGTCATCGGGGCCCGGTGCCCACGCGGCCGCCGGGTCCGCCTCCGCGTCCGTACTGGCCGTGGACGCGGGGAACAGCAAGACCGATGTCGCCGTCGTCGCGCGGGACGGGCGCGTGCTCGCCGAGGCGCGCGCCGGCGGGTTCCAGCCGCACGCGCTCGGGGTGCGGCAGGCCGTGGACACACTGGCCGAGGCCGTCGACCGGGCCTTCGCCGAGGCGGGCGTGACCTCGGCCGACCACGTTTCCGCGTGCCTCGCCAACGCCGATCTCCCCGTCGAGGAGGAACAGTTGGCGGCCGCGCTGCACGCGCGCGCGTGGGGCGCGAGTGTCGAGGTGCGCAACGACACCTTCGCGATCCTGCGCGCCGGGGTCGCCGAGCCGCGCGGGGTGGCGGTGGTGTGCGGCGCGGGCATCAACTGCGTCGGCATGCGTCCCGACGGCCGCATCGCCCGCTTCCCCGCCATCGGCCGCCTCTCCGGTGACTGGGGAGGCGGCGGGGGCCTCGCCGAGGAAGCCGTGTGGTACGCGGCGCGCGCCGAGGACGGCCGCGGCGGACCGACCGCGCTGGCCCGCTCCCTGCCCGCCCACTTCGGCCTCGACTCCATGTACGCGCTGATCGAGGCCCTGCACCTGAAGCACATCGCGCACGAACGGCGCCACGAGCTGACGCCGGTCCTGTTCGCGACGGCGGCGGACGGCGACCCGGTGGCCCGCGCGCTCGTCGACCGGCTCGCGGACGAGGTGGCGACCATGGCGGGCGTCGCCCTGTCCCGCCTCGGCCTGCTGGACGAGGAGACACCGGTGCTCCTCGGCGGAAGCATCCTCGCGGCCCGGCACCCCCAACTCGACGACCGGATACGCGAGCTGCTGGCCGAGCGCGCCCCCAAGGCCGTACCCCAGGTGGTCACCGCGAGCCCGGTGCTGGGGTCCGCGCTGCTCGGTCTCGACCACGTGGGGGCGCCTGACGAGGTGCACGCGCGCGTGCGGACGCATTACGAGGGCGGACGCCGAGTGCTCACGCCTGAAAACCCCTGAGAGCTCCTGAGAGCCTCTGAGAACCCCGGGGAACCAGGGAAAACCAGGGAACCGCACGGTTGCGGATGGCGTATTCATGGGCAGAGGTGGTGCGGGGATCTTCCGCTGCGCCGAGATCGGACGTCGAGACCGAATGCCGGATCGAATGCCGGGATCGATGGCCGAGATCGGATGCCGCGCCGGATCCGATTGCGCTGCGATCCGAACAAGATCCAGTCAAGGCCTGTTCGGATGTCAGTCCCGGCGGCGATACTTGCGGCCGTGCACCTCTGCCCGTGCGTCCTGACGCCGGGCGGATGTGGCTGAAAGATGACCAGGGGGAGGTCAAGTGACACACCCGCCGAACGGCAGTCAGGCTCCACCGGGCGCCGGTACGCCCACGATGCCCGCGATGCCGCCGCAACCGGGGCCGCCGGCCGTGGTGCCATCGGTCACGCCCGCGTCGCAGGCCCGGCCGACCGCGCCCGACGTGGCACCCCCGCGCCGTACAGCGTGGGCGGAGGGCGTCGACCAGCTGCGCGCCGCGGCGACGACGGAACCGGGCCGGCTGCGCATCATCGGTGCCGTACTGGCCCTCCTCGTCGTGGCGTTCGGAGCGGTCACCGCCTGGCAGATGACGGAGCGATCGGCGGCCGCCGACGACGTGCTCTACAGCAGCGAGCCGCTGAGCGCCTCCGCGGCGGAGATCTACCGCTCGCTCGCCGACGCCAACACGGCGGCCTCCAGCGGCTTCCTGGCGGGCGGCCAGGAGACGGCCGCCTCCCGCACCAGGTACGAGCGGGATATCAAGACGGCCGGCGAGAAGCTGGTGAGCGCGGCTTCCAACTCCGAGCCGGGCTCCGAGTCGGAGAAGACCATCACCCGGCTGAACAAGCTGCTGCCCGAGTACAAGGGCCTGATCGAGCGCGCCCGGGCCAACAACCGGCAGGGCTACCCCCTCGGCGGCGCCTACCTGCGGTACGCCAACGACAAGATGCAGGTGATGCTCGACGACGCCGAGGCTCTCTACAAACTGGAGAACCAGCGGCTGCGCGCCGACTACGACGACGCGACGCCCTACCCGTGGATCGCGATCGGCGTCGGTGTCGTCGCGATCGGCGGGCTCGTCTGGGCCCAGCGGCGCAACTACCGGCGGACGAACCGGGTGTTGAACCACGGCATGGTCGCCGCCACCGCCGCCACCACCGTGGTGCTGCTCTGGCTGGTCGTCGGCCACACCGTCGCCCGGTCCGGGCTGAACGAGTCGTACGACCACGGAGTGCTGTCCCTGAACACGCTGAACGACGCCCGGATCGCCTCCCTCAAGGCGCGCGGAAACGAGAACCTGACCCTGGTCAGCCGTGGCGCCGAGACCGTGGAGGTGGGCACGGGCGACGACAAGAAGAGCGTGGACGCCTACGACCACGACTTCCAGGGCCAGATGAAGGACCTCGCCGCGAAGCTGGCCGCCGCCGAGGACCTCGCGGACGACAGTGCGGGCGAGAGTCCGGTGAAGGCCGCGACGGGCAACATGAAGGTCTGGCAGGAGCGCCACAAGGAAGCCCGCGCGGAGGACCTCGAGGGCAACTACCAGGGCGCGCTGGACAAGGTGATCGGCTCCAAGGACAAGAAGCCGACGGGTGAGTGCTTCGACAACGTGGTCGACAAGCTGGGAACGGCGCTCACGCACGAGGAGAAGGAATTCAAGCTCGCGGCCGGTGACGGCCGGGACGCGATGAGCGGCCTTCCGGTCGGCGCCGCGGTGCTGGCCGTGCTGGCCGCGGCGGGCGCGGTGCTCGGCATCGGGCGCAGGCTGTCGGAGTACCGGTGAGAGGAGGCGTGACGATGAACGTACAGCGTCTGCGGGCCAGTCTGAGGGGCTGGGGCGGCGTGAGTGCCATGGCGGTCGTCTGCGCCCTGACGGCCCTCTTCGCTCTGGTGCTGCCGCTGACCCAGTCACCCGGCGACAGCGGCACGGGCGTCGGCGGCCAGGGTGTGGCCCAAGGTGAGCGGATCAGGGCCGAGGCGAAGTGCACCGCCCCGGAGGACCGCAGCCTGGCGCCGTCCGGTGACCAGGACGGCGAGGCGGTCCAGGCAATCCGGAAGCGCGGGTATCTGTCCGTCGGCGTCGACCAGAACAGCTTCCGCTGGGGCTACCGCGACCCGAACAGCACCTCGGAGAAGGCCGAGCTGGAGGGCTTCGACATCGATCTCGTGCACGCGATCGCGGACGAGATCCTGGGCAAGCAGGACGCCGAGGTCCGCTTCCACGCCATCCCGACCGACCAGCGCATCCCGGCGATCAAGCGCGGCGACGTCGACATGGTGGTGCGCACGATGACGATCAACTGCGACCGCCTGAAGGAAGTGGCCTTCTCGTCCCCCTACTTCCAGACCGGTCAGCAGGTCCTGGCCCCGAAGAAGTCGGACATCACGGGGTACGACGGCTCACTCGCGAACAAGAAGATCTGCTCCGCGAAGGGTTCCACCGCCTACGAGAACCTGGAGGCGGACCAGAAGAACGGCGACCTCGTCGCCTCCGCCGACATCAAGACCACCGTGCCCAACCAGCTCGACTGCCTGGTGAGGCTCCAGCTCGGAGAGGTCGACGCCGTGGTGACCGACGGCGCGCTCGCCGCGAGCCAGGCCGCACAGGACCCGACGGTCGAGCTCAAGGGCAAGCCGTTCACCACCGAGTACTACGGCGTGGCGATGAAGCTGGGCGCCGACGATCTGGTACGCCGGGTCAATCAGGTCCTGGTGGACTACCGCAAGGACGGCTGGCAGCAGTCGTACAACACATGGCTCAGGGCAAGCCTCGGCGCATCGTCGGGCCCGCCCCCGGTCGAGTACCGATAACCGACCTGATACGACTGGACAGTTGCCCGGGCGCGGGGGACGCGCGCAGGGAACGACCGAGATCGAGAGGTGATTGATGGGCGTCGCGGGACCCTCCGGGCCGGTGATGGACCGGGACGAGGTGGACCGTGCGCTGGCGCGGCTCGGCGCGGAGCACGAGGCCATCGAGACCTCGCTCCTCGCCCTGCAGGACCACGCGGGCCGCAGACTCCTCGAAGGCGCCGAGCTCACGGGCACGACCCGGGAGCGCTGGACGGCCGCCGAGGCGTCGATCACGCTGCTCTGGGCGTACTTCGACGCGTACGCGGGCGCCCTGCGCTCCGCACGTGAGGTGCGCTCCCGCAGACGCTGGCCGAACCGCGACGACCTGGTGGAGCTGACCGAGCTGCTGCGCGGCGAGAGCGTCACGGTGGCCGGCAGCACCGCCGCCACGGCCTCCGCGCCCACCCTGGCCGGCACGGGCAAGCTCAGCGAACGATTCACCCTCGCCGAACTCGTCGAGCGCATGAACACGTTGTACGCGCAGTCGCTCGACATGGTCGTGGCGGCCGACGCCGTGTGGTCGGCACTGCCCGCCCGGATCGATCTGCTGGCAGCGGAGTTGCAGCGCACGCGCCGGCTCGCGCACTCCGTCGGCGTACGGCCCGGTGAGCACCCGGCGGGCGACGACCTGGAGCGGATCACACGCACGCTCACGGGTCTGCGCGAGCAGGTGGTGTCCGACCCGCTGGCCTTCTGGCTGCCCGCGCAGGGCAGTTCGGCGCCGGGTGGCGGCCGCCCTGACACCACGCGCTACGACCGGGAGGCGCGCGCCCTGGAGGACGTGCGCCGGGAGATCGACGCGGTGCTCACCGTCCGGCAGGACGCGGAGACACGGCTGGTGAAACTGCGGGACGTGCTCTCGCGCGCGGACCGCACGCTGGCCGAGGCGCGGTCGGCCCGCGGAGAGGTGCTGGCGAAGATCGCCGCGTCGGAGGTGCCCGCGGTCAGCGGCCCGCCGACCGCGCTGCAGGAACAGCTGGCGACGGCCGCCGAATACCGCAGACACGCGCAGTGGCACCGTCTGTCGCCGCTGCTGGAGGCGCTGGAGCAGCGGGCCGAGGACGAACTGCTCCGAGCCCGCGAGTCGTTGACGGCCGTCACGGCTCCGCTCGCGGTCCGCGCGGAACTGCGCGGCCGCCTCGACGCGTACAAGGCGAAGGTCGCCCGGCACGGTCTCGCGGAGGACCCGCTGCTGGTGGAGCGCTACGACGCGGCGCGCCGCATGCTGTGGAGCGCGCCGTGCGATCTGCGCGTGGCCGAACAGGCGGTGCTGCGCTACCAGCGGGCGGCCGCCGATTTGCTGGTGCCCAGGGTCCCCGACCAGGGAGGGCCTCAGGACCGGAGGGGGGAATCGTGAGTCAGCAGAACGCGAGCGAGCCAAGGCAGTGCCAGCGCCCCGGGTGTTCGGGGTCGTACGAGGACGTGGGCGGCGGCGAGTTGTACTGCGACACGTGCGGTCTGGCGCCCGTCGTCTCCCAGAGCGGCATGGTGGGCTCCCCGCCCACGGGGATCACGGCGGGCGGCAAGGGCTCGCGCGGAAGCGGCAGTTCGCGCTCCAGCTCCCGGGCGTCCTCCCGGGCGTCGTCCCGCTCCTCGCAGTCCCGGCGCTCGGTCTCGGGCCGTCTGTCGCGCTCCTTGTCGGGGAAGTCGACGGGCCGTTCGGTGTCGGTGCGCAGCTCCGGTTCGACGGCCGGGTCCTCCGGCCGCGGCCGGCTGGGTGTCGGCCTCGTCACGGTCCCGGACGTGCCGCGCCCCGATCCGCGCGAGATGGTCCAGGAGAACCCCGAGGTGCCCGAGCGCAAGCGGTTCTGCTCGCGCTCCGACTGCGGGGCGCAGGTGGGGCGTTCGCGCGGCGACCGGCCGGGACGTACGGAGGGCTTCTGCACCAAGTGCGGCCACCCGTACTCGTTCGTGCCGAAGCTGCACACGGGCGACATCGTGCACGGTCAGTACGAAGTGGTGGGCTGCCTCGCGCACGGCGGGCTCGGCTGGGTCTACCTCGCCGTGGACCGGGCGGTGTCCGACCGCTGGGTGGTCCTCAAGGGCCTGCTCGACACGGGCGACCAGGACGCGATGGCCGCCGCGATCTCCGAGCGCCGCTTCCTCGCCGAGATCGAGCACTCCAACATCGTGCGGATCTACAACTTCGTCGAGCACCTCGACCAGCGCACGGGCTCCCTGGACGGCTACATCGTCATGGAGTACGTCGGCGGCAAGTCCCTCAAGGAGATCGCCAACGAGCGTCGTGCGACGGACGGGAAGCGCGATCCGCTGCCGGTGGAGCAGGCGTGCGCGTACGGCATCGAGGCGCTCGAAGCCCTCGGGCACCTGCACAGCCGCAACCTCCTGTACTGCGACTTCAAGGTCGACAACGCGATCCAGACCGAGGACCAGCTCAAGCTGATCGACATGGGCGCGGTGCGCAGGATGGACGACGACGAGTCGGCCATCTACGGCACGGTCGGCTACCAGGCGCCGGAGGTCGCCGAGCTCGGCCCGTCGGTCGCCTCCGACCTCTACACCGTCGCCCGTACGCTCGCCGTGCTGACCTTCGACTTCCAGGGCTACACGAACGTGTTCGTGGACTCCCTGCCCGACCCGGACAACATCGAGGTCTTCCGCACGTACGAGTCGTTCTACCGGCTCCTCGTGCGGGCCACCGACCCCGACCCGGCCCGCCGGTTCGCCTCCGCGCAGGAGATGTCGGAACAGCTGACGGGTGTGCTGCGTGAGGTCGTGGCCCTGCAGACGGGGCGGCCCCGCCCCTCGCTGTCCACGCTCTTCGGGCCCGAACTGAAGGTCACGGACACGGAGTTGTTCGGGCAGCTCGACGGGGACGTGTCGCGGCTGGGAGCACGCGTCATTCCGGTGGGCCGTCGCGGGAAGAAGGGCGCGCCCCAACTGCCGCCCGGGACGACGTCGGGGGCACCGGCCGCGTCGGCGACCGGCGCGAACGGCGTGCCGGCTCTCGCGTCTGCGCTCGGCACGCCGGCCATCACGTCCCCGAACGGCGCACCGGCACCCCCGCCGACCGCCCTGGTGAAGCCGCTCGGCACGGCGGCCGCGGCGCTCGCGCTGCCGGTCCCCCGGGTCGACCCCGGCGACCCGAACGCGGGTTTCCTGGCCGGCCTCATGGCGTCCGCGCCCGCGGAGCTGATCGCCGCGCTGCACGCGGCGCCCACCGGCTCTCCGGAGCTGCGGCTGCGCGAGCTGCGGGCGCGCCTGGAGATGGGCGAGCTCGACAGTGCCGCCGGCGCACTCGCGGCCCTGGAAGCGGACCACCCCGACGACTGGCGGGTGGTCTGGTACCGGGGCGTCGCGGCCCTCGCCACCGCCGAGTACGAGACCGCGGCGCTGTCCTTCGACGCGATCTACGACGCGTTCCCCGGCGAACCCGCCCCCAAGCTGGCCCTCGGTCTGTGCGCGGAGGTCCTCGGGCAGTTGGACAACGCCGCCGAGTACTACCGCCTCGTGTGGACGACCGATCCCAGCTATGTGAGCTCCGCGTTCGGGCTGGCCCGCGTCCAGCTCGCGGCGGGCGACCGCCGGGGTGCCGTACGGACCCTGGAGTCGGTGCCGGAGGCGTCGATCCACTACACGGCGGCCCGCGTCGCCGCCGTACGGGCGCGTCTGCGGCACCGTATGAACGAGGCGCCCGACGCGCCGTTCCTGGAGGACCTCACCGCGGCGGCTGGACAGATCGAGGCGCTGGGGGGATACGGTCTGGACGCGGTTCGCCGCGAGCAGTTGTCCACAGAGGTCCTTGGCTGCGCCCTCGACTGGGTACTCTCCGGTAGCCGGGGTTCTGCGCCACCGACCACCGGTGCGCGGACCGTACTGCTCGGCAGTGACCTGGACGAGCGAGGCCTCCGCTTCGGCCTCGAGCGCTCGTACCGGACACTGGCCCGGCTCGCCCAGGGTGGCGAGGAGAGGATCGATCTGGTGGAGCGCGCCAACCGCTACCGCCCCCGGACGTGGGTGTAATTGATGTCGCAGATGCCCCCGGCATTGTCGAAGTGCCCCAGCTGCGAGGAGCCGCTGGAGTCCGGCGACCGCTTCTGCGGTGCGTGCGGGTACGACCTGTCGGCCGTGCCCGCACCACCGGACGACAGCCCCACGATGACCATGAACGGCGCGGTGCCGCGGCCCGCTTCGGCCGTCGGGCCCGTCGACTGGCCGGTCGCCCCGGAGGTGGACAGCTCGGACAGGCCCGCCCCGGTGCATGTGCCGACCGACATCCAGGGGACCGACTCGGGCGGGTCGGAACTCCCGGCGGAGGTACGGTTCGACGGGCCTCCGGAGCCGGACGAGTACGCCTTGCAGGCACCCGATCCACGAACGGCCGACTTCGCGACGCCGTCCGCGGGCACCAAGCTCTGCGTGGCCTGCCGTGCGGGCCAGGTCGACCGCGACGGCTACTGCGAGAACTGCGGACACGCGCAGCCACGCGAACGCGACCACATGGAGCAGGAGTTGGGAGCGGTCGCCGCGGTCAGTGACCGGGGGCTGCGCCACCACCGCAACGAGGACGCGTTCGCCGTGTCGTCGACGGCGCTGCCCGACGGCTCCCCCGCGGTCGTCGCGGTCGTCTGCGACGGCGTGTCCTCGGCGACCCGCCCCGACGAGGCCTCCCTGGCCGCGTCCCGCGCCGCCAACGAAGCGCTCCTGGACTCCCTGCCGCGCGGCGCCCATCCGCAGCAGGCCATGCACGACGCGATCATCGCCGCCTCCCAGGCAGTCAACTCCCTGGCGGGCGCCACCCCTCCGGACGAGCACGCCCCGCATCAGAACGCGCCCGCGTGCACCCTCGTCGGCGCCGTCGTCACCCCCAGCCTGCTGATCGTCGGCTGGGTCGGCGACAGCCGCGCCTACTGGGTCCCGGTGGACCGGGGTTCACCCGCGGCCCGGCTCACCGAGGACGACTCGTGGGCGGCGCAGATGGTCGCCGCGGGCCTGATGAGCGAGGCCGAGGCCTACGCCGACGAGCGCGCCCACGCCATCACGGGCTGGCTCGGGGCGGATGCGTACGAACTGGAGCCGCACACCGCTTCCTTCAAACCGGACCGGCCGGGTGTAGTGGTGGTGTGCACGGACGGGTTGTGGAACTACGCTGAGGCGGCCGAGGAAATGGCCGAGGTCATCCCGCCCGACGCCGCGGTCCGGCCGCTGCACAGCGCCCAGGTCCTGGTCGGCCACGCCCTGGACGGCGGGGGCCACGACAACGTAACAGTGGCCGTCCTGCCGTTCCCGGCCCCGCCCCAGGGGGCAGGATCGGCCTGAGGCCGGACGCGATCCGGTCTCGGGAACCGGACGGATCCGGTCTCCGAGGCCGGCCGGAGACCGGTCTCGGGGGCCGGGAAGGAACGGCCCCGGGCCGGAGGGGACCGGTCCGCCCACCGATATGTCCCACGGCTCGTGGGGGTCCTGAGGGGGAGCAGAGACAGCATGGCCAATTTCTCGAAGTCGAACGTGCCGCAGTTCTCGGTGGATGTGTACCAGAACGAGTACCTGCCGGAAGGCGGCCGTGAGGTCAACGCGATCGTGACGGTGACCTCGACCGGCGGCGGCACCATCGGCAGTGCGGTCGCCGCGCCACATCTCTACACACCGGGGCAGGGACCGGACGCGGCCGTGGCGATCATGGTCGACTGTTCGGGCTCGATGGACTACCCGCCGACCAAGATGCGCGGCGCCCGCGACGCGACGGCCGCCGCCATCGACGCCCTGCGCGACGGCGTGCACTTCGCCGTGATCGGCGGCACACACGTGGCCAAGGAGGTCTACCCGGGCGACGGGCAGCTCGCGGTCGCCGACGCGCGGACCCGCGACCAGGCCAAGCAGGCGCTGCGCAAGCTCAGCGCGGGCGGCGGCACCGCGATCGGCACCTGGCTGCGGCTGGCCGACCGGCTGCTCTCCTCGGCGGACGTCGCCATCCGGCACGGCATCGTGCTCACCGACGGCCGCAACGAACACGAGTCGCCGGAGGACCTGAAGGCGGCGCTGGACGCCTGCGCCGGCCGCTTCACCTGTGACGCGAGGGGCGTCGGCACCGACTGGGAGGTCAAGGAGGTCACCGGGATCGCCTCCGCGCTGCTCGGCACCGCCGACATCGTCGCCGACCCGGCCGGCCTGTCCGCCGACTTCACACAGATGATGGAGACGGCCATGGGCAAGGAGGTCGCGGACGTGGCACTGCGGCTGTGGACGCCGGTGGGCACAGCCATCAAGTTCGTCAAGCAGGTCGCGCCCACGGTCGAGGAGTTGACCGACCGCCGCACGGAGGCGGGCCCGCGCGCCGGGGACTATCCGACGGGCTCATGGGGCGACGAGTCCCGTGACTACCACGTGTGCGTCGAGGTGCCGTCGGCCGGAATCGGCCAGGAAATGCTCGCGGCCCGGGTCTCCCTGGTGATCCCGCAACCCGACGGCACCGCCCAGACACTGGGCGCGCAGGGTCTCGTACGGGCCGTGTGGACCGACGACATGACGGCGTCCACGTCCATCAACCCGCAGGTCGCGCACTACACGGGTCAGGCCGAACTGGCACAAGTCATCCAACAGGGTTTGGATGCCCGTAAGGCGGGAGATGTCGACGGAGCAACGGCCAAGCTGGGCCGGGCGGTTCAGCTCGCCAGCATCTCCGGAAACGCGGATACGGCGAAACTCCTTGCGAAGGTGGTGGACGTGGTCGACGCCCCGGCAGGTACTGTGCGATTGAAAGCGAAGGTCGAGGAAGCCGACGAGATGACTCTCGAGACACGGTCCACCAAGACTGTTCGTGTAAAGAAGTAGGCGGTCCGGCCCCTCCCCGGGGCCGGAGAAAAACGAGCCCGGCCCTCACCCGAGGGGACGGAGAACTTCGGTCCCCCGGGACCGGACAGGAAAGGGAGAAGCGCCGACATGCCGACCTGCCCGAACGGACACCAGTCGGGTTCCGACGACTGGTGCGAGGTCTGCGGTCACCGCATGGCCGGAGCCGTACCCCCGCCCCCTCCTCCGCCGCCCCCGGCGGCCGGCTACGGCTATCCCCCGCCGCCGCCCGGCCAGGGCGGGCACCCGCACCTGTCCGCCGTGCCCGACCAGGCACCCGAGCCGGAGTTCTGCCCGCAGTGCCACACCCCGCGCGAGGGCGGGGCGCCGTTCTGCGAGGAGTGCCGGTGGAACTTCCTGACGAACACGGCGACCTCGTACACCCCGGCCGCACCGCGCCCGCCGGGGCCGGGTCCCGGCGGCGGTCCCGGGGGGCCGAACCCGGCGCTCCAGTTCCAGCAGCAGCCCGGACAGCCCGGTTCCGGCCATGATCCGTACGACTACCAGAGCTCGCGGCCCTCGCAGGTGAACCGGCCCGCAGAGCCGATCCCGCCGTTCGGCGGTGAGCCCTCGGGACCGTCCGGGTTCCCCGGCGATCCGTCGCGCCCGGTTCCGCCGCCGCCCGGGCCGGGAGGCCCAGGGCCCGGGGCCAACGGTCCCGGTGGGCCCGGCGGGTCCGGCGGGTCCGGTTATCCCGGTGATCCTGGTTTTCCCGGTGCTCCTGGTGATCCTGGTTTTCCCGGTGGTCAGGGCGGTCCCGGTGGTCAGGGCGGTCCCGGTGGGCACGGCGGTCCCGGTGGACCCGGTGATCCGCAGGCGTTCCAGCAGGCCGGCGGGCCGCCGCCTCCGCCCGCGTATCCGCAGGAGACCGGGCACCCGCAGGCTCCGGGCGGACCGTCCTACGGGGGTGGCGAAGACGACTGGGTCATCTCGCCGCCTTCGGGTCCGGCGACCGGTGCGCCCGGCGGCCCCGGTTCCGGTCAGGGCGGGTACGGCTACCCGCAGCCCGGCGCGACCCAGGCCCCGCCCGGGTACCAGCAGCAGCCGCTGAACTGGAGCATCACGATCGGGCCCGACCGCGAGTACTTCATGGCGATGATGCAGCGCTCCGGCCCCGAGGCCACGGGGCTGAACCTGCCCGCGTACTCACCGGAGCAGCAGCGCCCCCTCGTCGGCAACCAGATCACCATCGGCCGCCGTCGCCACTCCACGGGCGACACCCCCGACATCGATCTGTCGGTGCCGCCGGAGGACCCCGGCGTCTCGCACCAGCACGCGGTCCTTGTCCAGCAACCCGACGGCAGCTGGGCGGTGGTCGACCAGAACTCCACCAACGGCACCACCGTCAACGGCGCCGAGGAGCCCATCCAGCCCTTCGTCCCCGTACCGCTGCAGGACGGCGACCGGGTGCATGTGGGGGCCTGGACGACGATCACGATCCGCCGGGGCTGAGGGGCAGAAACGCTTCGGGGGCGTACGGGCCGCATGAGAGGCGTACGGGCCGGAGCTGCGGTGTCACCAAGTCACGGTGTCACCGCAGCGTCCAGGTATACGGCCCTTCCGGGTCGTCAAGCCACGCCCACTCGCGCTCGCCGCTGACCGAGACCCCGTACCGCTCGCGTTCCGGGTGCTCCGCGCTCTCCCACAGGGCCACGGCCTCGTGCGGATCGAGGATGCCCCAGGTGAGGGCCAGCAGGAAGCGGAAGGACTCGTGCTGGACGGCCCGGCGCGGCAGGCATCCGTCGCCCGTGGGCTCCGGCTCATGCCGGTCGGTGCCGCGCAGGGGCACGAAGTAGGCGGGCGTATGCAGGAAGTGCCCCTCGGCGTGCTCGGTGTCGCGTACGCGCAGGTCGATCAGGCCGGTCGCGAGCGGCGTGAGGATGTGGGCGCCGGGATTGCACTGGGCGAGCCAGGGGCGCGGGATCGAGGTCACCGTGCAGGTCGCGATGATCCGGTCGTACGGGGCGCGTTCGGGGCAGCCGCGGGCGCCGTCTCCGGTGACGACGGTCGGGCGGTGTCCGGCGGCGGCCAGGTGCTGCCGGGCCGACTCGGTGATCTCCGGGTCCAGATCGATCGTGGTGACCAGGTCGTCGCCCAGCCGGTGGGCGAGCAGGGCCGCGTTGTAGCCGGTGCCCGCGCCGATCTCCAGGACCGTGTTCCCGTCCCGTACCTCCAGTTCCGTCAGCATCTTCGCCATCAGGGACGGCTGGCTGCTGGACGAGACCAGCCGGCCGTCGCGCACCCGCGTGGCCAGCGGGGAGTCGGTGTACGCGCCGCGCAGCCAGCGCACGCGCCTGCGCGGGTCGGGGTCCTCGCCCCACAGGCGTTCGTAGCCGTCCTCGGCGCCGACGTAGTAGTACGGCACGAAGAGATGACGCGGGACGCTCGCGAACGCCTCCCGCCAGACCGGGTCGGCGTCCCAGGCCCCGCTCGCGTCGATCTCTCGCACCAGCGCGGCCCGCGCCATGGCGGCGAGGTCGGTCGGCCCGTGGTCGGTGGCGTGTGCACCCATGCCTCCACTGTGCTGCGCGACGGGCCGCGAGGCGAGCGCCGAAACGGGCCTGACCGCGTCTGACCGGGATCGAATGCCGGTGGTCCTAAGCCTTGAGTCCTCGGTCCCCCCGTCTGAGACCATGGACGGGTGAAAGAGATTCGGCGCGGCACACTTCAGGAGCAGACCTTCTACGAACAGGTCGGTGGCGAGGAGACCTTCCGGCGCCTCGTGCGCCGTTTCTACGAGGGTGTCGCCGAGGACCCACTGCTGCGGCCCATGTATCCCGAGGAGGACCTGGGTCCGGCCGAGGAGCGCCTCACGCTGTTCCTGATCCAGTACTGGGGCGGCCCGACCACCTACAGCGACAACCGCGGCCACCCCCGGCTGCGGATGCGCCACGCGCCCTTCACCGTCGACCGCGCGGCGCACGACGCCTGGCTCAAGCACATGCGGGTCGCCGTCGACGAGCTCGGCCTCTCCGAGGAACACGAGCACACGCTGTGGAACTACCTGACGTACGCGGCGGCGTCGATGGTGAACACGGCGGGCTGACGCCGCTCACGTCACCTGATTTCGGTCACAATCGGGTCAAGCCCGGTCGGCAAGCGCTTACCCGCCGGCCACTCCCTCTGACAACATCGCCCCGGGTCGGGACATTTGCGGAGGGGGCCGCGTGACGGAGTACGTCTTATTACGGGCTCGGGCACATCGCCTGCTGTTGAGCGCCGCCCTGCTCACCGTCCTGCTCACGACCGCCGTCCTGGCGACCCTCACCGCGTACTCCGGCGCGATCGGCGACGCGGCCCTGCGCCACTCCCTCCTCGACACGGCGGGCACGGAGAGCGCCGCGGCCACGACCCTGATCGTCAAGGCGGACGTGCCCGCCGATGAGCGCGAGGCCGCCGACAGAGCCGTACGGAAGGCAGCGCGGCGCACCTTCGACGGGCTGCCGGTGGCACTGCGGACGCTGGTGCGGTCGGGGCCGTACGCGCTGCCGCGCTCGCTACAGCCGGCCGCCGCTCGCGGGGACGACCCGGACCTCACCCACCTCGCCGCGCTGGACCCGTCGCGGGTCCGGGTCGTCGAGGGGCGGCTGCCGCGCGATCCGAGGGGGCGCGAGATCGAGGTGGCCCTTCCCGAGACCGCCGCGCGGGCGCTGTCGCTGAGGCCCGGCGCGCGGCTCACACTCGCAGACCGGCTCAAGGGCCCGAAGGTGCAGGTCAGGATCACCAGTCTGTACCGGCCCACCCCGGCCACCTCGCCCTACTCTGGCAACTGGACGAGCTGGGCGGCCGGGGCATCAACAAGGTCGACTTCACCACCTATGGGCCGCTCCTCACCGATCCGGCCGTACTGCGCGCCAACGGGCGCGTGAGCGACGGGCCTTCGGCCTGGCTGGCCTCCGCCGACTTCTCGACGCTGACGACCGGACGGATCGACTCCCTGCGGGATGCCGCACACGCCGGCCCCAAAGTGCTGCTCAAGGACATCCCCGTCCTCACCAGCTGGACCGTCGACGACCTGCGCTGGGCCCTGCGCCAGAACAGCACCGCCTTCTTCGTCCTCACCAACACCCGCAGCCTCGCCCCCGCCGACGCCGCCGCCCGGAACCGCGACATGGAGGTGATGCCGCCCTTGGCGATGACGAAGGCGGGCCGGCGGGCGGAGTTGACGAGGCGTACCGCTTCGACGAGGGCGGCGGAGACGCGGCGGGAGATGGCGAGGCTGGCGTCCGGGTCCCTGCCGGTGACGACCTCGCGGGTGGTGCGGATGACGGCGTCGGAGGTCTCCAGGGCGGCCGCGGCGGCGGTGGCGGTCTCTTGGATGTGGTGCGATCGGCTTCGCCCTCACGGCCGCGCTGTGGCCGCTCGTGTAGCGGGTCGGCGCACGCCGTCGCGGGAGGGTCAGCGCACGCTGACGTCCAACGCCCCGAGTCCCGCCCTGCGTACGGCGATCGACCCGTACGGCGTACGCAGCCTGAGCCATGTGCCCGACGAGAGCAGCGCCCATGCCGACTCGTCGGGCACGGTCGCGCGTGCCACGGGCCTCAGGAAGCCCAGTGACTGCGCCGCGTGCGCCGCCCGCACCGGCAGGCCGGTGTCACCGATCGGCCGGGACCAGATCTCCCGCCCGATCCGGTCCAGTTCGGCCCGGGTACGCTGCTCGGTCGTCAACTCTCCGATGCGAGAGCGGAATTCGGCGACCGCCTCAGCCACCATCGCCCGCACCGTGTCCAGTCCGGGCAGCCCCGGCTCCTGCCGCCAGCCACCGCGGGGCGGCAGCATCCCGGCCCACGGCGGGCCGGTGACGGCGGCCGGGACGACGGCCGTGGCCGCCGACTCGTCGATGGACTCCAGGAGTTCACCGGCCGAGACGGTGACGTCGAGCGAGGCGTCGAGCCCGTTCTCGTACGGCTTCGCGAGCCGTGCCGTGCGGATCGCGAGCACCTCGAACGACGGCGGCCGCCCGAACACCGCGAGCGTCGTCCCCGACACCTGCAGCCGCACCGCGGCCGCACGGTCGTAGTGGATCAACCGAGCGAGGAAGGCGGCAAGATCCGCCGCCTCCCCGTCGTCCGCGAGGTGCAGAACCGTCATGCCGCGACGGCCCCCGCCGGATCGTCCTCGTCGTCGGTGTACTCCTCGAGGAAGGCCCGCTCCTCGGCGGTGATACGGCGCGGCCGCTGCGCCTCGAAGTCGAACGGCACGATCACCGTCGAGGCCCGGACATACACCTGGTCCGGGTCCTTGACCTCGTACGTGACGGTGAACGACGCCGCCCTGATCTGCGTGACCCACAGCTCGACGTCCACCGGCGTGTGCCGGTGCACCAGCTGCTGCTTGTAGTCGATCTCATGGCGTGCCACCACGGACCCCTGCTGGAAATCCTTGTCCGGGCGGAACAGGAAGTCGATGCGCGCCTCTTCCAGATAGCGGAGGAAGACCACGTTGTTGATGTGGCCGTACGCGTCCATGTCCGCCCAGCGCAGCGGGCAGCGGTAGATGTGCCGCAAGATCAGCCCCGGGTCAGCTTCTTGTAGGTGGCGCGGTGCGGACGCGCGGCGTCCGGGCCCAGCCGCTCGATCTTGTTCTTCTCGTACGACTCGAAGTTGCCCTCGAACCAGAACCACTTGGAGTCGCCCTCGTACGCGAGGATGTGCGTCGCCACCCGGTCCAGGAACCAGCGGTCGTGGGAGACGACCACGGCGGCACCCGGGAACTCCAGCAGCGCGTTCTCCAGCGACGACAGCGTCTCGACGTCCAGGTCGTTGGTCGGCTCGTCGAGGAGCAGCAGGTTGCCGCCCTGCTTGAGGGTGAGCGCGAGGTTCAGCCGGTTGCGCTCACCGCCGGAGAGCACTCCGGCCGGCTTCTGCTGGTCCGGGCCCTTGAAGCCGAAGGCGGAGACGTACGCCCGGGACGGCATCTCGACCTGCCCGACGTTGATGTAGTCCAGTTCGTCGGAGACGACGGCCCACAGCGTCTTCTTGGGGTCGATGTTCTCGCGGCTCTGGTCGACGTACGAGATCTTGACGGTCTCGCCGACCTTGATCTCGCCGGAGTCCGGCGTCTCCAGGCCCTGGATCATCTTGAAGAGCGTGGTCTTGCCAGCGCCGTTCGGACCGATGACGCCGACGATGCCGTTGCGCGGCAGCGTGAAGGAAAGGTTGTCGATGAGGACCTTTTCCCCGAAGGCCTTGGAGAGGTTGTTGATCTCGACCACGATGCTGCCCAGACGCGGACCCGGCGGGATCTGGATCTCCTCGAAGTCCAGCTTCCGCATCTTGTCCGCCTCGGCGGCCATCTCCTCGTAGCGGGTGAGACGCGCCTTGGACTTGGCCTGACGCCCCTTGGCGTTGGACCGGACCCACTCGAGCTCTTCCTTGAGCCGCTTGGCGCGCTTGGCGTCCTTCTGGCCCTCGACCTTGAGGCGGGACTGCTTCTTCTCCAGGTAGACGGAGTAGTTGCCCTCGTAGCCAATGGCCCGGCCACGGTCGAGCTCCAGGATCCAGCCCGCGACGTTGTCGAGGAAGTACCGGTCGTGGGTGACGGCGACGACGGTGCCGGGGTACTTCGCGAGGTGCTGCTCCAGCCACTGCACGGACTCGGCGTCCAGGTGGTTGGTGGGCTCGTCGAGCAGCAGGAGGTCGGGGGCCTCGATCAGCAGCTTGCAGAGCGCGACACGGCGCTTCTCGCCACCGGAGAGGTTGGTGACGGGCCAGTCACCGGGCGGGCAGCCCAGCGCGTCCATGGCCTGCTCCAGCTGGGCGTCGAGGTCCCACGCGTTGGCGTGGTCCAGGTCGTCCTGGAGCTTGCCCATCTCCTCCATGAGCGCGTCCGAGTAGTCGGTCGCCATGAGCTCGGCGACCTCGTTGAAGCGCTTGAGCTTGCCCATGATCTCGGCGGCGCCGTCCTGCACGTTCTCCAGGACCGACTTGGACTCGTCCAGCGGCGGCTCCTGCAGCAGCATGCCGACGCTGTAACCGGGCGACAGGAACGCGTCACCGTTCGACGGCTGCTCCAGACCGGCCATGATCTTGAGGACGGTCGACTTACCGGCACCGTTCGGACCGACAACGCCGATCTTCGCTCCCGGCAGGAAGCTCAGGGTGACGTCGTCGAGAATCACCTTGTCGCCGTGCGCCTTGCGCGCCTTGCGCATGGTGTAAATGAACTCAGCCAAGAGAAACCGTCCGGGACGCTTGAAATCGGCAGGGGGCAATACACCCCATCTTGCCCGACCGCCACCCCTGGGGGGAAACCCGTATGTTCGGGTGCCTCTGACCTGGGGTTTCACTGCCGGCGGCGGTGGCCCGCCCGTCACTGCCGGTCGCCGTTGAGCGCCCTCCGGGGCCTTGGACGGCGCATGGGCGCCCCGGGGACGACCCAGGGACGGCCCAGGGACGATCACTCGGCAGACTCTCGTCAGTGGAGATCGGCAGACTCTGGTCAGTAGAGAATCGAGGGCAGGTACGCGCCGTCGGGCTCGTTGTAGAGACCGATGCTCATCAGGCTCATCAGCTGCACCACGCCGAGGCCGCTCGCCAGACACCATTGCAGCAGCGGGCTGTTACTTGCGGGCACGAGGATGCCGGGTCCGCCGAATGCGGGCGCCGAGGCGATCAGGGCCTGCAGGTCTGGGGTGGTCTCGGCCACGGCGTGCGCGAAGAACGCCAGGTCCGTGGCGTATCCGGTCACGCGCCCTTCGCGCTCGACGACACGGGCCGTGCCCTGTTTCAGTGCGTCGGCGACCTCGCCGCCACGGTCGACGCCGTGAACCCGTCGGCACAGCTCGTTACAGGCGTGGAGGTCCGCGTCCGTGGCTTCCCGGACGGTGTGTCCGGGCATCTCGCGCAGGATCGGCTGCCCCTGCACGCAGGCCACAGTCTCCCGGAACACGAATCCCAGGCTGACGTACAGCGAAAACGATCTGGTGTGATACCCGCTCTGCAGCAACCGGATTCCCGGCGCCCCCCGCTCGGCAGCCCGGTCCACCACATCGTGCATCAGCCGTCGGCCGATACCCCGGTTCTGAACAGCGGGATCAATGGTGATGGGGCCGACCCCTACGGTCGGGGAGCGTTCGTCCAGAAAATTGCTTCCCACGATGCGCCCATCGAGCTCGGCGATGACGCTGTAGAACCCCGGGTTGGTCAGCGCCATCTCAATCAGCGCGACACCCACGTCGGGACTGGGCACGTCGGGCGGAAAGCCATGCTCACGAGCGATTCCGGCGAAGGCCTCGTAACAGATCCTGCCGCACTCCGCGGCATCGTTCGCAGTACCTGGGCGCAGGATGAGATCCACGATCCCCATCTCCTTCGGTGCACCGCACGCACAGAAGACTGCCTCCTTCTCTTCATGTTCCGCCCGCTCCAGCGGGGGTGCAATGCAGAGATGAACGGCCCCTGACCTACCGTGTCCCGGCATGACCACTGAAGGCTGGTTAGAAGACACCCGCACGTCGTACGACACCGTCGCCACGAGCTATGCGGACCAGGAAGTGGCCGCCTGGCTCAACGATGCCGGCTTCACGGTCGAGGCACGGATGACTCTCACCTCTGCCGAGAGCACGCTCGGGGGAATTCTCTTCGCACGCCGCCGGCCTGACACCCAGTAGGGCCCGTAGCTCCACTCACTTGGAAGCGACGACTCATGGTCGCGCATGGTCAGCTGAGGTCGCGATAGCTGCTGTCCTTCGCTGCTGTACAGCCACAACTGACCATCTGCGGCCGCATAATCATCACTCTGACCACTTACGATCGCACTGGCACGTCTGGCAACATGCTCGACCTGTGGAGGTGGGTGATGGGCGGTCCGGCTATTCCGGTTGCTGTTATAGCAAGCTTTTTTTGATCCTTTCGGCAGTCATAAACAGGCGGGGACGACTGCTGCGCAAGCGCGGGATACGCACCAGTGCGAGATGCGAGAATGTGCAGAACGACAACGGGCAGACGTTTCTCCTCGTGCGCTTCACCACGGAGGCGGGCGATCTGCGGACGAGTGTCGGTCCGTTCCAGTGGCCGCCTGCCTCGATCGGTGGCGCCTTGGAAGTGATCTACGATCCGCAGGATCTGACCAATGTCACGACCCCCGGCCAAATGACCAGCGGCAGAACATCCCTGACGATCGCCATCTGCTCCGGCGTGCTTCTCATTCTCTGTATCCTCGTGATGCTGATCGACTTCGCCGGCTGAATGATTGAATGCTCCACTGGCCGGCCCCGAGCTGCGCCACTGCCGCGACTCCCGCTTCCGAGTCGGCGTTCTGCGTGATTGACAATGCCTTGATCCAGGAGAAGCGTTGACACCGCGCACGCGAGTTATCCAGTCGGGGGAGTAATTCGATGTCCGCTTCATCAATACTCATGGCTCTGCTGGCCGTTGGCTTCCTCGTGCTCCTCGCCTTTGGAGTGAGGTCGATCGAGAACTCGTTCGTCCAGAAGATCGCGGGAATCGTCTTGGTAGCCGTGGCAACTTCGGTCACCTACGCCGTAGTCCAGGCAAACAAACCCGCCCCACAGTACCCGCGTCCCTACAGCACTTATCCGTGAGCGCAATTGCCTCCCGTGAGGGACCTGGACCTCCGCAACATGGCCTGGTCCCATCGGAGTAGGGCGCAAGCCCGATGTGTCCCGGGCCCTCGGACCGAGGCGCCGCGGCGGGGGTGCGGGTGAGATGGGTCCATGAGTGATCCCGTGTCTCCCCTGTCCCCGCTGTCTCCGCCCGGGGCCGCTGTGCGCGACCGTCTGGCTCAGGAGAAGCACGCCTGGCTGTGCACCGTGCGTCCGGACGGGTCTCCCCATGTGACGCCGGTCTGGTTCGTCTTCTTGCAGGGCAGTTGGTGGATCGGCGCGGACGGACGTTCGGTCAAGGTCCGCAATGTCGAGAAGTTCTCGCGGGTCTCCCTGACGTTGGAGGACGGCCGGTTTCCTGTCGTGGCCGAGGGGGAGGCGGTGCTGCACCGCGGCCCGTTCCCGAAGAGGATCACGGACGCCTTCGCCGCGAAGTACGGATGGGATGTCTCCGCCCCGCGCGAACAGGGCGGAGGCCGCGTTCTGCTCGAAGTTCCCGTGCGGCGCTGGCTGCTGGCCGGTGTGGCTCAGTGATCGCCCGTGCCCAGGTCAGGTCGGGCCACCACCGAGCGCCGGGGGCGAGTAGGTGCGCACCCCGTCAGTCCCGCGTCGGCGTCTTCTGCTTGCGGACCAGGAACACCGCGGCACCACCGATCGCGAGCAGGGCGATCGCGATCCCGGCTATCACCGGCGTGGCGCTGGAGGAGCCGGTCTCCGCGAGATCGACGCCCCCGGTGGCGGTGGAGGTGCCGCCCGCCGAGGCCGGGCTCGGCTCGCTCAGCGTCTGGGTGCTCTCACCGCCGGCGCTGCTCTGCGTCCTGCAGTCGAGCACGCCCTTGAAGCGCTCCTCGTACCCGTTCGGCCCCTTGATCGTGAAGTCGTACGCCTGATCCTCCTGCAACGGGATCGTCACCGTCTGCGTCGCGCGCGCCTCGATGGTGCGCTCGATCCCCATCAGCTCGAAGGTGAACGGCTCGTCGCCCTGATTGACCCCCGTGATGTCCACGCCGCCCTTGGCGCAGTTCTTCTCGGCCGACAGCGCGGGTATGGCGCCCTTCCCGGCCCAGGACGCGGACGCCGTCGCGGAGACCGTCGACTCGCTGGAGCCCGCGAGGATCTGTGTCTGGCTCCTGCTCTCTGAGGCGAAGGCCCGGCCGACCGGGACGGTGGTCGAGGCCTGAACCGTCAGCGCGGCCGAGCCGTCCGCGGCGTCCTCGGGCACGTCGAAGAAGAGCCGGCTGCCGTTGGCCGCGGACGTGATGACCTTGCCGTCCTCGCCGACGACCTTCACCCCGCTGGCAGCGTCGGCGGGCGGCGTCACGCTCACGCTGTCCGCGTTGGTGTGCACCGTCACGGGGCCGAGCATCCCACCGTCGTGCCCGGAGACCGCGGGCGGATCCAGGGTCAGCGAGGCCTCCGGCTCCGCCACGTTCCGCGCATGCTTCTGCAGATAGTCGGCGAGCTTCTCCGCCCGCGGGTTCACCGCATCCACGTCGACGCCGTCCGAGTAGCGCCAGATCGCCACCTGCGTGCCGACCGCCGCGTCCTGCTCGGTGAGCCCGCTAGCGCCCGCCTTCCCGGCCAGCGCCGCGAGGTCGTTCACCTGCGGATAGGAGTTCTGCAGGATCCAGCGGATCTTGCCCGCGTCGGGGTTGCCGTTCAGCGACGTACCGCTCCAGGACGTCTCCTGGTACTTGGCGTCCTTCTGCGTCGGGCTGTTGATGTCGATGCAGTAGGTCTGCAGAGCGCCGCCGTCGTCGACGAACATCTCGAACAGACCCGCGGACACCTGCCTGTCCTCGCCGTTGTCGTGGATGACAGCGGGCCCGGACGTCTTGAGGCCACCTATGGTGGCGGTCGCGCCGCCATGGTTCTGCGGGATCTCGTCGGCGGCGGCCGTACCCGCGGTGGTCATCACACCCACCACGACGAGCCCGGACACCAGCGCCGCCACGGCGAGGCGGGCAGCGCCCAGCCCGCGCGCGGACAACGCAGAGAACGAAGAAAGCACGAATTTCCCTTCGAGCAGGACCCGTTGACGTGGGGGGTTACGGTCCCACCAGCAGAATCACAAGCCACAAGAGCTATGCCCGGCATCCTAGGGACGGGGTCGCACCGCATTCCCCAGTGATCCCATCGGATAACCGATCCGACTCGGAATCGTTATCGCCCGTCGGATGCGAGCTGGGCCTATCGGCACAGCAACGACATTTGACGTCATGTCACCAATGCTGGCTCCGGCTGCTGTTGGGCCGTGGCATCCGGGCGGGCTCCCGTCCCCGTCTGCCAGTTGGGCTCCGGCCGGGACGTCGCGGCCGACGCCGCCTCCCCCTTGGAAGCCCGCCGGAACGCGGCGGTGCCGCGCGACAGATCGTGGCCGAGCGCGGACGCCTCGATGTCCGCGTACGTCCATGACTGCCCGTCCCGCTGCTCGGAGCGGACCTTCAACCGGCCCTGGACGACTACCGGATCGCCCACGGTCAGGGACGCCTGCACATTCGTCGCCAGCGCCCGCTTGGTCCACACCGTGAAGAAATTGGTGTGCCCGTCCGTCCACCCGTTCTTCTCGCGGTCCCAGTACCGCTGCGTCACCGCCAGCCGAAACCTCGCCGACGCTCCCGTCGCCGTCTCCCGGTACACCGGCTGCGTAGCGACGTTCCCCACCACGCACACCATCGTCTCGTTCATCTCGAACCCCTCCCGTGCCCACATGCGTACGGGCCCGTCCCGCACGGCTGCGTCTGTCGCCACGACCGCGGTGCGATCGCCGCGACCTCAGACTGCCTCCGCCGGCCCGAGCCCGCTGAGCGCTGTGGGCCACCGCCCAGTTGTGGACAACTCCTTCACCCGATGGAGGGGCAATGCCTCATCGAAGCGGGCCCGGCCTCCTCATCCCACCGAAACGGACCCGGCCCACCCTCGTCCCACCGAATGGGGCCCGCCCCTCTCATCCGACCGAAGCCCCGACCCCCGTGACCCGTGCGTACTGCTCCCGTACCTCCTGATAGCGCAGCAGCTCCGCCGCCACCGGATCCAGCACGTTGGCCCGGCCGCAGCTCGCGGCCGCCTCCCGCAATCGTTGTTCCGCCTCCTGCCCGTACCTCCGTGCCGGCCCGCGCGCCGCCAGTTTGCAGGCCCACTCGACCAACGGCCCGCCCACGATGCCGATCGCCATCAGCAGCACCGGCACCCCGAGATTGGGCGACATGAAGCCGATGATCTGCCCCAACAGCCAGAGCCCACCGATGACTTGGAAGATCGTCATGGATGCCTGCGCCAGTACGGCGGCCGGCCACCAGCCAGGTCGCGGCGGTCGTCCGGCCGGAGAACCGGCCCGTGCCGCCAGCTCGTCCAGCTCCTCCGGCAGCCCCTGCGCTCCTCGCACGGCTGCCTCCCGCACCGCCTGCGCCCAGGGCGTGGGCAGCCCGCCGGCGGCCTGCTCGACCACCGTGCGCACGGCCTGCTCGACGCGCTGACGCGCCGTGGCCTCCTCGTCCGCCTGCGTCCGTACGGGGAGGCGCCCGGGCATGAGGTCGTAACGGTCCTGGCACCAGCGCCACAGCCGCAACCAGGGCGTGCCGCACGCACGGTTGGCGTTGCGGAGCCAGGCGCGCTCGGCGGCCTCACCCGCGGCCGTGGCGCCCACCGCGTCCGCGAGCCGGTCGGCGAACTCTTCCCGTGCCTCCTCGCTGAGCCCGGTCCGGCGCTCGGTCGCGTAGACGGGCCACAGTCGCGCCGCCGCCGCGTCCAGGTCGGCGGAGATCCGGCGTGTCGCGGCTGCCCGCCTGGCCACGAAGTGGCCGAGCGCCTCGCGCAGTTCCCCGACGCCGTCCCCGGTGAGGGCGGACAGCGCGAGCACGCTCGCGCCCGGTTCGCCGTACTCACCGAGCGCGATCCCGTCCTCGTCGAGCAGTCGCCTGAGGTCGTCGAGGACCTGGTCGGCGGCCTCTCCGGGCAGCCGGTCGACCTGATTGAGGACCACGAAGATGACCTCGGCGTGCCCCGCCATGGGCCGCAGGTAGCGCTCGTGCAGCACGGCGTCGGCGTACTTCTCGGGATCGACGACCCAGATGACGGCGTCGACGAGCGCCAGGATGCGGTCCACGTGCTCGCGGTGCTGGACGGCCGCGGAGTCGTGGTCGGGCAGGTCGATGAGGACGAGCCCGCCCAACTGCGCCTCGGCCTCCGGGCTCTGCAAGGGGCGTCGCCGCAGCCGCCCCGGGATGCCGATCCGGTCGATGAGGCTCGCCGCGCCGTCGCTCCAGCTGCACGCGATGGGCGCGGCGGTGGTCGGTCTGCGTACTCCGGTCTCCGAAATGGCCACGCCGGCGAGCGCGTTGAAGAGCTGCGACTTGCCGCTGCCGGTGGCTCCGGCGATGGCGACGACGGTGTGCTGCCCGGAGAGCCGGCGCCGCGCCGCGGCCTCGTCGAGGACCCGGCCCGCCTCGGCGAGCGTCTTGCTGTCGAGGCGGGTCCGGGACAGCCCCACCAGTTCGCGAAGCGCGTCGAGACGGGACCGTAGCGACCCGTCGTACGCGAGAGGGGTCACCGTCGGCGGCTTGGTGTCCACGACCTTCTCCGGCATGGCCTGCCCCTCGGCCGTGTCGGACACGCGCCGCGCGATCAGCCCGTCGTCCCAGGCGGTCTCGGAGTCCGCGTCAACGGATGCGTCGTCGGCCCCGTCCCTGGGGTCAGCCTCGGAACCGTCGTCCTCGTCCGCCACGCGCGCGTGCTCACCCTTCCCGCGACCCCGACGTCCCTCGCGTCCCTCATGTCCCCCGGGCCCTCCCCGTCCCTCACGTCCCTCACGTCTCCCGCGTTCTCCGCGTCCCTCGTTGTCTCCGGTGTGATCCGAGTGATCCCAGTGGTCCGTGACGGCAGTCACCGCGGTCACCTCTCCTTCTGCAGTACGGACAGCGCGGCGATGAGTTCGGCCTGGGGTTCCGGTTGTACGTCGAGGGCGTCGAGCGGGGCGAGCCGGCGGTCTCGTTCGGTGCGCAGGGCCTGGCCGAGGTACTCGGTGAGCAGCCGGCCGCCCTGGTCGCGCAGCCGCAGGGCACGGTGCGCTCCGATCCGCTCGGCGAGGCCTTCGCCCGCGGACCGCGCCCTGCGGCCGCCCAGAAGCGCGGTGGCGACCAGCGCGGCCACCACCTCGGCGTCCGGCGCGGAGCCCTTGTCGAAGGGGCGCAGTTCTTCCTCCGCGTATTCCTCGAGGACCCGCCGCCACCGTCGTACGGTCATCCCGATCCGGTGTTCGGCTCCCTCCAGCGACGGATCACGGTCCATCAGGCCAGGCGCGCGGGCCGCGGGTTCGCGCCGCCAGGCCTCGTCGATCCGCTCGTCGGCGGCGGTGACCGCACACAGCAGCAGCGCGGCCAGGCTCTCGACGAGCGCGTCGAGCAGTTCGCCGGCGGTGCAGTCCAGCGGATAGCTGCGCCACCGCTTCAGCGCGTCTCCGGCGAGCACGGCCCCGGCCTGCAAACGGTTCCGCACGCGCGTGTGCTCGCTGTCGTACGCCCCGTCGACGGCCGCGGTGAGCCGCAGCGCGGCGGCGTACTGCGCGGCCGCGGCGCTGGCCAGCTCGGGCATCCGCGACTTCAGCGAGTTGAGTACCCCGTACGCCGTACGCGCCATCGCCTGCTGCCGGGCCCCGGGCTCCTGAGCCAGATAGGTGAGCCACTCGCGCAATTCCGCCACCGCGGTGGCCGGAAGCAGCCCCCCACCCCATGCGGACTCGGGCAGCTCGGGCACGGTGAAGCGGGGCACCTCGCCGAGCCCCGCCTTGGTGAGCAGGGCGCCGTACTGCCGCGACACCTCGGTCACCACCTGGTGCGGTACCCGGTCGAGGACGGTGACGAGTGTGACGTCGTGCTCCTTGGCGGTGCGCAGCAGATGCCAGGGGACGGCGTCGGCGTACCGCGCGGCCGTGGTGACCATGACCCAGATGTCGGCCGCGCAGATCAGCTCGGCGGCGAGCACCCGGTTGTCGGCGACCAGGGAGTCGACGTCGGGCGCGTCGAGGAGAGCGAGCCCGCGCGGGAGGGTGTCGACGGTCTCGATACGCAGCACGCGCGAGCCCTCCTCGCCCGGCAGGAACATGTTGTCCCCGGTCCCCCGTTGAGGCGCCCACGCGCGCTTGAGGGCGGGCAGTACGCGCATACCGCTGAACCAGTGATGATCCTCCGGATGGCACACCAGCACCGGAGTGCGTGTCGTGGGCCGCAGCACCCCCGCCTCGCTGACGCGCCGCCCCACGAGGGAGTTGACGAGCGTCGACTTCCCGGCGCCGGTGGACCCCCCGACGACGGCGAGCAACGGCGCTTCGGGATCCTTCAACCGGGGCACCAAATAGTCGTCGAGCTGCGCGAGCAGTTCGTCGCGATTGGCACGCGCGCGTGGAGCCCCCGCCAGGGGCAGCGGAAAGCGTGCGGCGGCGACGCGGTCGCGCAGGGCGGAGAGTGCATCGAGCAGCTGAGGCCGTACGTCCAAGGTCACCACATGCGAAGAATGCCCAATTTCGGATGCTTTCTGAAGCATATGAGCATGTCTGCGCGCCGATCAGACACACGGGGCGGAAGGGACGACTGGGGCGCAGGCATAACGAGTGCACAACACCCGGGGCGTGAGGCGCCAAAAGCGATGCACGATTCGCACCTGCCTGCGATTATCGGGACCGCTTCACCGAACCTCCACATTGAGCCACGGAGGCGAAGCACCAGGGACAAGGACCCGGGAGCCCTATCCTTGTCCCCGGCGAGGTCACGGATCCGCCCACACCCGGGCATCAGTGCCACAGGCCACCACACCCGGCCCCCGTAGCTCAGTGGATAGAGCAGGCGCCTTCTAAGCGCTTGGCCGCAGGTTCGAGTCCTGCCGGGGGCGCCGCGCCTCGGCCCTTCTTCGGAAGGGCCTTTTGGCTGTTCAGGGGCCCTTTGGGCGAATCAGTTCCGGTTCACCGGCCACACCGCCGCCGGGTCGCGGCGGGCCTGGGCACGCCAGCAGGTAGACCTCGTTGCAGAGTCAGCGGCAGGGCACACAGGGATGGTTCGACTTCCGCGGCCGACAGCGCCGCGTGGCGTTGGAGCAGCACGCGCCGGAACGGACGCGGGTAGGGCGGCTGCGGAGCGTCCCAGTGCCCAGGCACGAGCCGGCCGTCAGCCGACTGGGGGTCGGATGCGTCGTTGTGCGTGCGGCAGTGAAAGGCCGGCAAGTGGTCTCCGCCGAAAGGCTCCAAGTCCCGGGGGGATGTCGAGCTGGAAGAACAGAGCCATCCGCTCGCCGCAGAAATCGCCCGCGTCCTCCTCACATCCTGTTCGACCATCCGCTCAACCTGACGGCTGTCCTGTGACGGCTGGTCGCGAGCGAGATGGTCTTGGTGCGGCCGGTGTGATCACGGCGTCGGAGTCGTCCTGGACAGCCCCGTTCATCTCGAAGACGGCGACAGGGCCTCCCGGCATTGCTCGGTTCGATTCGCATCCCCGAGCTGCCGAGAGGCCCTGCCCTCGCCTTCAGCCTGCACCGGTTCCAGACCCGCCGCGGGCGCTGGGCCTACGCCGGCTGGTATCGCACGGCCCGCACTGAACTCCAGGACCGCGGCCTGGACTGCATGGTGCGCACCCTGCTGCTCCCGCTCTTCCCTCGCGCTGCCTACTTCCCGGACTTCCTCACCCCCGCCCAGGCCGGCGAAGGCCTGGACGCCGGCCTGGAGGCCATTGTGGCCACCCCCCGTCGGCGGGTCCTGCGCGAAGTCGGCATCCTCGCCCGGGTCAGCGGCGCCCCGGCCTGGGCACCGGCCTTGGCCGACCGGGAGACCCGCGGCGACCTGGTCCGCGCGCTGCGCGCCTACCACGACGCGCTCATCGCGCCGCATACCGAAATCCTCCAGGCCCGCCTGGACGCGACACGCTCCGACCTCGCCCGCGGCCTCATCGACCAGGGTGCCGAAGCCCTCTTACGCCGACTGGGCCCCCGCGTACGCTGGCGGGCCCCGGTGCTGACGGTCGACTACTCGGCCGCCGAGCGCGATCTCCACCTCAACGGCCGCGGCCTGGTGTTGATCCCCTCCTACTTCTGCTGGGGCACCCCCGTCTCACTGGCCGATCCTGGCCTGCCGCCCGTACTGCTCTACCCGCTCCTCCACGAGGCGCCGCCCCAGCCGGCCGATCCCTCGGCTCAGGCCACACTGGCTGCTCTGCTCGGCCGCACCCGCGCCGCCACCCTGCACCTCATCGCCGCCGGGGCCACCACCGGAGAACTCGCCCGCGCGCTCGGCATCTCACCGGCGACCGCCACCCACCACACCACGTCACTGCGCAACGCCCACCTGATCACCAGCCACAGGCACACCACCACCGTGCTGCACACCCTGACCCCACTGGGCGCGGCCCTGCTCAAAGCCAACACCCAACAGGATCACCCGACCGCCACACGGCCGACGGCAAGAGGCCAAGGCCGAGGCCGAGCCTGATCAGACGACTGAGAGGTCGCCGGCGGCGAGAGGAAGCCTGCGCTACTCAGCCGGACGCATGGCGTTCAAGACCACCGACGAGGCACGGTGTTCCTCGCAGACAGCCCACCAGCTGTCGCCGCCCTTGTCCGTCACATGAACGCTCCAACTCGCTGCGCGGCTACAAGGAGCACCCCAGGCGCAGCGCTGTTGATGAGACTCCGTGCCGACCGCATGTTTCTGCTGGTCCCACTTGATCGGTCGCTCAACGAGTTCCACGAGACCAGTGAAGCGCGTCTTTCTGGCTGCCACAGTCGAACGCGTGTCGAAGTCGGCAGCCGTCGCAGGTGTGCCCCTGGTCAACCCGGGTCGGTCACGCCCGGGCGCGCGCGGCGAGCCAGCCCGACATCGCGCGGACGCCCATACCGATGGCCCGCTCATCAGGGTCGAAGTCGCCATAGTGCGGGTAGCTGCTCGTGATGCCGGCGCCCGGGGCACGGACGCCGAGGAAGGTGTAGGTGCCGGGTATGCGGTCGAGGAACAGCGCGAAGTCCTCGCCGTTGAAGGGGAACGCCGCGTGCAGCACCGTCACCCCGCCGGGGCCGAGCACCCGGCGCAGATGCCGTGCCACGGCATGCGCCTCCTTCTCCGGACAGACCATGGCCGGGAACGGATCAGCGGGGAAACTCACCAGGGCCCCTGCGTACGGCTTCGCCAGCCGGCGGATCTCCTCGCGCACCTCGACGTACCGCTCCTCGGGCCAGCAGCGGTACGACACCTGCACCTCGGCCCTGCCTTCGGCGTCGGCCTCCTTCGCCCTGGCGCGGGTGACGACGAACCGGGCCAGCGGACCGTCCGGCGTCTGCACCGCCGCGACCATCCGCTCCAGGTCCGCGGGCGTCTGCGGGGGTGCCACCGTGGCGAGCCCACCGATCTCCGCGGCCAGCCGCCGCGCCGACTCGGTCGTGTCCGGCCCCGTCAGCGTGATCACCGCACGGTCCTGGCCCGGCAGTCCGCTGCCTGGTGTCACCGCGAACTGCCCCACCGGAAACGGGCCGCAGTGCAGCGCGTGGATCTCCTCGGGGCGGGTCCACTCCAGCACACCGGCGTCGATCATCGCGCGAGCGCCCACAAGGGCCTCCTCACCGGGCTGGAAGAAGAAGACCACCGTCCCGCTGAGCCGGTGCCTCAGCTGTGCCAGCACCTGCGCGACGCCGACACCCACCGTGGTGTGGATGTCATGCCCGCAGACGTGGGCCGCCTCGGTGCCTCCCGTGACGATCCCGTCCGGCGGCACCGCGTCCATGTCGGCCCGGTAGGCCACCGTACGTCCGGGGCGCGCCCCCTTGAGTACGGCGACGACTCCGTTGCCGCCCACGCCGGTGGTCACCGCAAGCCCGGCTGCACGGAGCCGGTCGGCCACCTCGGCGGCGGTACGGAGTTCCTGCCCCGCCGTCTCGGGATGCTGGTGCAGATCACGCCGCAGCGCGATCAGATCGCTGTCGAGCCGCGCGGCGGCAGCGTCGATCGATGCTTGGTCCAGCGGGCGGTGGCGGCCGGAATCCGCCGCTGCGGCGCTGCCGGACGCCAGCGCCGCGCCGGCTCCGGCCGCCGCGGTACCGCCGAGCACAGTGCGGCGGGTCAAGGCGGGCTTGCTCGGACGGGTCATTCTTCCCCCAGTGATCATGCGGTCACGACCGGCATCCGCCCCTGCAGGGCTGGCCGCCAGTCCATCAACGATCACGCAGTCCGGGTCAACCGCACCCCGATTCAGAGCAATTGAAAGACGGTCCTCCGCATTCAGGCAGGCCTTGACCCAGGTGCCAGCTTCGCCACGGGCGTCCCGCTGCTTACTGTGCGGCTCATGGGTCTTGGACAGGAATTGTCAGCAGAGCACTTCGATCACTGCCCCTGGCTCTTCGCGGAGGAGGCGACGGAGGAACAGCGCGCCGCGCAGCGGGAGCGGCAGCGGTCGATCGGCGGGGACAGCGAGACGGGTGAGCGGTGTTACGTCGCCCAGTCGGCGGCGGTGTTCCCCGATCAACTACGGCTCGGGGACGACTCGTACATCGCCGCCCACGCCTATGTCACCGGAGAGTTGACCACCGGCACCGACTGCACGCTCAACCCCTTCACAGTCGTGCGCGGCACCGTCGCGCTGGGGAAGGGGGTGCGGATCGGCGCGCACACCTCGCTGCTCGGCTTCAACCACTCCATGGCTCCCGACCGGCCGGTCTTCCAGCAGCCGCACTCCAGCCGGGGGATCACCGTCGGGGACGACGTATGGATCGGGTCGCACGTGGTCGTAGTGGACGGCGTGACCATCGGTGACCACTGCGTGATCGGCGCCGGGGCGGTGGTCACCAAGGACCTGCCGGCGTGGACGGTGGCCGCCGGAAACCCTGCACGGCCGGTCCGCGACCGGCGGGACGCCAAGGCGACCTCCGCGGCTGGCACGGCCCGCACGGCCCGCACGGGACACGACGGCGATGTTCTGGCCCGGTTCGCCGAGACCGCCCGCGCGCAGGCGGCCGACGTCCTCGGCCGGTGCTGGGACGGCGAGGGGTACGCCGACCGGCCCGGGACCGCGCCCACGGTACGGGCGCACTGCGATGCCGTGGAGATCGCCGACCTGCTGCTGGGCACCGCTCCCGAACAGCTCGACACGAGCGACCATGTCCAGCGCCTGGCCGCCCTGCAGGACCCGGACACCGGTCTGGTGCCCGAGTTCGGCGAACCGCTGCCCGCGCCGGACGACGACGGCTTCCTCGGCGAGGGCGCCGCGCTCTACCACGTCCTGTCCGTCGGCTACGCCCTCGATCTGCTGGGCTCCTCCTTCCCGCATCCGGTGCGCGGCGTAAGGGAGATGACGGCGAGCCAACTCATCGCGCGTCTGGAGGGCTTGCCGTGGCGCGACGGCGCGTGGGGAGCCGGGGCGTGGATCGACACCTGGGCCACGGCCGCCCACTGGAACCTGCGGTACGCGAACGGCGACGGCACCCGACCGGGCAGCCTGGAGGCCCTGTTCGGCTGGCTGCTGACCCGGGCGGATCCGTGGAGCGGCATGTGGGGCAGACCCTCGCCCGTGGCCGGGCGGCTGCAGGTCGTCAACGGCTACTACCGGCTGACGCGCGGCTCGTTCGCACAGTTCGGGCTGCCGGTGCCGCACCCGCGGCGGGCCGTGGACGCGGTCCTGGACCACGCCCGCGACGTCCGCCACTTCGGCGCGGGGCAGGAGAACGCCTGCAATGTGCTGGACGTCGCCCATCCGCTGTGGCTGTGCACCCGGCAGTTGGGCGGAGGCACCGGCGACGGCGGCTACCGCTCGGCCGAGATACGCGCCTGGGCCGAGCGGCAACTGGACGCCGCCCTGCGGCGCTGGCAGGACGGCCGGGGCTTCGGCTTCGGTCCGGGGACCTCCGGCCCGGGCCCGGAACCAGGGCTCCAGGGCACCGAGATGTGGCTGGCGATCATCTGGCTCCTCGCCGACCTGCTGGGCCGCTCCGACGCCCTCGGCTACCGCCCCCGCGGCATCCACCGCCCCGAGCCGGCCCACGACGGCCCAGACGGACACGACGGCCCACCGCAGGGATGAGGCGCACTCCGGCGCGCTGGGCTCTGTGGCGGACGGAACACCGGACGACGGCAGGGGCGGCGCACTTTGCGGAACCTTTGCACAGAGGCGGCCGTTGGTCCTTTGAGCGCGCGCGAGCGGGTTTGCGACCGATGACTCAACTACCGAGGTGACATCCATGGCAATGTGGGACCGGCTCAAGGACCAGGCCAAGACCCTGCAGCAGTCCCAGGGCGGGCGCGGCGCGACCGGCGGACGGAGCCGCGGTGCGGGGTCCGGCGGTGGTTCACGCGCCCAGCTGGTCAGCGTACTGAAGACGCAACTCGGCTCCCTCAAGACCGAGCTGAAGAGCGGGGCGTACCGGGACGCGAGCATGGCGATGTGCGCACTGGTCGCGGCAGCCGACGGGCATGTGGACCCGGCCGAGCGGCAGCACGTGGAGTCGATGATCCTCAGCAATGACGTGCTGCAGAACTTCCCGCCGGAGCAGTTGCGTCAGCGCTTCAACAAGCATGTGGACCAGCTGACCCACAACTTCCCGCACGGCAAGGCCGAGGCGATGCAGGACATCGCCAAGGCCGCCAAGAAGCCGACCGAGGCGAGGGCGGTGATCCAGACCGGCATGGTCATCGCGGGTGCCGACGGAGACTTCTCCCCGGCCGAGCAGATGATCATCCGGGAGGCCTGCACGGCGCTGGGAGTGAACCCCGCGGAGTTCCAGCTCTGATCTGCGCCTGTGCGGCCGCCGGGGCGCGCCCCGGCGGCCGCACAGGCCGTTCACATGTCGGCGGCGTCCACGACGTCACCCAGATCGACGAACTTGAAGCCGGTCGCGGTACGGGTGCCGCCTTCCCCGTCCGGTACCGCCGGCGTCTCCTGGCCGTCCTGGACGACGAGCAGGCCGCGCGGGTAGCGGGCGCCCAGCGGGGCGTTCAGGACGGCGGCGCCGTCGCACTCCTCCACGCTGTCGAGGGTCTCCGAGGCGGCGCCGATCCGAAAGCCGCCCTCGTACTCGTTGTCCTCGCTCACCTCACGGTCGTACAGGGCGAAGGTGTTGTCGCCCTGGCTGGAGGCGAGCAGGTAGCCGTCGCCGTCGCTCTCCTGGTAGAGGGTCAGGCCCTCGACGTCGGCAGACAGCCGCTTCCCGCCGAAGCCCGGGTCGGCGCCCGGCGCGCACTCCTCGGTCTCCTCGTCGTACGTCCCGGGGACGCCGTACTCCCTGACCTTGTCCATCAGGACCGGCTTGCCGGTGAGGTCGGCGCGCAGCCGCCAGATGCCGATGTCCTCCTGGCCGGCGTAGAGAGTGCCGGTGGCCGGGTCGACGACCATGCCCTCGACCTGCGGGAGTTCACCGGGTTCCGCGCAGGGGCTCCACGTCGTGCCGTCGGGCAGACGGAAGGAGGACGGGAGGTCGAGCGTGCGCACCTTGCGGTAACCGACCGTGCCGCCCGCGGCGGGGACGAGTTCGAGCAGAGCGAGGCGGGTACGTTCGCGCCGGCTGACCAGGGCGTACGTGCGCCCGGTGGCCTTGTCCTTCCACGTGGCCAAGCCGTACGCGGTCCGCTGGTCGTTGATCTCGGCCTGGTCGGCGGAGAACACCGGGGCGGCTGCCGGGTCGGTGATGTCGGTCAGCGGGCCGTCCGGGCGGGACGGATCGATGCGGTAGATCCGCAGGCGGTCATTGCCCCGGTCGGTCACGACCGCCACATCGGCCCGGCCGGACGACGTACGCAGACCGGAGACGAGGTCGACGTTGTTGAAGCGGCCCGGGGCGTCGTCCTCCGCCGGCGGCTTCGGTGCGGCCAGCGACTGCGCCAGGCGCGCTCGCAGGTCGTAGACGCGCAGGCCGCCCTCCTTGGCGGTGGCGACGACGAGACTGCGGCCGGGGTCGGCGGCGTTTCGCCAGATCGCCGGGTCATCCGCATCGGCGTTGCCGCCCGCCTCGTCGTCGTAGAGCGCGGCGGTCTCGCTGCTCGCGGTCACCACCGGCAGGTCGGACGCGCCCGCCCCTGCGGGGAACGCCGCGAGGAGGGTGATCAGCACGGTGCCTGAGGCGAGGACTGTGGCTCTTCGCGTGGTGCGGTGCGTTCTCACAGACGCTTCCTTACCGTCGAGGATGTCGGGACCATGCCGAATGGTGCGAGGAAAAGCTTTCACCCAGGAGGCCATGACCTGTCCATGCCGTCACGGCCGTCACGGGCAATACGGCGGTACTTCACCGAAGTTGGTCCGGATGTCATCCGACCACGAGGAGGACTGATGAGGGTCGGCATCACCGGACACCGCGGGCTGCCCGAGGCGATCGCCCTGCCGGTGCGAGAGCAACTCGCCACACATATCGAGGGATACGCCGTCGCTTCGCATGGCGACCTGGTGGTGGTCACGTGTCTTGCCGACGGCCCGGACACCTGGTGCGCGTACGAAGCCCTGGCGCACGCCGGAAGCATCGAGGCGGTCATTCCCGCCGAGGACTACAGATCTGTTCTTCCGACACGTCACCACGCCGACTTCGACCACCTCCTCTCCCACGCCTCCACCGTGCGTCGGACAGGCCTGGCCACATCCGACGGGCACGCGTTCATGGTCGCCGGCGAGCTCATGCTCGACGACATCGATGCCCTGCTCGCCGTATGGGACGGGCTGCCCGCCCATGGCTACGGCGGCACGGCCGACGTCGTCGCGGAGGCCGGTAAGCGGGGAATCCCGGTGAACCGGGTGTGGCCAGTGGGTACGGTGCGTCCACCAAGCTCCGCGCCCGTGTCCTGAGCCCTCGGCGTTGCTTCTGCCCCGGAAGGGGCGGGCGCTGAACCCGCAGAGGGCGGGCGCTGAACCCGGAAGGGGCGGGCGCTCGACGGCGCCCGCCCCCCGGTTCGTGAAGGTGGGTCAGGCTGGGACGGGGCGGGGCTGCGGCTCCGGGGTCGCCAGTCGGCCCGTGCGGTGCAGGCCGTACAGGGCGGTCGCGCAGGCGAGGCCCAGTGCGAGCAGGGAAATCCACGGCAGCGCGGGCATGCCGGCCTCGCGGGCGGCGTCCAGGGCGGCGCCGGTGAGCAGGTTCCCGAGGGTGATACCGACCCCGCAGATGGTGTTGTAGAGCCCGTAGTGCGTGGCTACGAGGCGGTCACCGGAGAGGCGGACGATGGTGTCCATCTCGAAGGGGTAGGCGATCATCGTGCCGATCGCGAGCAGCAACGCGGCGAGCGTCGGCGGCACCGCGGCCAGCAGCCACAGTCCGACGCCGGACTCGGGTACGGGCACGGCCGTGGCCACCAGCAGCGGCACGAACGCGACGCCCATGACGGCGAGCCCCCGGGTCAGCGACTGGCCGGGCTCGTAACGGGCCTTGCACCAGGCGGTCACCCTCGTCTGCCCCAGGATCGTGCTCAGGCCGGAGACGGCGAAGAGCAACGCCACCGCCGCCGTGCCGAACTCGCCCTCGCCCCCGAGCCGGCGCACCTCGAGCGGCAGCGCGAGATAGACCTGGAACGACAGCACGTACGAGCCGATCATGGCGCCGGAGAAGAGCAGGAAGGGCCGGTTGGCGAGGATGCCGCGCCACTGGGCGAGCACGCTCTCCTGGCCGTCGCCCTCCCGGTCCTCGCGGTCTTCGCCCTTGCGGGCGGGCAGGGCGCGGATCTGCACCACGGACAGCAGCGCGAAGATCCCGGCCGACACCAGGCAGGTGACGCGGAAGTCCACCCCGGTCAGCAGCATGCCCGCGAGCGGGCCCAGCAGGATCCCGGCCTGGTAGAAGATGTTGAACAGCGCGAACGCCTCGACCCTGCGCTCCCCCGCGTCCGCGGCGAGATAGGCCCGTACCGCCGGGTTGAACAGCGCTCCCGCGAGACCGGTCGCCGCCGACGCGGCGAGCAGCGCGGCCAGCGAGTCGACCAGCCCGAGCGTCGCGAAGCCAACCGTACGCAGCACGCATCCCGCCACGATCAGCGGCTTGTAGCCGAACCGGTCGGCGAGCGTCCCGCCGACGAGGAACATGCCCTGCTGGCTGAAGTTCCGTACGCCGAGGATGAGTCCGACGACCCATCCGGCCAGTCCGAGGGTGCCGGACAGATGGGCGGCCAGATACGGCATCAGCATGTAGAAGCCGAGGTTGATGGTGAATTGATTGACCATCAACAGCTGGACGCTGCGCTCGTACGTGCGTACCTGTGCGAGGGTGCTCTTCACCGGCCCTCCCCCACGACGTCGGCCCGCGCTTCGGCCCGTACGTCGGTCTCCTGCGACGGCTCGGTCAGCGTGAGTGGGTCGACCACGGCGGGGCACCGGGTCCAGCGAGTGACCTCCTTCTCGTCCGCCCGCCCGATCACCTCGGGCTCGGGCGAGGGCGGGGTGTCCAGCAGGCCGTGAGCGGCGCAGTAGTCGTCGTCGAACACCGTGCCCAGGTAGCGCTGCGGGCCGTCGGGGAAGATCGCCGCGATCCGGGTGTCCGCGGGCATGGTGCGGGCCAGCCAGCCGGCGACCAGGGCAGCCGCCCCTACGCTCCACCCCCCGGTGGCGTAGTGCGAGGTGGCCAGTTGGCGGCAGGTCCACACCGCCTCGGCCGGGGCCACCCAGTGGACCTCGGAGAAGTTGTCGTAGGCGACGTTGCGGGGATAGATGCTCGACCCCAGGCCCCGCATCAGCCGCGGCCGGGCCGGCTGCCCGAAGATCGTGGAGCCGATGGTGTCGACCCCGACCACCTTCAGTTCGGGGTACAGCTGCTTCAGTACGCGGGAGACGCCTGCGGAGTGCCCGCCGGTGCCCACGCTGCACACCAGGACGTCGATGTGGCCCATCTCCGTCGCCAACTCCAGGGCGAGCGGGGTGTACGCGGTGGTGTTGTCCGGGTTGTTGTACTGGTCCGGGCACCATGAGCCCGAGTGACGCGCCATCAACTCCTTGACCCGCTCACGGCGGGCCTGCTGCCAGCCGCCGGTGGGGTGGGGCTCGGAAACCACGTTGACCTGGGCGCCGTAGGCGGTCAGCAGCCGGGTCATGGACATCTCCAGTCCCGGATCGGTGACCAGGGTGACGGGGTGGCCGTAGACCATCCCGGCCAGGGCGAGGCCCAGGCCGAGGGTGCCGCTGGTGGACTCGATGATCCGGGCGCCGGGTCCCAGGTCGCCGCGGGCGCGGGCCCGCTCGACCATGTGCAGACCCGGACGGTCCTTGATGCCGCCGGGATTGAAGCCCTCCAGCTTGGCCCAGAAGCCGCGGTCCGCGGGAGTCAGCGGCTCGGACACCCGCAGTAGCGGCGTGTTCCCCACCAGCGCCGACAGGGCGGACCGGTCGGGCCTGACGGGCGTGACAGGGGTGACAGGAGTGACAGGGGTATTCATCAGTGACTGCATCTCTTTCGCTCTCGCTCGATGAATGCGTGATGCGTGCTCATCTCGCGCCACGGCCCCATGACGGACGGTCAGTCGTCCGGGGGTGTGTGCCGTGGCGCGGCAGCCGGTATGGAGTCGGCTGCGGGCGAGAGGTCTAGATGCGCCACCGCGAGGTGCGGACGAGCGCGGTCCTTCCCGTACGTCTGCTGCGGAGCCGGTACGGTCGGCGGTTCGCGGCCGGTGGCCGCACCAGGGCCGTGGAGAGGCCGGCGAGGGCCGTCGCCTCCGCCTCAGCAGGTGGTTGCTGCGCGGCCTGGACCGTCGTACGGACGGCCTCGTCCAGAGCGCATGCCTCGTCCCCGTGGTGTCGATGCGGTCCGTGCGGCACGGCATCGCCCGCCACCGCCACCCGCGCTGACGCCGACGCCGAGGCCGACGCGGACACCGAGGCCGACGCGGACACCGAGGCCGACGCGGACACCGAGGCCGACGCCGAGGCCGACGCGGACACCGAGGCCGACGCGGACACCGAGGCCGACGCCGAGGCCG
>NZ_VBZC01000030.1:54518-120778 GCF_005786655.1 Streptomyces montanus
GTCCGGTGCTGCTCCGCCTCTTCCGACGGCCCGTGTATGAGGGCGCACAGCGCGATCGCCGCCAGCAGGGCAGCCCGTAACAGGGCGACGAGCGGGCGCGGCCACCGCGAGCCGGCCGAGGCCCGCGGGGCGTACGCGGGCGTGGAGAAGTGGGTCGTCACAGGTCCTCCGTGCGCCCACCGCTTCATCGGCCACGGAGACAGCCATGGCGGAGGGGAGCGGCAGGCATGAGTGGGGGGTGGGACGGCGTCAACGATGAGATCCGGGTCCACGGTGGCGTGAGCGGTGCGTGTGTGGAATCCGGTGCTCGCGAACGGCCGAAAAGAGTGAGACGACTCCGACTTCTAGACCTGCTGGACCACGGACGATCTCAGGGCCGCCGGCGAGGGGACAAGCAGCGCCGGCTCATTGAGACCCCGCCTGACCGAGTCACGCCCGGAGGCGGGCGATTCGCTGACCGACACCGCAAAGCACGGGGGCGTCAGTACCGGGCCCTGCTGCGGCTGGCCGGATACACAATGCTCGCTCGGATGCGAAGAGCCGTGATCCCCGTGCGGTTCGGCTATCGCGGCAGGCCGAGGCAGAGCCTGCACGTCCGCGGCATCGCGGGCCTCTTCGGGCGACCCGGTCGCGGGCACTGCCGCGCTGGTCACCAGGTGTCCTTCGACACTCTCGGCGTTCGCTCCGTGCGTGAACACGACGCAGAACAGCAGCACGGCCATGGCCAGCACACGCGGCAACGGACCCGCGGAAGCGCGGGCCCGCACTATGCGCGGGGGTGACCAAGCCGTAACCATGCCGTGATCCTAACGGCTCTTGGACCTTGATCCACCAACCTCCGCGCAACATCACGTTAACGAGCCAAGCACATGACCGGTTTACTTCGGCGACCCCCTCGGCCTACGCCGACTCAGTCGACTGCCTGGCCACGCGCTCCAGTTGGCCGCGGTAGTTCTCCCACCACGCCGGATCCTTCGAAGCCATGCTGTCGTTGCCCTCGTTCATCCCCACGGCACCGTCCATGAGTTCGCGGAGGATGTCGGCGTGGCCGGCGTGCCGATGCGTGTCAGCGGTCACGCGCACTACGGCATGAAGCAGCGTCACCTCGTTTTTGTCGCTCGGCCACCACGGCACCTTGCCGATCACGTCCAGTGCCAGCGCGTCGAGCGTCGCGTCCGAATGCACCCACGCCCGGCGGTAGAGCTCCACGATGTACTCGCGTGACTCGTCGGCGGTGGCCCACATGTCCGCGTTGGGCTCGGCGCCGCCTTCGAGCCAGGGCAGCGGCTCGCCGGACGGACGTCCGAAGGTGTCGCCGAGGTAGCCCAGTTCCACGCTCGCCGCGTGTTTGACCAGGCCCAGGAGGTTGGTGCCGGTCGGCGTCAGCGGGCGGCGGATGTCGTACTCCGAGAGCCCTTCGAGCTTCCACAACAGGGCATCGCGGGCGGACTGCAAGTAGAAGTGAAGATCAGCCTTGGGATCCGTTGCGGTCATGGGGTCAGTCTGCCGGTCACGCGATCTTTTTCCACCGCCTTTCGTTCACCTCCCCACCGCTGGACTCGCATACCCCGAGGGGGTATATGATTGGGCGCATCGAGAGGGCCTGGCCCGGACGCCAGGCCCCCAGGACACCCACGCGTCAACACGTGAGGATGAAAAGCCATGACCGACCAGAAGAACTCCGGCTCCTGCTGCTCCACCGACGGTTCCTGCCACTCCGACGCGGCGGCCGGCGCCCGGGCCGACGGGGTCACCACCGTCTACAAGGTGTCCGGCATGACCTGCGGCCACTGCGAGGGCGCGGTCTCGCAGGAGATATCCGCGCTGGACGGCGTCACCGCGGTCACGGCCGTCGCCGGGACCGGTGAGGTGACCGTCACCTCCGCCGCCCCGCTCGACGAGGAGGCCGTCCGCGGCGCCGTCGACGAGGCGGGGTACGAGCTCGTCGGCACGGCGTGAGAGCCCAGCACCGACAGCCGCGGCGTGCGAAGCGTCACGGCTGTCGGTGTTCAGTTGGCGTTCCGGAAGAGCGCTGACCCGCAGCCGGCCGCGATGGGCGCGGCCGGCCACCATCAGGCGGCGAGCAGGGCGCAGCCCAGCACCCACGCGGCAAGGCGTTCCGCGGTGCTGAACGAGTCCCGGGCCGACTGGACCCCGAGTTCCTGACTGGTGGCGGTCACGCGGTGGCCGGTGTCGGGCCGACGAGTTCCGTCAGGACGTCCTCCATGGTGACGAAGCCGAGCACGGCGCCCTTCTCACCGGTGACGGCGGCCAGATGGCTGCCTCCGGCGCGCAGGGCGGTGAGGGTGTCGTCCAGCGGGGTGTCGATGCGGACCCGGGGGACGGGGTGCAGGGCGGTCCGCGGGAAGGGCCGGTCGCGGTCGGTGACGCCGAGGGTGTCCTTGATGTGCAGGTAGCCGAGCAGGGTCCCGTCGGCTCCGGTCACCGGAAAACGGGAGAAGCCCGCCTCGGCGGCCACCCGTTCCAGCCGCGCCGGGGTGATCGTGCGGTCGACCGTACGCATCTTCCGGGCCGGTACGAAGATCTCGCCGACCGGGCGGGTGCCCAGCTCCAGCGCGTCGCGCAGCCGCGCGCTGTCCGTGGGCGCGAGCAGCCCGGCTTCGCTGGAGTCGACCACCATGCGGGCCAGTTGGTCGTCGGTGAAGACGGATTCCACCTCGTCCTTCGGTTCCACCCGCAGCAGCTTCAGCAGGGTGTTGGCGAAGGCGTTGATGCCGAAGACGACCGGCTTGAGCGCGCGGGTGAGCGCGACCAGGGGCGGGCCCAGCAGCAGTGCGGTGGGGACGGGAGCGGCGAGCGCGATGTTCTTGGGCACCATCTCGCCGATCAGCATGTGCAGATACGTCGCCAGGGACAGCGCGATCACGAACGCGATCGGGTGCACCAACGCGTGCGGGATGTGCACCGCGTCGAACGCCGGTTCCAGCAGGTGCGCGATGGCGGGCTCGGCGACCGCGCCGAGCACCAGCGAGGAGACGGTGATGCCGAGCTGGGCGGTGGCCAGTATCGCGGAGATGTGCCGCAGTCCCCACAGGGTCATCCGGGCCCCCTTGTGGCCCTCCTGCGCGCGGGGTTCGATCTGGCTGCGGCGCACCGAGATCAGGGCGAACTCGGCACCGACGAAGAACGCGTTGGTCAGCAGGGTCAGGGCGCCGATGGCGAGCTGCACGACGGTCATCGGGCTTCCTCCGCGACCTGGTGGGCCGGCGGGGCGGCCGGTTCCGGCTCAGTGATGCGGATCCGGTCGGCGGTGTGGTGCTCGACGTCGAGGACGGCCAGATGCCAGCCGTCCAGGTCGACGGTGTCGCCCTTGGCGGGAATGCGGGCCAGCCGGGTGGCGATGAGCCCGGCCACGGTCTCGTACGGGCCCTCGGGGGCGGCCAGTCCTATCTGGGCGAGCTGGTCGATGCGCACCCCGCCGTCCGCCTCCCACACCGCTCGGCCGTCCTGAGTGACGGGGGCGGGCAGCAGGTCGGGGACCTCGACGGGGTCGTGCTCGTCGCGGACCTCGCCGACGACCTCCTCGACGATGTCCTCCACCGTCGCCAGGCCGGCCGTGCCGCCGTACTCGTCGATGATCACGGCCATGGTCCGGCTCTCCCGCAGCCGCTCCAGCAGCCGGTCGGCGGGCAGGCTGTCGGGCACCAGCAGGGGCGCGGTGGCCAGCTCGGTGACCGGGGTGAGCCGCCGCTTCTCGGGCGGCAGGGCGAGTACGTCGCGGATGTGGACGGTGCCGACCACCTCATCGAGGCTGTCGCGGTAGACGGGGAAGCGGGACAGGCCGGTCGCGTGCGTCAGGTTCGCCGCGTCGGCGGCTGTCGCGCGCGCCTCCAGGGCTTTGACGTCGACGCGCGGGGTCATCACGTTCTCCGCGGTCAGCTCGCTTAGGTGCAGGGTCCGTACGAACAACTCGGCGGAGTCCGCCTCCAGGGCGCCGTGGGCGGCCGAGTGCTGGGCGAGGGCGACCAGTTCCTCGGGGCTGCGGGCGGAGGCCAGCTCCTCGGCGGGTTCCAGGCCGAAGCGGCGCACGAAATGGTTCGCGGTGTTGTTCAGGTGCCGGATGAACGGCGCGAACGCGGCCGTGAAGCCGCGCTGCGGGCCCGCGACCACCTTCGCGACCGCCAGCGGCCGGGATATCGCCCAGTTCTTGGGCACCAGCTCGCCGACCACCATCAGCACGACGGTGGAGACGACCACGCCCAGCACCGTGGCGACGGACGACGCGGCGCCCCCGAGGCCGGCCGTCTGGAGCGGGCCCCGCAGCAGCGAGGCCAGCGACGGCTCGGCGAGCATGCCGATCACCAGTGAGGTGACGGTGATACCGAGCTGGGCGCCGGACAGCTGGAAGGTGAGCCGGCGCACCGCCTTGAGCGCGCCGTCCGCGCCGCGCTCGCCCGCCTCGGCGGCCCGTTCCAGCTCACCGCGCTCGACGGTGGTCAGCGAGAACTCGGCCGCCACGAACAGCGCGCAGGCAAGGATGAGGAGGACAGCGACCAGGAGCAGCAGAACTTCGGTCACCGTGCCACCCCCGCTCCCTCATCAGTCAGACATCGAGGTCGGGGAATGGCACGGCTGGGACTGGGAGGCTCACCCATCGCGGGACCGTCGCTCCTTCTGGCAACAGGTACGACTTGCTCGTACGGAGATAGTGGCGGAGAAAAGCGGTCTTGCTTCTCCGCCCTACTGTAAAGGAAAGGCAAACTGCCCACCCGGCGCTGTCCTCGTGCTGTGGAAAACCGGGACGGCTCAGAAGCCGGGACAGCCGAGCCAGTATCCGAAGCCCCGGCGGGTGTGGATCAGCGCGGGTTCTTCCCGGTCCACCTTGCGCCTGAGGCGGGAGACGAGTTTCTCGATCGCGTTGTCGGCACGGAACTCGCCCCAGACATGCCGGCTGATCTGCTCCTTCGACAGCACGCGATCCGCGTTGGCCAGCAAGTGACGCAGGAGCCGGTACTCGGCGGGGGTGAGGTCGATGGCTCTCCGTCCACGCCGCGCCTGGCAGGCGGCGTCGTCCAGGATCAGGTCGCCGTATCGCGGCATGCCGTCCCGACGGCCGGGATTCCGGCCCGGGATCCGGCCGGCGTGCCGGCCAGAGTTCCCGCCGGGGTCTCGGCCGGCGCCGTGGCCTCGGAGTAACACCTGCGCCCTGGCCAGGAACTCGGCGATGCGAAAGGGCTTGGTGACGTAGTCCTCCGCCCCCAGGCCGAGTTCGGGGACCAGTGCGTGGAGGGAATCGCACGCGGTCAGGAAGAGAACCGGAGGACGATCCACGGGGGCGACCCGGCGGCCCCGCCCGAAGTCGGTCAGGTCGGACAGCGTGGCGTCGAGGACCACCAGGTCGAACCGGTGTCGCGCGACCCGCGCCATCCCCTCGGTCCCGGAGCCCGCCGTGCCGACCTCGTAGCCCGCCAACTCCAAAGTGGTCGTGAGGAGTTCGGCCACCTCGGGATCGTCGACGACGACCAGGACGTGCTGCCTGTCGCCGCGAAGCGGCGACGGTTTCTCGCTGACGATGCTCCCGTACATGGCAGACCATTCGTATAGGGCCCAAGTAGGGCACACACTGCATGTCCGAACGGCGGCGCGGGCGGGACCCCGGGCGGCCCGGGGCGTCCGCCGCGCGATCAGGCAGGCGGCCTGGCGTCGATCTCCGCCTCGGTCCGGGCGACGAAGTCGTCGACCATCCGGTGGAACAAGGTGGCGAGCTGCCCCAGCTCCTCGGGAGACCAGTCCGCCAGGGCCATCTGCATGCCCGACCGGCTCACGTCCCGCATCCGGTCGACCGCGGTCCGGCCGGCGTCCGTGAGCCGGATGCGCTGGGCCCTGCGGTCGTCGGGGTCGGGGACCCGGGTGACGTAGCCGCTCTTGTCCAGCCGCTGCACCTGCCGGCTGACATGGGACGCCTCCACTGACAGCCGGGCCGCCAGCTCCCCCGTACGCAGCGGCTCGGCCTCGGCGAGCCGCCGCAGGAGCGCCACGGCGGCACGGTCCAGGGGCAGTCCGGCCACGGCCATGAGGCGCTCGTGCTGCCGGGCCCGGCTGATGAGGTACGTGATGCGGGTGAGGGCCCGCTCGATCTCGATCACGTGCGTCGAGACGGGGGCGGCAGCGGGTTGCGGTGTGGACATGAAGTCACTCTAACAGCTACTTGCGTAAGTCAAGCAAGATTACGCGAAAAGCGGGCCTCCTCCCCTAACCTGTCGTTCATGAACGCACCGGGGGACCTGATCGACGGCCGCTTCGAATTGGTCGAGCCGCTCGGCAGCGGAGGCATGGGGACGGTGTGGCGGGCGCGCGACACCGTGTTGCACCGAGAGGTCGCCCTCAAGGCCGTACGGGCGGAGGCGGCGTCGTCGGACGCCATGCGGGAACGGGTCCTGCGGGAGGCGCGGGCGCTCGCCCGGCTCAGCGATCCGCACGTGGTGACCATCCATCACATCGTGGACGAGGACCCGCACCCCTGGCTCGTGATGGAGCTGGTGCCCGGCACCTCGCTCCAGGACAGGCTCGACACCGGACCGCTCAGCCCCGCGGAGGCGGCGCACATCGGCCGTCAGGTGCTCGCCGCCCTGCGGGCAGCGGACGCGGCGGGCATCCAGCACCGGGACGTCAAACCCGCCAACATCCTCCTGCGCCCCGACGGCACCGCCGTACTCACCGACTTCGGCATCGCGGCCCTTCAGGGCTCGACCTCGCTGACGGCCACCGGCGAACTCATCGGCTCGCCCGAGTACATCGCCCCGGAGCGGATCCGCGGCACCGACGACGATCCCGCGTCCGACCTCTGGTCCCTGGGGCTCGTGCTGTACGTCTGCGTCGAGGGCGTCAGCCCGCTGCGCCGCGGGACCACGCTCGCCACCCTGGCCGCCATACTCGACGATCCGGTGCCGCCGCCGGTGCGCTCCGGCCCGCTCGCGCCCGTACTCCAGGCGTTGCTGGTACGGGACCCGGCCGCCCGCCCCGACGCGGCACGGCTGGACGCGATGCTGGCGCAGGCGGAGGCGGGCACGACACCGCACTGGACACAGCCGACGCTGATCACGCCGACACCGCTCGACCACGCCGCACCGGCCGAACCCGCACCTCCCGCGCCCACGCCCGCGCCCGCACCGCCGCACACACCCACCCAGCTGGACACGCCCCGGCCGGCGCCGCACCCGCCGGGGGACAGGCCTCGCCGCCGTATGCCGATCGTCATCGCCGTCGTCGCGGTCGCCCTCGTGGTCACCGCCGCGACCACCCTGATCCTCGCCCTCGGCGACAAGGCCGACAGCAAGGCCGACCGCCCGGCAGCCAGTACGTCATCCGCGCCGGCCGCATCACCGACGAGCCCCACCCCCACACCGACCCCCTCCCCGACGCAAGCGACCACCCGGCCACCCACCTCGCCCCCCGCCCCCGCTCCCACCCCACAAGGCCGCTGGATCGCCCAGCTCTACTCCGAGCCCGTCGGCGCGGGCACCGCCGCGAGAGACCAACGGCTCGCCAGGATCCGGGAGTCCGTGCCCGGGGCCCGCTTCCTCCGCAGCGACGACTTCGCGTCCCTGCGCCCGGGCTTCTGGGTCTTCTACGCCCCCGGCCCGTTCCCCAACGGGCGTGCCGCGCTGAAGTTCTGCCGCGACCGCGGCCGGACCTCCGCGAACCTCTGCATCGGCCGCTACCTGAGCAAGGACGCGGCCGACTTCGGCCTGCAGTGCCGCCCTCCGGCCGCCAACCCGACCGGCCGCTGCACACGCCCGTAACCGCCCCCTGACCCAAGGCGGTCGAACAGCGCCGGCGCACGCATCCCCGACCCGACCCTGATACGTCCCCCATCCCACCCTGAGATCCCCCCGGGTCTCACCCCGATATGTGTCAGAACTCTTTGACAGGTGCCTGAGGGGCTGTCAGCGTTTTCTGACAGGTACGAACGAAAGGGGCCGGGATGCCTGAGGTTCCGCCTCCGGCACCGACCGGCGACGAGCTGCTGAAAGTGCTCTCCGCGCTCGGCAATCCGCATCGCCTGCGGATCGTCGCGGCGCTCATGAAGAGCCGTAACTACGTCAGCGCGCTGGCTCGCGAGATCGGTATGGGCCGTCCGCTGCTGCACATGCACCTGCAGCGGCTGGAGGCAGCCGGACTGGTCGTCGGCACGCTCGAACTCTCGGAGGACGGCAAGACGATGAAGTACTTCGAGGTCGCTCCGTTCTGCTACGAACTGACGCCGCACGTCATCGCGAGCGCGGCCACGACGATCACCGAGACAACGGATCGGACCGCGACGGATCGGACCGCGAAAGAGGAAGCCAAGTGAAGGAGCAACTGGTGACGTCCGCCTCGGCGGACGAAGCGCTGGGCGTGCTGGTCGCAGTCGTCGGCGCGGCCGGGTTCTTCTCCCTGTTGATCGTGATCGTCTGGCAGGGCGCCGCCACCTGGCGGGCCCGGATGCTGGCCGCACGCGAGCAGCAGTACAAGGAGCTGGCGGCGAGGTACGCGCAACTCCTGGAGGACACCGTCGAGTTGCAGCGCCGCACGGCGGAAGAACAGCGGCAGACCCTCGACGAACTGACCCAGACCCGGCTCGCGGTCGGCTCGATGGAGAAGATGATGCGCGAGATCGAATAGGGGGACCGGACAAAACCGGAACGTACGGCCGGGAGCGGCAACTCCCGGCCGTACCCATGGAGAACACACCCCGGACAGACGTCTCGCATGCGGGCGTCCCGGGCCCACGAGCACGCGTGACCGGGCGCACGTCCTCCTGTGCGCCCGTCGACGGAACGCGCGGCCCCATGATGGAACGGAAGTGACACGGGCCGGCTGCCTTCCCGAAGGGAGGGCAGCCGGCCCGAAAGGGTCCTCAGCGACGACGCGGGGCGTCAGCCGTTGGTGCAGGTGCTGCCGGACACCGGGTTCAGCAGCCCAGCGGCGGTCACCGTGTTCCCACAGACCCCCGCCGCCCCCGAAACCGGGGTCTGCACGAGGTTGCCCGACACGACGCCCGGCGACTGGGTGGCGGCGGCGCTCGCTCCGCTGTCGGCGGCGGCGACGCCGGCGCCGCCCGCCATGGCGGCGGCGGCAACGGAGGTCAGGGCCAGGCCCTTGGCGATACGCGACATGGGGAAGTGCTCCTTGGGGTTGACACAAGCACCGGGCGGAACGCCCGACGCTGGATCAACGCGCTGCGACGGCCCGGGTTCTGCCTCCAATGGAGTGAACTCCTGGCATGAACCGGACAGGGGAAAGCCGACCTTGGAACCTGAAGGGACCTCCAAGGCCGGCCGCGACGTGGCGAGCGACTGGTGTGTTGCGTCAGCCGTTGAGGCAGGTGTTGCTGAGCGCCGGGTTCAGCAGCCCGGTGATGGAGATGGTGTTGCCGCACGCCTCGATCGGAACGTTGATGGGGACCTGGACGACGTTGCCGGAACCGACGCCCGGGGAGTTGTCGGCGGCGCCATCGGCACCGGAGTCGGCGACGGCCGGCGCGGCCATGCCCATGGCCATGATCACACCGGCGACGACAGCAGCGCTCTTCTTGTGCTTCACGTGCTTTCCCTTCTCTGCGGTCATGCCCCTGTGTCGGCCGAGACCGAGCGAGCAGCTTGAGCGGCTCGCGCCATGACCTACAGGTGGTGAACGAGAGACACGCGGACGAAGAAACCGCGGAACGCCGGCCTCGCGGGAATTCACTCGAATCGCCCTGCGCCCAAACGCCGGAAGTGCGGGCAAGAGAAATGCGGGTTCGCCGAGAATACGGGAGCACCGAGATTGCGGGGTCGTCGAAAATGCGGGTCACCACCGAGAAATGCGCCGGCCCGCTCTCCTGCTCCTGCACCGTTCTGTACCGCGTCTCCCCTCAGTCGCGGTAGAGCGCCTCGATCTCGTCCGCGTATGCCGCCGTGACCGCGTGCCGCTTGGTCTTCAGGGACGGGGTGAGCAGGCCGTTCTCCTCTGTGAACTCGCCCTCCACCAGGACGAATTCACGGATCGACTCGGCCCGGGAGACCGCCTGGTTCGCGTAGTCCACGGCCTTCTGGACGTCGGCGCGCATACCGGGGTCGCGTACGAGCTCCGACATCGGGGTGTCCGCGGGCATCGCGCGGACATGGAGCCAGTGGTCGATGTCCTCGCGGTCCAGGGTGATCAGAGCGGCGACGTAGGGACGTTTGTCGCCGACGACGACGCACTGGCCCACCGGCGGGCGGCTGCGGAGGCGGTCCTCCAGGACGGCCGGTGAGACGTTCTTGCCGCCGGAGGTGATGAGGATGTCCTTCTTGCGGCCCGTGATGGTGAGGTAGCCGTCCTCGTCGAGGGAACCGAGGTCACCCGTCGCGAACCAGTCGTCGGTCAGGACGGCGTCGGTGGCGGCCGGGTTGTTCCAGTACGCGCCGAAGACGACACCGCCCTTGATGAGGACCTCGCCGTCATCGGCGATGCGGATCGCCGTGCCGGGAACCGGGAGGCCGACCGTACCGGGGCGGGGTTTGAGGGGCGGGACGATCGTCGCGGCGGCCGTGGTCTCCGTCAGGCCGTAGCCCTCGTAGACGATGATTCCGGCGGCGTAGAAGAAGAGGTTGAGGTTGCGGTCGAGGGGGGAGCCGCCGCTGATGGCGTAGCGCATGCGCCCGCCCAGTTCCCTGCGGATGCGGCGGTAGACCAGCAGGTCGTACAGGGCCCAGGCGGCGTACAGGCCAAGGCTCGGGCCCTTGCCCCGGTCGAGGAACCTGTCGAGGTGCGCCTCGCCGAAGCGGACGCCGAGGCGGTCCGCGCGGTCGAAGGAGGCGGCGCGGCCGATCCTCTCAGCGGTCGCGCGGCCCGTGGCGTGGATCTTCTCGAAGAGATACGGGACGCCGACCAGGAAGGTGGGGCGGAACTCCCGCAGGGCGGGCCGGAGTTCGTCCGGTTTGAGACTCGGGCAGTGGCCCAGCTCGATACGGGCCATCAGGCAGGCGATCTGAATGCTGCGGCCCAGGATGTGGGCGAGCGGGAGGAAGAGGAGCGTCGAGGCGATCTGGCCCGAGACCTCCTTGAAGATGGGGTGCAGGAGCTCGACCGTGTTGGCGGCCTCGGCGTGCAGATTGGCGTGCGTGAGGAGGCAGCCCTTGGGTTTGCCGGTGGTGCCGGACGTGTAGCAGATCGTCGCCACGGTGTCGGGGGTCAGGGACGTACGGCGCTTGGTGACCTCGTCGTCGGGGATGTCCCGGCCCTGGGCGGTGAGTTCGGGGATCGCGTTGTCATCGAGTTGCCACACGCGCGGCGGGGCCGGGTGGTCGGCCGTGCCGGTGGTGACCGCCTCCGCGTTCTCGGGGGTCTCGGCGATGACGAAGCGGGCGCCCGAGTCGCGGACGATCCACTCGATCTGCTCGGCCGAGGAGGTGGCGTAGATGGGGACGCTCTGACCGCCCGCCGCCCAGATCGCGAAGTCGAGAACCGTCCACTCGTAGCGGGTGCGGGACATCACGGCGACGCGCCCGCCCGGTTCGAGCCCCGCCGCGATCAACCCCTTGGCGACGGCGGTGACTTCGCCGGCGAAGGCGGCCGCGGTCACCGGGAGCCAGCCGCTGTGGTCCCTGCGGCGCAGGACCACGGCGTCGGGCGCCTCGCTCGCGTTGGTGAAGGGGATGTCGGCGGTGCTGCCCGTGGTGGCGTCCGGCGCGAGGCGGGGCGTACGGGCCTCACGCACCGTGCCGGTCTCGTCCCTGATCAGCTCGACCTTGCTGCGGGACGCCAGGTCGGTGCGCTGTTTTGCCCGTTTCAAGTCCTTGCGTACGCCCATGACAGCACTCCCGTTCGCGGCTCACCTGCGTTCTTACTGGGGGGTCAAATTACTCAGGCGTAGCGGAAGTTCAATCGATTGTGCGCGAATGTTCGAACGGGTGACTGTCGGACAGTGACTACGCGAATGGCTGCCTGATGGAGCGTCACTGTCCCCCGTTCGGCCCACCGGCGGCGTCAAGGCCCGGCTGACGTGGTGCGATGAACGTGTGACGTCGACTTATCCGCCCGAGCACCGGAAGACCCCTCCGCCCCCGTCCTCCTCCCTACTCCCCCAGGTGTCCCGGCCGCCTGCCGTGCGTGCGGCCCGGGTGCGGCTCGCGGTGTGGTTGCTGCCCGCGGTCGTCGTGACGTACGCGGGATTCCAGCGGCGGTGGATGTCCGACGATGCCTTCATCTACGTACGGACCGTGCGGCAGGTACTGGCCGGGAACGGGCCCGTCTTCAACGCGGGTGAGCGGGTCGAGTCGTCGACGGGGACGCTGTGGCAGTGGCTGCTGGTGGCGGCCGGGGCGGTGGGGGCGGATCCGGCGACGGCCGCGGTGTACGGGGGGCTGGTGCTGACCGGTGTCGGGTTCGCGCTCGCGGGCCTCGGGGCGCTGCGGCTGTACGGCGACCGGGCCGCCGTGCCGCTGGGCTCGCTCGTGCTGCTCGGGCTGCCTCCCGTGTGGGACTTCGCCACCTCCGGGCTGGAGACGGGGCTCGCCACCTGCTGGATCGCCGGCGCGTGGCTGGCGCTGAGCACGCGGCCCGCGTCGCTCGCGACGTCGGTGCTCCTCGGTCTCGGGCCGCTCGTACGACCCGACCTGGGGCTGGTCTCCGCGGTCCTACTGGGGGCGCAGTGGCTGCTCGCGCGCCCCTCGCGGCGGGGCGTGCTCGCGGGTGCCGTGGCGGCGGGTGCGCTGCCGGGCGCGTACGAGATCTTCCGGGCGGGCTACTACGGGCATCTGGTGCCGCTGCCCGCCGTGACGAAGGAGGCGGCGGAGAGTCTGTGGGGACGGGGCTTCGGGTATCTCGGGGACTTCGCGCACCCCTATCTGCTGTGGGTGCCCGCGCTGTTCGTGGTCGCGCTGGTGGTGGTCGCCGCGGTGCGGGCCTCGCGCGATGGACGCGGCGTGTACGGCGGGCGCGGCGAACGTGACCCGCGGACGGCCGCACGGATCGTCGCGATGCTCACGCCCGTCGTCGCCGGGCTGTTGTGCTGGGTGTACGTCGTCAAGGTCGGCGGCGATTTCATGCATGGTCGGATGCTGCTGCCGGGCCTGTTGCTGGTGCTGCTGCCCGTGTTCGTGGTGCCGGTGTCGCGGGTGGGCGTGCTCGCGGCGGTCGGGGTCGGGGCGTGGGCGGTGGTGTGCGCCGGGTGGCTGCGGACCCCGTACGCCGGACACATCGGTCCGGGCGGGATCGCCGACGAGCGCGGGGTGTACGTCCGCCACAACGCGGATCCGCATCCGGTGCACCACACCTTCGTCGGGGCGGCGCATCACCGGGACTACGCACGCATGGTGCGGGCGGCCGCGCGCTCCGGGGCGCCGGAGCTGCTGTTCGGCAGGGCCGCGCGCACCGCCGCCGCCACCGCCCCCGCCGGTTCGCCCTCGCACTCGCACTCGCACCCGCACCCGCCCTCCGTGACGGCCAGTTATGTGGTGCTCGGGCTCAACGGATCCGCCGTACCCCTGGACGGAGTGGCGCTCGATCCGGTCGGGCTCTCCTATCCGCTGGCCGCCCACTCCGAACGGATCGGGGGTGGACGCGTAGGACACGACAAGCGTCTGCCGCCGGCGTGGCTGGCGGCAGACCGTGGCGATCCGGCCGATCTGCCGCCGTGGATCGACCCGGCCCAGGTCGACGCGGCCCGGCGCGCGCTGCGCTGCGGAGCGCTCGCGGAACTGCGGGACGCGACGCGGGATCCGCTCACCCCGGGGCGCTTTCTGCGCAACGTCGCCGGGGCCTGGGAGCGCACCTCGTTCCGTTTTCCCAGTGATCCGGCGCGGGCCGAAAGGGAGTTGTGCGGTGACTGAGGCCGTGCGCCTGGTGGATGTACCGGCTACTCCGTGTACCGGCTACTCCGTGTACCGGCTGCTGCGTGTACCGACTACTCCGTGTACCGGCCTGCCTGTTCGATCGCTTCGGCGAGTTCGCGTACGTCCTTGTCCTCGGTGGCGCTGGCCAGTGCGTCGGCGCGGTCGGCCAGTGCGGTCATTGAGGGAGCGGCGGGCAGGCGGCTCCAGCGGGTGTCGCCCGAGCGGAGCGCGTCGGCGAAGTAGGCGGCTATGGCCGTGACCTGGAGTCCGCTGTCGGCGTTTTCGTCGTTCCACAGGGGCCGGTCCAGAGACTCGGCGTCCAGTCGGCCGGACTCCTCGTGCGGGACGCGGGTCTTGGGGTCGAGCCAGCGGACGGTCGCCGTGGCGAGGTGGCCGGAGGCGCCGGGCTTGGTGCGGACCGCGTAGAGGGCCGTGACGGTGTGACCGGGGCCGACCTCGCCGCCGTCGACGTGGTCGTCGCGGAAGTCCTCGTCGGCGACCTGGCGGTTGTCGTAGCCGATGAGCCGGAACTGGTCGACGGTCCGCGGGTCGAAGGCGACCTGTGCCTTGGCGTCGCGGGCCGTGAGGTCGATGTTGCGGGGCAGTTGCTCGACGAAGACCGTGCGGGCGTCCTCGGTGCTCGACACATAGGTGGTGTGGCCGTCGCCCTTGTCGGCGAGGCGTTCCATCAGGGCGTCGCCGTAGTCGCTGCCGACGCCGACGCCGAAGAGGGTGATGCCGTGCTCGCGGCGGGCGTCGGCGATGCGGTCCAGGATGGTGTCGGCGTCGGTCTCGCCGGTGTTGGCGAGGGCGTCGGACAGGAGGACGACACGGTTGGTGGCGCCTTCGCGCAGGCCCTCGACCGCGGTGCCGTATCCGGTCTCGACGCCCGCGCCGAGATTGGTCGAGAGGGTCGGCTTCAGAGTGTCGATGGCCTCGTGGACGCGGCCGCGGTGATCACCGAGGCGGGTCATCGGGAGAACGGTCTCGGCCTCGTCGCTGAAGGTGACGATCGCGACGGAGTCGTCGTCGCGCAGCTGGTCCGTCATCACGCCGAGCGAGTCCTTGACCAGGTCGAGGCGGCCCGGCTCGGCCATGGAACCCGAGACGTCGATGACGAAGGTGAGAGCGGCCGGCGGGCGTTTGTCGTCCTCGGACGGGGCGGCAGCCCGGGTGGCGAGGCCGACCCGCACGAGCCGCCAGTCCCCGCCGTCCGTTCGACCTCCTGTTCCGTCCTCCGTACCCGAGTCCGGGCCCGAGTCCGTACGGGCGTCCGTGCGGGCGCCGTCCACGGTGACCGTGAAGCCGTTGCCGTCAGGGCGTTCGTAGTCCTGGCGGAAGCTGTTGATGAACTCTTCCGGGCGGACGGTCGACGGGTCGGGCCGCCCGCCGTCGGCGAGGGTGCGGCGCGCGTAGCCGTACGAGGCGGTGTCGACGTCCAGGGCGAAGGTGGAGAGGTAGTCGGCGGGAGGCGGGGTGGTCTCGCGGATCTCGCCCTTCTGGTCGCTCGGGGCGGTGCCGCTCTCGGGACCCGCGGGGCCCGTCGGCTGGGCGGGGGTGGGCGCCGGGAAGGCCTCGCTGTCGCGGGCCTTGTCGCCGCCGTACGACGAGTCGCCGTCGTCCCCGCCGCCGCATGCGGTGAGCAGCAGGGCGGCGGCCAGGGTGCCGGCCAGGAGGCCGGCCGGCAGGGCACGGCGGGTGCGGCGCACACGGATGCGGCCGCCCCGCCGGGCCCGTATTCGGTGGAGCCGGTTGTTCCGGTCGTGCCGTCCGTCGTGCCATCCGTCGCGCCACATATGTGCCCCCTCGGTGACCTGGTGAGCCGACCAGTCGGCCCTTGTGACTGTGACGTCGGAGGCGGCCGGAAGGAGCGGTCCGAGGCGTTGCGGATGAGTCTCGATGCGGCCACGGCGGGCGGCAGTTGAGACCGGCGGGTGATCCTCCGGAGACCTGCGGGTGTCCGGAGGATCCCTACGACACGATCGCGATATCCCTTACGACACGATGTCCTTACGGGCGAACCCGCGGAAGGCCAGCGCGAACAGCACGAGCGCGTACGTGACGGAGACGGCCGTGCCCTGGATCATGCCGCCCCACTCCGGGCGGGGCTGTACGGCGTCCGCCCAGGCGAACTGCCAGTGCGCGGGCAGGAAGTGGCGCCAGTCGCCGAGGGCCGTGACCGCGTCCAGCACGTTCCCGACGATCGTCAGGCCCACCGCGCCGCCGACCGCGCCGAGCGGGGCGTCGGTCTTCGTCGACAGCCAGAACGCGAGGCCCGCGGTGACCAGTTGGGACACGAAGATGTACGCGATCACGATCAGCAGGCGCTGAGCCGCCGTGCCCGTGGGGAGGGCGCCGCCGGTGGGGATCTGCAGCGGGCCCCATCCGTAGGCCACCGTGCCCACCGCCAGCGCGACGACGGGCAGCAGCACCATGGCGGCGAGGCTGAGGCCGAGCGCGACGGTGAGCTTGGACCACAGCAGGCGTGCTCGCGGCACGGGGGCCGCCAGCAGATACCGCAGCGAGGACCAGCTCGCCTCCGAGGCGATGGTGTCTCCGAAGGACAGCGCGACCGGGATGACGAGCAGGAACCCGGCGGACACGAACAGGTTCACCGCGGCGAAGTTCGCGCCCGACGCGGTGGCCGTGTCCATCAGCGTCAGCCGGTCGCCAGGGTCGTCGCCCGGATCCCCGCCGATGGCGAAGGCGACGACCAGCACGAAGGGCAATACCGCGAGGACCGCCCCCATGACCAGCGTCCGCCGTCGCTTCAGCTGCCGTACGAGCTCGACCCGCAGCGGCAGTGTCCGCCCCGCCCGGTAGCCCTCCGCCACCTCTGCCTTCTCGACAAGGGTGCTCATTCGGAGCCTCCGATCAGGGTCAGGAACGCGTCCTCTAGACGGCGGTGCGGGCCGAGCGAGGCGACCGGCACTTCGAGCCGGACCAGGTCGACGAGGAGTTGGGCGGCTGTGGTGGAGCCGTTGGTGCCGTGGGCAGAGCTGCCGTTGGTGAGGCTGCCGCCGACGGAACTGCCGTGGGCGGAGCTGCCGTTGGCCGTGGGCTCGGCCTCGTCGATCCCCACGCCCACCGCACCCACGCCGACGGGCGTGCCGGCACTCGGCGCGGCCGCGCCCGGCGCCGCCAGCCGTACCAGCAGCCCGTCCTCCGTCCGCACCGCGGACTCCACGGACGGCAGGGCCACCACCCTCTCCACCAGCGGGTCTTCGATGTCGGCGGCCAGGCCGACGAGGAAGGTGTCGCCGGAGCCGATGATCTCGTTCACCGGGCCCGCCTGGACGAGACGGCCACGGTCCATGACCACCAGGTGCGTGCAGGACTGTTCGACCTCGGCGAGGAGGTGGCTCGACACGATGACCGTGCGGCCTGCCGCGGCATAGCGGATCAGCACCTCGCGCATCTCGCGGATCTGCGGCGGGTCGAGGCCGTTCGTCGGTTCGTCGAGGATCAGCAGGTCCGGGAGGCCGAGCATGGCCTGGGCGATGGCCAGGCGCTGGCGCATGCCCTGCGAGTAGGTACGGACGGCGCGGGCCAGCGCGTCGCCCAGACCCGCGATCTCCAGGGCCTCCTCCAGGTGGGCGTCCTCGGGCGGGCGCCCGGTCGCCTTCCAGTACAGCTCCAGGTTCTCGCGCCCGGAGAGGTGCGGCAGGAAGCCCGCGCCCTCCACGAAGGAGCCGACCCGGGAGAGCACCGGGGCACCCGGCCGGATCGCGTGCCCGAAGACACGGATCTCGCCGCCGTCGGGCTTGATCAGGCCCATGAGCATGCGCAGAGTGGTCGTCTTCCCCGCGCCGTTCGGGCCGAGCAGACCCAGCACCTGGCCCTTCTCGACGCGGAAGGAGAGGTCCCGTACCGCGTACCGGTCCGCGGACTTCGCGTACCGCTTGCTCAAGTCCGTGATCTGGAGCGGGACTTCGGCGAGCTCGGGGTCGGGTGCCGCCGCGCTCGTGGGGCGGCGGCCCGTCAGCAGCAGGCCCAGCGCCACCACTGCACCGGCGAGCGGCAGCCACCACACCCACGCGGGCATCGGCACGGCCGCGGTCTTCACACCGGGCGCGGTGGGGACGTTCAGCTCGCTCTTCAGGGACACCTTGTACGTCGCCTGAGCCATCGGAGAGGCATAGCCGAGGTCGGTCGAGGCGAGGACCAGGCGCAGCCGGTGCCCCTTCTCCACCTCGTGGTCGATGGCGGGCAGGGTGATCCGGACGTCCTTGCCGCTCTCGGCCCGTACGGGGGCGACGAGCTGGGAGGGCAGGACCTGCCGCTGCCCGCCGCCCGGTCCGACGTCGTACACCTTCCCGAACAGCACGGCCTCGCCGCTCGTGGACTCCACGTGCACCGTCGCCGTCGGCGACCCGGTGATCCGCATGTCGTCGCTCAGCGGCTTGGACTCGAAACTCGCTGACTGTCCGGGGAAGTCGAGCGAGACGCCGACGCCGAGAGACGACAGCTGGGTGAGGCCGCCGGCGCTGCCGAGTCCGGGGAGTCCGGAGATGGCGGGCGGGTTGGCGCCCGCGGGGTTGCTGAACTCCTGCTCACGCCCGGTCAGCGCCACCTGGCGCTCACCGCTGAACAGTCCGGGGTACGCGTCCCCGCTCGCGCCCCGCAACTGGGCCGCGCCGTCGGTGGAGTCGATGCCCCCGGTGCGGGTGACGCGGAACGCGGGCCCCGTGTCGACGCCCTTCTCGTCCTTCAGATAGCGGTCGAACCAGGAGCCCACGCGCGCGAGCACCCGGTCGGCCTCCATGTCACCGCCGTCGTGCCCGCCGGAGATCCAGTCGACGTCCACGGGCGCGCCGTTGGCGCGGATCGCCTTGGCCATCGCGTCGGCCTGGCCGAGCGGGAAGAGGGAGTCGGACTGGCCCTGCATGATGAGCGTGGGCACGTTGATGCGGTCGCCGACGGCGGACGGGGAGCGGGCGGCCAGCAGCTCCCTCGCCGCCGCGTCCGGCTTTCCGGACTCGGCGACCCGCTCGTACATCGCGCACAGCCGGGGCTCGAACCTGTCGCAGCCGCCGCCGGAGTTGATGAAGACGCCGGCCCACAGCTTCTTGAACACGCCGTTCGGGAACAGCGCGTCCGCGAGGTTCCAGTACGTGATCGACGGGGCGATCGCGTCCACCCGCTGGTCGTATCCGGCCGCGAGCAGCGAGACCGCGCCGCCGTACGAGGCTCCGGTGGCGCCCACGCGCGGGTCGCCGTCCTTGTCCAGCTCGACCTCGGGCCGCTCGGCGAGCCAGTCGATGAGCTTCGAGACGTCGGCGACCTCGCCCTTGGGGTCGTTCAGGCCGATCTTCCCGGTGGACTTTCCGAAGCCGCGCGCCGACCACGTCAGCACCGCGTACCCGTCGCGCGCCAGGGTCTCCGCCTGGGACCGCACCTCTTCCTTGTTGTTGCCGAAGCCGTGCCCGATCAGCACCGCGGGACGGCGGCCGGAGCCCGCGGTGAAGTACGAGGTGTCGATCTTCACACCGCCGCCCATGGCCATGACTCTGTCGGAGCGGTGCACGGGTGGGGCCTCGTCCGAGGCGGCGGCCGTCCACGTACCGGCGCCGGCGAGCACGACCACGGAAGCCGCGGCGGCAATCAACCGCCGCGGCCTCCGCAGTACGGCCCCGCGCAGTCGGGGCAGTCGAAGATCCATGCATCAACGGTAAGGGCACCCGCCGACAGCCGAAGCAGACATCGGTCGGAACCCTCCACCATCCCGCGGGAGTACGGCGCCCCTGTCGCGTACCGCGTTCGTGGTACGCGCACCGCTCTCGCGATCATGGTCAGTGGTTACGGGGGAACCCCAGATCCACGCCCGCCGGAGCGTCCGACGGGTCGGGCCAGCGGGTCGTCACGACCTTGCCGCGGGTGTAGAAGTGCGTGCCGTCGTTGCCGTAGATGTGGTGGTCGCCGAAGAGGGAGTCCTTCCAGCCACCGAAGGAGTGGTAGCCCACGGGGACCGGGATCGGCACGTTCACGCCGACCATGCCGGCCTCGATCTCCAGCTGGAAGCGGCGTGCCGCGCCGCCGTCCCGGGTGAAGATCGCGGTGCCGTTGCCGAACGGCGAGGCGTTGATGAGGTCGACGCCCTCCTCGTAGGTGTCGACGCGCAGCACGCACAGCACCGGACCGAAGATCTCGTCCCGGTACGCGTCCGACGTCACCGGCACGCGGTCCAGCAGCGAGAGCCCGATCCAGTGACCGTTCTCATAGCCCTCGACGCTGTAGCCGGTGCCGTCGAGCACGACCTCGGAGCCCTGGGCCGCCGCGCCCGTCACGTACGAGGCGACCTTGTCGCGGTGCGCGGCCGTGATCAGCGGGCCCATCTCGGACGTGGGGTCGTTCCCCGGACCGATCTTGATCTTCTCGGCGCGCTCGCGGATCTTCTCCACCAGGGCGTCGCCGACCGCGCCCACCGCCACGACCGCCGAGATCGCCATGCAGCGCTCACCGGCCGAGCCGTAGGCGGCCGAGACCGCGGCGTCGGCGGCCGCGTCCAGGTCCGCGTCCGGCAGCACCAGCATGTGGTTCTTGGCGCCGCCGAGGGCCTGTACGCGCTTGCCGTTCGCCGAGGCCGTCGTGTGGATGTAGCGCGCGATGGGCGTCGAGCCGACGAAGGACACCGCCTTCACGTCCGGGTGCTCAAGCAGCCGGTCGACGGCCACCTTGTCGCCGTGCACGACGTTGAAGACGCCGTCCGGCAGGCCGGCCTCGGCCAGCAGCTCGGCGACCTTCATCGAGGCCGACGGGTCCTTCTCGCTCGGCTTGAGCACGAAGGTGTTGCCGCAGGCGATGGCCATCGGGAACATCCACATCGGCACCATGGCCGGGAAGTTGAACGGCGTGATGCCGGCGACGACACCCAGCGGCTGGCGGATGGACGAGACGTCCACCCGGGTGGCGACCTGCGTGGACAGCTCGCCCTTCAGCTGCACCGCGATACCGCAGGCCAGGTCGACGATCTCCAGGCCGCGCGCGACCTCGCCGAGCGCGTCGGAGTGGACCTTGCCGTGCTCGGCGGTGATCAGCTCGGCGATCTCGTCGCGGTGGGCGTCGAGCAGCGCCCGGAACCTGAACAGGATCTCGGTCCGCCGGGCGAGCGAGGACTGGCCCCAGGTCGCGTACGCCTGCTTGGCGGTGGCGACCGCCGCGTCCACCTCGTCCACGGTCGCGAAGGCGACCTGGGTGGTCACGGCGCCGGTCGCCGGGTCGGTCACCGGCCCGTACGTACCCGACGTACCCTCGACGGTCTTCCCACCGATCCAGTGGTTGACGGTCTTCGTCATGTCCCCAAGCTCCTTCACAGATGGCGGCGTCGGGCGGCGCTGTGCCGGTCGTACTCCTCACGCGCCTTGACCGCCGACGGGCGGGTCGCGGTCTCGGCCACGGGTACATCCCACCAGGCCTGGGCCGGGGGTGCGCCCGACACTGTGTCGGCCGTTTCGGTCTCCACGTAGACACATGTGGGAGTGTCGGCCGCGCGTGCCTCGGCGAGGGCGGTCCGCAGGTCGCGTACGGTCTTCGCGCGCAGGACCCGCATGCCGAGGCTGGCCGCGTTGGCGGCGAGGTCGACGGGCAGCGGCCGCCCGGTGTACGTACCGTCCTCGGACTGATAGCGGTACGCGGTGCCGAACCGCTCACCGCCCACGGTCTCGGAGAGCCCGCCGATGGACGCGTACCCGTGGTTCTGCAGGACCACGACCTTGATCGCGACGCCTTCCTGTACGGCCGTGACGAGCTCCGTCGGCATCATCAGATACGTGCCGTCGCCGACCAGCGCCCACACGGGGCGGTCGGGCGCCGCCATCCGCACGCCGATCGCGGCCGGGATCTCGTAGCCCATGCAGGAGTAGCCGTACTCGACGTGGTACTGGTCCCGGGACCGCGTCCGCCAGAGTTTGTGCAGGTCGCCGGGGAGCGAGCCGGCAGCGTTGATCACGATGTCGTCCCCGGTGACCAGCTCGTCGAGCAGGCCGAGGACCTGCGGCTGGGTGGGCCGGGTGTCCGGTTCGTCCGCCTCGTAGGCCGCGTCGACCCGGTACTCCCAGCGCTCTTTGTCGTCCGAGTACTCGGTGACGTACGCGGGCTCGGCGCGGTGCCCGTGCATCGTGAGTGCCTCGGTGAGCGCTTCGAGGCCCGTGCGGGCGTCCGCGATCAGCGGCTGACCGGACATTTTGTGGCCGTCGAAGGGCGCGATGTTCAGGTTCAGGAAGCGGACACCCTGGGCGGAGAAGAGGGTGCCGGAGGCGGTGGTGAAGTCGGTGTAGCGGGTGCCGACGCCGATCACCAGGTCGGCCATGCGGGCGAGTTCGTCGGCGGTGGCGGTGCCGGTGTGGCCGATGCCGCCGACGTCCGCCGGGTGGTCCCAGCTGAGGGAGCCCTTGCCCGCCTGGGTCGAGGCGACCGGGATGCGGGTGGCGTCGGCAAACTCCTTGAGCGCGTCCTCGGCCTCGCTGTGGTGGACACCGCCGCCCGCGACGATCAGGGGGCGCCGGGCATCCCGTACGGCCCTGACGGCGGCGGCCAGCTCCTCCGGGTCGGCTCCCGGGCGGCGGACCGCCCAGACGCGCTCGGCGAAGAACTCCTCCGGCCAGTCGAAGCCTTCCGCCTGCACGTCCTGCGGCAGCGCGAGCGTGACGGCGCCCGTGGCGACGGGGTCGGTCAGCACGCGCATGGCCTGCAGGGCGGCCGGGATGAGGGCCTCGGGGCGGGTGACGCGGTCGAAGTACTTCGACACCGGACGCAGGCAGTCGTTGACGGACACGTCGCCCGCGTACGGGACCTCGAGCTGCTGGAGGACCGGGTCGGCGGGGCGGGTCGCGAAGATGTCGCCCGGCAGGAGCAGCACCGGGAGGTGGTTGATCGTCGCGAGGGCGGCGCCGGTGACGAGATTGGTGGCGCCGGGTCCGATGGAGGTCGTGACGGCGTGCGTGGACAGGCGGTGCGACTGGCGCGCGTAGCCGACCGCCGCGTGCACCATGGCCTGTTCGTTGCGGCCCTGGTGGTACGGCATCTCGTCGGCGTACTCGACGAGGGCCTGCCCGAGCCCGGCGACGTTGCCGTGCCCGAAGATGCCCCAGGTGGCGCCGATCAGGCGGCGCCGGACCCCGTCCCGTTCCGTGTACTGGGCGGCGAGAAACCGCACCAGCGCCTGCGCGACCGTCAGCCTTGTCGTCGACGTTGACGTCTTCGGCTCTGTCATCGGTAGCCCTCCGTGTGCTCCGGGTGGAAGCAGATCCGCCACTCCCTGTCCTCCCCCGGGCCGGCCATCACGTTCAAGTAGTACATCGCGTGGCCGGGCTGGGCGATGGACGGGCCGTGCCATCCGTCGGGGACGAGGACGGCGTCGCCGGTGCGGACCTCCGCGAGGACATCGGTTCCGCCCTCGCGCGAAGGGAATACGCGCTGATAGCCGAATCCGTTCGGGCCTTCGATCTCGAAGTAATAGATCTCCTCGAGTTCCGTTTCGACGCCGGGCCGGTGCTCGTCGTGCTTGTGGGGCGGATACGAGGACCAGTTGCCGCCGGGCGTGATGACCTCGACTGCGATCAGCTTGTCGCAGTCGAAGGCGTCGGCCGAGGCGAAATTGCGCACCTGGCGGGCGCAGGTGCCGCTGCCGCGGTCTTCGACGGGGACCTCCGGCGCGGGGCCGTAGCGGGCGGGGAGTCTGCGCTCGCACTTCGCTCCTGCCAGGGCGAAGCGGCCTCCCGCGCCGGAGGCGATCTGCACCTGGGCGTCACGAGGGGCGTACGCGAAGTCGGTGACTCCGCTGAACACGTCCTCCCTGCCCAGGAGTTCAAGTGTTTTGTCCTCAATGCGCACGGTAGCGGCGCCGCTGAGCGGAAGCACGATCCACTCGCTGTCACCGGTGGTGAACAGATGTGTACCGCCCGCGTCCAGCTCCACGATCCGCAGGCTGCTGTGCGTCCAGCCGGCCCGTTCGGGGTCGATGTCGAGGGCGTACGGGGCGGTGGCGGTGCTGCCTTGGGGGATGTACAGGCGGCTGTTCGTCACGTCGTCCGTCCTCGGGCCGATGCTGGGGTCGGTGGGGTTCACTGGACGGCCCCCGCGCGCAGCCCGTGGCACAGAGAGCCGCCGAACGCGTCGCCGGCGCCGAGGCCGTCGAGGACCTTCCCGAAGGACGTCACCCTGGCGAGGGGTACACCTGCCTGCAGGGGGTAGAGGTCCACTCCGATCCGCCCCATGGTGATCAGGTCGTACGCACTGGACTCCGCGAACTCGCCCATCGAGTTCCTTTCGCTTCGACTGGGATCCCAGGTCTAGCCGCGCCGCGGGATGCCTGTCAATTGGTTGTCCAGACATTCGGACCAGGCCGTGGCCTCCGGCGGTTGGGCGGGGGCGCCTGCTGCTGGTGGGTGGGTCGGGGCCGTGCGACCGCGGCTGGGTGCCCCGACTCCGCCCCTCCCGCGCGTGGGGCGCGCCCTTCAGGGGCGCGGGGAACTGCGCGACCAGTCGTATGGGGGGCCTGGGGGTGCAGCCCCTGTTTCGGGAAGGGGTGGGGTTGAGGGAAGAAAAACCCGCCCGTGTCACGAATACCCGCCCCCTGTCACACATGTCGCGTATCAGCGAACCTTCCGTCACACCCGGGCGACAAACACCGACCCACGGTCACACCACGTCGTTCACCGAACACAACGCTTCGTGACCGCCGGCGCAGCGCCCACGCGGGGAGGTGCAACTGATGACCGACCAAACGCTCTGGTCGTACAAAGACATCGCGGCACACATCAGAGTCCAGCCGGACACCGTCCGCTCCTACCGCAAACACGGCTTGCTGCCCCCACCCGACCACGTGGAGACCGGCAAGCCCTACTGGTACGCGGACACCATCCGCGCCTGGGTGGCCGCCCGCCCCGGCAACCGAGGCAAAGCCCGCCGCAACGACTGACCCACCCCGCTCACCCCCACGGCGCGATGACCGTGACCCCCGCCCCCGACACCGACCCCGAACCCGCCCCCATCGCAGCCAACGCCCCAGGCACAGCGCCCAGCGAAATCGTGGAGGTGACGAGGAGGTCGGGCCGCAGCACACCCGCCCGCACCAGCTCCAGCATTCGCGGATACGCGTGCGCGGGCATCCCATGGCTGCCGAGGAGCTCGAGTTCGAGGGCGATCACCCGCGCCATCGGAACGGGAGTGGAACCGCTCGCCGACGGAAGCAGGCCGACCTGGACGTGACGGCCCCGGCGGCGCAGGCCGTCCACCGAGGCCGCGCAGGTGACCGGCGATCCGAGCGCGTCGAGCGAGAGATGGGCGCCGCCGCCCGTGAGTTCACGCACCGCTTCCGCCGTACCCTCCGTCATGGACGCGTCCACGCACTCCGCCGCCCCGAACTTCCGCGCCAGGTCGAGCGCCTGTGGCGAGACGTCGACCGCGACGACCCGCGCCCCGCAGGCCGCCGCGATCATCACGGCGGACAGCCCGACTCCCCCGCACCCGTGGACGGCCACCCACTCCCCCGCCGTCACGCGCCCCTGCGCGACGACCGCCCGGAACGCCGTGGCGAACCGGCATCCCAGCGAAGCCGCCGTACCGAAGGAGAGTTCCTCGGCCACCGCGACCAGGTTCACATCGGCGTGGTCCAGGGCGACGTACTGCGCGAAGGACCCCCAGTGCGTGAACCCGGGCTGGGTCTGCCGCTCGCACACCTGCTGGTCGCCCGCCGCGCAGGAGGCGCAGCTTCCGCAGGCGCAGACGAACGGCACGGTGACCCGGTCACCGGGGCGCCACCCCGTCACCAGAGCGCCCACCGCCTCGACGGTCCCGGCGAACTCGTGCCCCGGCACATGCGGCAGAGCGATGTCCGGGTCGTGCCCCTGCCAGCCGTGCCAGTCGCTGCGGCAGAGGCCAGTGGCCTCGACCCGCACCACCACCCCGTGGTGCGCGGGCACCGGGTCCGGCACCTCCCGTACGTCGGCCGGCTCCCCGTACCGTTCGAAGACCACTGCCCGCATGCGCCCGCCTTTCCGCCCCTCCGAGCCGCCCCGGCTGCCCGGATATCACCGTCGCGGACCGAACGCTAGGGGTTACGTTCGCGCGCTCCGGCGCACCCCCCTTGGGAACGTACCCCCTAGGGGTATAGTGTGGGGGTGTGAAAGACCCCCCCGCGGGCCACACAAGCTCCAAACGCCCCACGGCCCCACACGCCCCGATGAGGAGTAACGACATGACCGCGCAGACCGACACCCTGGGCCCCGTGACCACTGTCTACAAGGTGAGCGGGATGAGCTGCGGACACTGTGAAGGCTCCGTCGCCGAAGAGATCTCCGAGATCGCCGGCGTGAGCTCGGTGAAGGCCGCGGCCTCCAGTGGCGAGGTCACTGTCGTCTCCGCCGCCCCGCTCGACGAGGCCGCGGTGCGCGCCGCGGTCGACGAGGCCGGTTACGAGCTCGTCGGCCAGGCCTGATCACACACCTCCGCGGATCGGGCCGCACCGACCACCAGTGACACTGGCTCCGTACGGCCCGGTCCGCTGTCTGGAGTCCGGACATGAGCAGCACGGCAATACCACCGGCCATGGAAGAGGCGCCGCCCGCCGAGGTCGAGCTCACCATCGGCGGAATGACCTGCGCCTCTTGCGCGGCCCGCGTCGAGAAGAAGCTCAACCGCATGGACGGTGTCACCGCCACGGTGAACTTCGCGACGGAGCGGGCGAAGGTCTCGTACGCGGACGGGGTGCGCGTCGCCGACCTGATCGCCGTGGTGGAGAAGACCGGCTACACGGCCGAGGAGCCACCGCCGCCGGAGCCGCCGGAGTCTTCAGAACCGTCGGAGGAGGCCCGCCGGGGCGAGGACGATCCCGTACTCGCCGCCCTGCGCGAACGCCTGACCGTCTCCGCCCTTCTCGCGTTCCCCGTGGTCCTCCTCTCCATGGTCCCGTCCCTCCAGTTCGACAACTGGCAGTGGCTGTCGCTGACGCTCGCCGCGCCCGTCGTCGTCTGGGGCGGGCTCCCGTTCCACCGGGCGGCGTTCACGAACGCCCGGCACGGCGCGGCCACCATGGACACCCTCGTCTCGGTCGGCACGCTGGCCGCCTTCGGCTGGTCGGTGTGGGCGCTGTTCTGGGGACACGCGGGGATGCCGGGCATGCGGCACGGCTTCGATATCGCTGTCTCTCGTACGGACGGCTCGTCGGCGCTCTATCTCGAAGTGGCCGCCGGAGTCGTCACGTTCATCCTGCTCGGCCGCTATCTGGAGGCACGCTCCAAGCGGCGCGCGGGCGCCGCGCTGCGGGCACTGCTCCACCTCGGCGCCAAGGACGTCTCCGTACTGCGGGCGGGGAAGGAAGTACGCGTCCCCGTCGGCCGGCTCGCGGTCGGCGACCGTTTCGTCGTGCGGCCCGGGGAGAAGATCGCCACCGACGGCACCGTCGTCGAGGGCATCTCGGCGGTCGACGCCTCGATGCTGACCGGCGAGTCCGTGCCGGTGGACGTGACGGTCGGCGACGCCGTGACGGGCGCGACCGTGAACGCCGGGGGCCGGCTCGTCGTCGAGGCGACCCGCGTCGGCGCGGACACACAGCTGGCGCGGATGGCGAAGCTCGTCGAGGACGCGCAGAACGGGAAGGCCGAGGTGCAGCGCCTCGCCGACCGGATCTCCGCCGTCTTCGTGCCCGTCGTTCTACTGCTCGCCGCCGCCACCTTCGGTGCCTGGCTCGGCATGACGGGCGAGCGGACCGCCGCCTTCACGGCCGCCGTCGCGGTGCTGATCATCGCCTGCCCGTGCGCCCTCGGCCTGGCCACCCCGACGGCCCTGATGGTCGGCACCGGCCGTGGCGCCCAGCTCGGCATCCTCATCAAGGGTCCCGAGGTCCTGGAGTCCACGCGCCGCGTCGACACGGTCGTCCTGGACAAGACCGGAACGGTCACCACCGGCCGCATGACCCTCCAGGACGTGTACGTCACGGAGGACGCCGACGAGAAGGAGGTACTGCGGCTCGCGGGCGCCGTGGAGCACGCCTCCGAGCATCCCGTCGCGCGGGCCGTCGCCGCGGGCGCCGAGGAGCGAAGCGAGATGGGGGTCCCCCCGGCCGAAGGCTGGGGGAGGGCCGGAGTCCCGCTGCCCTCGGCCTCCGCCTTCGAGAACGTCCCGGGGCTCGGCGTACGCGGCACGGTCGAGGGGCACGAGGTGCTGGTCGGGCGCGCACGGCTGCTCGAAGAGGCCGGTGTCACGCTGCCCGACGAACTGGCCGCGCTGAAGACGCGGGCCGAGGAGGACGGACGTACCGCCGTCGCCGTCGCCTGGGACGGCGTGGCACGCGGTGTCCTGACCGTCGCCGACGCGGTCAAGGAGACCAGCGCCGAGGCGGTTCGCGAGCTGCGCGCCCTGGGGCTCACGCCGGTGCTGCTGACCGGGGACAACCGGACCGTCGCCGCGTCCGTGGCCCGCCGCGTCGGTATCGACGACGCGTGCGTCCACGCCGAGGTGCTGCCGCGGGACAAGGTCGAGGTGATCAAGCGGCTCCAGGCCGAGGGCCGGACCGTGGCCATGGTCGGCGACGGCGTCAACGACGCGGCCGCGCTCGCCACGGCCGATCTGGGTCTGGCCATGGGGACCGGCACGGACGCGGCGATCGAGGCGGGCGATCTGACGCTCGTACGCGGGGATCTGCGGGTCGCCGCGGATGCGATCCGGCTGTCGCGGAAGACCCTCTCGACGATCAAGGGGAATCTCGTCTGGGCCTTCGGCTACAACGTGGCCGCGCTGCCGCTGGCCGCGGCGGGGCTGCTGAACCCGATGATCGCGGGCGCCGCGATGGCGTTCTCGTCGGTGTTCGTGGTGTCGAACAGCCTCCGACTCCGGGCATTTCGGTGATGTCGAGGTAAGAACCCCTCTAGAGTCCGACGCGAGCCTCACATAAACTCTTCACAAGGCTCGCGCATCATCCTTACGCTTGGGCTCCGATCGCCATATCGGGTCTCTTGCGCATCTTCAGGACATATGCAGGAGACGCAGATCACAGAGAAGCGAACGTAACCATCGAAGGGGTTCGTGAGTCTAAGTTGGCGATGTCAGAGGCGTCTTGGGGGGCGTGTCTGGCATCGGGGACGTCTTGGGGGACGTTCCCGGGATTGCGTTGCCGGGGCACGTGCACCGGGGAGCTTTGAGCGGCCCTCCCGTACGTACGCGTCCCGGCAGACCGCAGCGCAGCAGTACAGGCAGTTTTGCTCGTTTGGCTCGCAGCGATTCAGGCGCTGTCTCACAGACGCCCGGCCCGGATCCCGTGGGGGGAATCCGCACCGGGAACATGGGAAGGCGCCCTGATCTACGGCCCGTGGGGGGACCGTAGCAGGGCGCCTTCCCCCTTTTTTGGGGCTCGGTTCGCCGCCGGGGCGCAAAAGCCGGTGTCGAGACGGCGATCGTGCTCGACCCTCCTTCGTCGGGCCTCCGCGCGTTCGCCGTCTGGACACCGGCGCGCCCCTTTGGCTCACTCGCCGTAGGGCGCCGTTGCTTGTGGGAGCCGTGTCAGCGGGCCTCGACCGGGACGAAGTCCCGCTCGACGATCCCCGTGTAAATCTGGCGCGGGCGCCCGATGCGGGAGCCGGGCTCCTTGATCATCTCGTGCCACTGGGCGATCCAGCCCGGGAGGCGGCCGAGGGCGAACAGGACCGTGAACATCTCGGTCGGGAAGCCCATGGCGCGGTAGATCAGGCCGGTGTAGAAGTCCACGTTCGGGTAGAGGCTGCGCGAGACGAAGTAGTCGTCGGAGAGCGCGTGCTCCTCCAGCTTGAGGGCGATGTCCAGCAGCTCGTCGGACTTGCCGAGGGCGGAGAGGACATCATGCGCCGCGGCCTTGATGATCTTCGCGCGCGGGTCGAAGTTCTTGTAGACCCGGTGGCCGAAGCCCATCAGGCGGACGCCTTCCTCCTTGTTCTTCACCTTGCGGATGAAGGAGTCCACGTCGCCGCCGGAGGCCTGGATGCCCTCCAGCATCTCCAGGACGGACTGGTTGGCGCCGCCGTGCAGCGGGCCCCAGAGCGCGGAGATACCGGCGGAGATCGAGGCGAACATGTTCGCCTGCGAGGAGCCGACCAGACGGACCGTCGACGTCGAACAGTTCTGCTCGTGGTCCGCGTGCAGGATCAGCAGCTTGTCGAGCGCGGAGACGACGACCGGGTCCAGCTCGTACTCCTGGGCCGGCACCGAGAAGGTCATGCGCAGGAAGTTCTCGACGTAACCGAGGTCGTTGCGCGGGTAGACGAAGGGGTGGCCGATCGACTTCTTGTACGCGTACGCCGCAATCGTCGGAAGCTTGGCGAGCAGGCGGATCGTGGAGAGGTTGCGCTGCCGCTCGTCGAACGGGTTGTGGCTGTCCTGGTAGAACGTCGACAGCGCGGAGACCACCGACGACAGCATCGCCATCGGGTGGGCGTCACGCGGGAAGCCACGGTAGAAGTTCTTGACGTCCTCATGCAGCAGGGTGTGCTGCGTGATTTCGCCCCTGAAGGTGGAGAGCTCGTCAACCGTCGGCAGCTCGCCGTTGATCAGCAGGTAGGCCACCTCGAGGAAGGAGGAGCGCTCTGCCAACTGCTCGATCGGGTAGCCGCGGTAGCGGAGGATGCCCTGCTCACCATCGAGATAGGTGATGGCGGATTTATAGGCGGCGGTGTTGCCGTAACCACTGTCCAGCGTTACCAGACCGGTCTGGGCGCGGAGCTTCCCGATGTCGAAGCCCTTGTCGCCGACGGTGCTGTCGATCACCGGGTAGGTGTACTCGCCGTCGCCGTACCGCAGTACTACAGAGTTGTCGCTCACGTCATCCCTCACCGACGTTGTGCCTCTTCTTCGAGGTGCCCTGACTGTCTCTACCATCCCCCATTTGGCGCAGGAGAGTGCACTCGGGGTCGACCATTGGGCCTACTGGCGGCACTCAGTGCCGTCAACTCACTCATCCTGCCCCCCTTCGCTCCGGTTCCGGAAGTGCTCTGTGAGCTTTGTGACTCATTTGATCGATCAAATTTGGCTCACGCGTCGAGAGACCGCGGTGAGAGCCTGAAATCAAGGGCCGTACAGCGTCGTCCCGCCGACACCGTGCGCACCGCCTGACCGATCGCTTTGCGCGAACCGACCAGCACCACAAGCTTCTTGGCGCGGGTGACCGCGGTGTAGAGCAGATTGCGCTGGAGCATCATCCAGGCGCCGGTGGTCACCGGGATCACCACCGCCGGGTACTCACTGCCCTGGGAACGGTGGATCGTCACCGCGTACGCGTGCGCCAGCTCGTCGAGCTCGTCGAATTCGTACGGCACCTCCTCGTCCTCGTCCGTCAGCACCGTCAGACGCTGGTCGTCGAGATGGAGCGAGGTGACTACGCCGACCGTGCCGTTGAAGACACCGTTCCTGCCCTTTTCATAATTGTTGCGGATCTGCGTGACCTTGTCGCCCACACGGAAGACGCGGCCTCCGAAGCGCTTCTCCTCGAGGTCGGGGCGGGCGGGGGTGATCGCCTGCTGCAGCAGTGCGTTGAGGTTGCCGGCGCCCGCCGGGCCGCGGTGCATGGGAGCGAGCACCTGCACGTCACGGCGCGGATCGAGGCCGAACTTCGCGGGGACGCGCCGGGCCGCCACGTCCACCGTGAGCCGGCCCGCCTCCTCCGTGTCGTCCTCGACGAAGAGGAAGAAGTCCTTCATGCCGTCGGTGACCGGATGCCGGCCGGAGTTGATGCGGTGCGCGTTGGTGACGACACCGGACTGCTGGGCCTGGCGGAAGACCTGGGTGAGACGGACGGCCGGGACCGGACCGCCCTCGGCGAGCAGATCCCGCAGGACCTCCCCCGCGCCGACGCTCGGCAGCTGGTCCACGTCCCCCACGAACAGCAGGTGCGCACCCGGAGGCACCGCCTTGACCAGCTTGTTGGCGAGGAGGAGGTCCAGCATGGACGCCTCGTCGACCACCACCAGATCGGCGTCCAGCGGGCGGTCCTTGTCGTAGGCCGCGTCGCCGCCCGGCTTCAGCTCCAGGAGCCGGTGCACCGTCGACGCCTCCGCGCCCGTGAGCTCCGACAGCCGCTTGGCGGCGCGGCCCGTGGGCGCGGCCAGCACGACCTTGGCCTTCTTGGCTCGGGCCAATTCGACGACCGAGCGGACCGTGAAGGACTTGCCGCAGCCCGGACCTCCGGTGAGCACGGCGACCTTCTTGGTCAGCGCGAGGCGGACGGCCTCCTCCTGCTCGGGCGCCAGCTCCGCTCCCGTACGGTCCTTGAGCCATGCCAGCGCCTTGTCCCAGGCCACGTCCCGAAAACCCGCCATCCGGTCCTCGTCGGTGCGCAGCAGACGCAACAGCTGGGCGGACAGGGAGAGTTCGGCCCGGTGGAAGGGCACCAGGTACACGGCTGTCACGGGGTCACCGCCGTCGTGACCCGGCACCCGCTCCCGTACGACACCCGGGTCCTCGCCGTCCTCGGCCGGTGCCGCCAGTTCGGCGAGGCACTCGATGACCAGGCCCGTGTCCACCTGGAGCAGCTTCACCGCGTCCGCGATCAGCTGCTCCTCCGGGAGGAAGCAGTGGCCCTGGTCGGTGGACTGGGAAAGGGCGTACTGGAGACCGGCCTTGACGCGCTCCGGGCTGTCGTGGGGGATGCCGACGGACTGGGCGATCTTGTCGGCGGTGAGGAAGCCGATGCCCCAGACGTCGGACGCCAGGCGGTAGGGCTGGTTCTTGACGACGGAGATCGACGCGTCGCCGTACTTCTTGTAGATGCGGACCGCGATCGACGTCGACACCTCGACGGTCTGCAGGAAGAGCATGACCTCCTTGATCGCCTTCTGTTCCTCCCAGGCCTCGGCGATCTTCTTGGTCCGCTTGGGGCCGAGCCCCGGGACCTCGATCAGGCGCTTCGGCTCCTCCTCGATGATCTGGAGGGTGTCCAGCCCGAAGTGCTGCGTGATGCGGTCCGCGAAGACCGGGCCGATTCCCTTGACCAGGCCGGAGCCCAGATAGCGGCGGATGCCCTGGACGGTCGCGGGCAGCACCGTCGTGTAGTTCTCCACCGTGAACTGCTTGCCGTACTGGGGGTGGGAGCCCCAGCGGCCCTCCATGCGCAGCGACTCCCCCACCTGGGCACCCAGCAGCGCGCCCACGACCGTGAGCAGATCGCCGCCGCCTCGGCCGGTGTCCACGCGGGCGACCGTGTACCCGTTCTCCTCGTTGGCGTACGTGATGCGCTCCAGTACGCCTTCCAGAACCGCCAGGTTCCGCGCTCCGCTCCCCGCCTGGTTCCCCGCCTGATTGGACATGATCCGACGCTACCTCCGACCTCTGACAACGAACGGAGCCTGTGGACAACTTCATCACGATCCGATTTCGCCGGTTCCGAGGTCTTGCTCAACAGCCGTGTAATCGATTCCAATCCTCCTCGTGTAATCGATTCCACGAGGGATTCCACAAGGAGGTGGGGCCGCGATGGCGAGCATCAAGGATGTCGCCGCCAAGGCGGGCGTCTCCGTTGCCACGGTGTCCCGTGTGCTCAACGACCACCCGTCCGTGAGCCCCGCGGCGCGCACCCGCGTCCTCGCCGCCGTCGACGTTCTCGGCTACCGGCGCAACGCGGTGGCCCGCTCCCTGCGCACCGACCAGACCCACACCCTGGGCCTCGTCATCAGCGACGTCCTCAACCCGTACTTCACCGAACTGGCCCGCTCCGTCGAGGAGGAGGCCCGCGCGCTCGGCTACAGCGTGATCTTCGGAAACGCCGACGAACGGCCGGAGTTGCAGGACCACCACATCCGCAACCTGCTCGACCGCCGGATCGACGGCCTCCTGGTCTCCCCCACCGACGGCGGCTCGCCCCTGATGCTGGACGCCGCCCGCGCCGGAACGCCGATGGTCTTCGTCGACCGCTGGATCCCGGGCGTGGACGTCCCGGTGGTTCAGGCGGACGGACGGGCGGCCGTACGCGATCTCGTCGCCCATCTGCACGGGCTCGGCCACCGCAGGCTCGCCATCATCGCGGGCCCGGCGGCGACCACGACCGGCCGCGAGCGCGTCGAGGCCTTCCGTGCGGCCATCGCCGAGTACGGGCTCACCCTCCCCGACGACTACATCGGCCAGGGCGACTTCCAGGCCGAGAGCGGGCGCCGGGCCACCGAGCGGTTCCTGGACCTGCCCGAGCCGCCCGAGGTCGTCTTCGCCGCCGACAACCTGATGGCGCTCGGCGCGCTGGACGCCATCCGCGCGCGCGGGATGCGGGTCCCCGAGGACATCGCGCTCGCCGCGTTCGACGACATCCCCTGGTTCGTGCACACCGATCCGCCGATCACCGCGGTCGCCCAGCCGACGGGCGAGCTGGGCCGGGCCGCGGTGCGCGCCCTCGTCGCCCGTATCGAGGGCCGCACCCCGAAGTCCGTCACCCTCCCCGCGCGTCTCGTCGTACGCCGCTCGTGCGGCGAACCCTCCCCTGAGCCCTCCCCCGCGCCCGCCACCGAGCCCTCCTCCGCCCGAAGGTCCTCCCCCGCACAAAGGAGCAAGCCGTGAGCGACCCGGACACGTTGCTGCGCCTCGAAGGCATACGGAAGACCTTCCCCGGTGTCGTCGCGCTCGACGACGTGGGCTTCGACCTGCGCCGCGGCGAGGTGCACGTACTGCTCGGCGAGAACGGCGCGGGCAAGAGCACCCTCATCAAGATGCTGTCCGGCGCCTACCGGCCCGACGCCGGGCGCGTCCTCGTCGACGGCGCCGAGGTGCGCATCCACGGGGCGCAGGACTCCGAGCGCCTCGGGATCGCCACCATCTACCAGGAGTTCAACCTCGTCCCCGACCTGTCGGTCGCCGAGAACATCTTCCTGGGACGTCAGCCGCGCCGCTTCGGGATGATCGACCGGAAGAAGATGGAGGCGGACGCGGCCGAGCTGCTGGAGCGGGTCGGCGTCAACGTGTCCCCACGCGCGCGTGTGCGTCAACTCGGCATCGCACGGCTCCAGATGGTCGAGATCGCGAAGGCGCTGAGCCTGAACGCCCGCGTGCTGATCATGGACGAGCCGACCGCCGTGCTCACCTCCGAGGAGGTCGACAAGCTCTTCTCGATCGTGCGCAGGCTGCGCGAGGACGGCGTCGCCGTCGTCTTCATCACCCACCACCTGGAGGAGATCGCCGCCCTGGGCGACCGGGTGACCGTGCTGCGCGACGGCAGGAGCGTCGGCCAGGTACCCGCCTCGACCCCGCGGGACGAACTCGTCCGGCTCATGGTGGGCCGGTCCATCGAGCAGCAGTACCCGCGCGAGCCGGCCGACTTCGGAGCGCCCCTGCTCTCGGTCTCCGGCCTCACCCGCGACGGCGTCTTCCACGACGTCAGCTTCGAGGTGCGCGCCGGTGAAGTGGTCGGCGTCGCGGGCCTGGTCGGCGCGGGCCGCACGGAGGTCGCCCGGGCGGTCTTCGGCGCCGACCCCTACGACGCCGGGACGGTCGAGGTGGACGGCCGCCGGCTGCCCCGCCACGACGTGGGCGCGGCCCTGGAGGCCGGGATCGGCCTGGTGCCGGAGGACCGCAAGGGCCAGGGCCTGGTGCTGAACGCCTCCGTGCAGGAGAACCTGGGCCTGGTCACCCTGCGTGCGGCCAGCCGCGCCGGCTGGGTGGACCGCGGGGCGCAGCGCACCGCCGCCGCCCGGATCGCCGAACAGCTCGGCGTGCGGATGGCGGGCCTCGGCCAGCATGTGCGCACCCTGTCCGGCGGCAACCAGCAGAAGGTCGTCATCGGCAAATGGCTCCTTGCCGACACCAGAGTGCTGATCCTCGACGAACCCACCCGCGGCATCGACGTGGGCGCCAAGGTCGAGATCTACCAGCTCGTCAACGAACTGACCGCCGCCGGCCACGCGGTGCTGATGATCTCCAGCGATCTGCCCGAGGTGCTCGGCATGAGCGACCGGGTGCTGGTCATGGCCCAGGGCCGGATCGCGGGTGAACTCCCCGCCCACCAGGCGACCCAGGACGCCGTCATGGCGCTCGCCGTCACCACGCACCCACCAGTGAAGGACGAGAAGAAAGAAGTGGAGGCCGGCCGTGGCCACTGACACGCTCAAGTCCAGCCCCGGCGCGGGGAACGCCACGGCGGCCCGGCGCGTCCTGCTCGACAACGGCGCGCTCAGCGCCCTCATCGTCCTGATCGTGGCGATGTCGCTGCTCTCCGGCGACTTCCTGACCACCCAGAACCTGCTCAACGTCGGTGTGCAGGCCGCCGTGACGGCGATCCTGGCCTTCGGCGTGACCTTCGTCATCGTCTCGGCCGGCATCGATCTGTCCGTCGGCTCGGTGGCCGCGCTCGCCGCGACCGTCCTCGCCTGGACCGCGACCTCCGAAGGCCTGCCCGTGTGGCTGGCCGTGGTCCTGGCCCTGGGCACCGGCATCGCGTGCGGGCTGGTCAGCGGCGCACTGATCTCGTACGGCAAACTCCCGCCGTTCATCGCCACGCTCGCCATGCTCTCGGTGGGCCGCGGCCTGGCGCTGGTCATCTCGCAAGGCAGCCCGATCGCCTTCCCCGACTCGGTCTCCGCGCTCGGCAACACCCTCGGCGGCTGGCTGCCGGTGCCCGTCCTGGTCATGGTGGCGATGGGCGTGATCACCGCCGTCGTCCTGTCCCGTACGTACATCGGCCGCTCCATGTACGCGATCGGCGGCAACGAGGAGGCGGCGCGCCTGTCCGGGCTGCGCGTGAAGAAGCAGAAGCTCGCCATCTACGCGCTGTCCGGCGGCTTCGCGGCCGTCGCGGGCATCGTGCTCGCCTCCCGCCTGGTCTCCGCCCAGCCGCAGGCCGCCCTCGGGTACGAGCTCGACGCCATCGCCGCCGTCGTCATCGGCGGCGCCAGCCTCTCCGGCGGCGTCGGCAAGGCCTCGGGCACCTTCATCGGCGCCCTGATCCTGGCCGTGCTGCGCAACGGCCTCAACCTGCTGTCCGTCTCGGCCTTCTGGCAGCAGGTCGTCATCGGTGTGGTCATCGCGCTCGCCGTCCTGCTGGACACGGTGCGCCGGCGCGCTGCCTGAACCAGGGGGTTTCGCCCCCGCCGCCCTTACCCGTCCCATCCTTCTGGGGCTCCGCCCCAGACCCCGCCAGGGGGCTCCGCCCCCTGGACCCCCGATCGGCCTGAACGGCCTCGTCCTCAAACGCCGGACGGGCTGATTGGTGCCGCCCCCCCACTGTCCCAGCCCCGCTCACTGCAAGGAAGCAGCCATGGGTACGAATCTGAACCGGAAGTTCGCCGTCGTCACGGCCGTCGCGGCCCTCGCCCTGACCGCCACCGCCTGCAACTCGGCCTCCGGATCCGACGGTTCCGGAAGCACGAAGATCGGCATGTCGATCTCGACGCTCAACAACCCGTTCTTCGTGCAGCTCAAGCAGGGCGCCGAGGCGGAGGCCAAGGCCCTGGACGTCGACCTGACCGTCAACGACGCCCAGAACGACGCCTCGCAGCAGGCCAACCAGCTGCAGAACTTCACCGGCCAGAACGTGAAGGCCGTCATCATCAACCCGGTGGACTCGGACGCCGCCGCGCCGTCGGTGAAGGCGGCCGACAAGGCGGGCATCCCGGTCGTCGCGGCCGACCGCACGGTCAACGGCGCCGACCTCGCCGCCACCGTCGCCTCCGACAACGTCGAGGGAGGACGGCTCGCCGCGAAGGCCCTGGCCGAGAAGCTGGGCGGCAAGGGCAAGGTCGTCATCCTTCAGGGCACCGCCGGAACATCCGCCAGCCGTGAACGCGGCCAGGGCTTCGCCGAGGGCATCAAGGCCTACCCGGACATCAAGGTCCTCGCCAAGCAGCCCGCGGACTTCGACCGCACCAAGGGCCTGGACGTCATGACCAACCTCCTCCAGGCGCACTCGGACGTGAACGGTGTCTTCGCCGAGAACGACGAGATGGCGTTGGGCGCGATCAAGGCGCTGGGCAGCAAGGCCGGCAAGTCGGTCACGGTCGTCGGCTTCGACGGCACGCCGGACGGTCTCAAGGCGGTCAAGGACGGCACGCTGTTCGCGTCGGTTGCGCAGCTGCCGAAGGAAATCGGCAAGATCGCGATTCAGAACGCGGTCAAGGCGGCGAAGGGCGAGAAGGTCGAGCAGACGGTCAAGGTGCCGGTGAAGGTGGCCACGGCTGAGAACGTGGGCGAGTTCAGCGGCTGACACGGAACGGTGGCCGGGCGGGAGGACCCGCTCGGCCCGTCCCGGCCACCGACCGCGTAGGGCTCCAACTCACCTGCACAGGGAGACAGTTCATGTACGACTACGACCTCCTGGTCGTGGGATCGGCCAACGCCGACCTGGTGATCGGCGTCGACCGCCGTCCCGGTGCCGGTGAGACGGTCCTCGGCTCCGATCTGGCCCTCCACCCGGGCGGCAAGGGCGCCAACCAGGCGGTCGCCGCCGCCCGCCTGGGAGCCCGTACGGCGCTGCTGGCCCGCGTCGGCGACGACGCGCACGGGCGCCTGCTGCTCGACTCGCAGCGGGACGCCGGAGTCGACACGGCCGCTGTTCTGGTCGGCGGGGCGCCCACCGGCGTCGCGCTGATCACGGTCGACCCGTCGGGCGACAACAGCATCGTGGTGTCGCCGGGCGCGAACGGACACCTGACCCCGAAGGACATCCGCGCGGCGTCGGCCCTGCTCGCCGCCTCCCGGGTGGTCTCGGCCCAGCTGGAGATCCCCCTGGAAACGGTCGTGGAGGTCGTACGGGGCTTGCGGCCCGGCACCCGTTTCGTACTGAACCCTTCCCCGCCCCGGGAGTTGCCCGAGGACGTGCTCGCCGCCTGCGACCCGCTGATCCTGAACGAGCACGAAGCGCGGGTGGTGCTCGGCGTGGACACCGGCGACACACCGGAGCAGTGGGCCGAGGCGCTGCTCGCCCGCGGCCCGCGCTCGGTGGTCGTCACCCTGGGTGCGGACGGCGCGCTGGTCGCCGACACTGCAGGATCGGCCCGTGTCCCGTCCGTGAAGGTGGACGCCGTGGACACGACCGGCGCGGGCGACGCGTTCACCGCGGCGCTGGCCTGGCGGCTGGGGCTCGGGGAGTCCCTGGCGGAAGCCGCGGCGTACGCGGCGCGCGTGGGCGCCGCGGCCGTCACCCGGGAGGGCGCCCAGGCTTCCTTCCCGACTGCCGAGGAGGTCGCCGCCCTGTGAAGAAGGCCGGAATACTGAACCGCCATCTCGCCGGCGCCCTGGCCGAGCTGGGCCACGGCGACGGCGTACTGATCTGCGACGTCGGCATGCCCGTCCCGGCGGGCCCACGGCTCGTGGACCTGGCCTTCCGGGCCGGGGTGCCGTCCTTCGCCGAGGTGCTCGACGGCCTGCTGGCGGAACTGGTGGTGGAAGGCGCCACGGCCGCCACCGAGATCCGCGCGGCGAACCCGGCGGCGTCGGCGCTGCTGGACGCACACTTCCCGGAGCTGGAGCTCGTCTCGCACGAGGAGCTGAAGCAACTGTCGGCGGGCGCGCGCCTGATCGTACGGACCGGCGAGGCCCGCCCGTACGCGAATGTGCTGCTGCGCTGCGGGGTCTTCTTCTGACGCACCCGCTGACGTGCCCGCGAAAACTTCGAGGGGGCCTGATCCGTCGACCAGGCCCCCTCGGTTTCCCTCCCCTTACATCAGAAACCCCCGCGATCCCCCCGGATCCCCCTCCAGGTGTTCTGATGCCAGGTACGACCCACGGAATGCGGGGAGGGTTGTACAGCCTCTGAAGATTTTTTGGCACGATCACGCCGGGTCTCACTGACCCGTGGGCTGGTCGGGGTTGCTGGCGGCCGGGAAAGCGGCGAGGAAGAACTCGAGGCGGGGTGGGAGCGCAAGAGCGAATCGACCTAGAGAACTGATCCACCCTTTTGATATAGAACCCACACATAGTACCACTTATCTTCAATTATCTGGCGGGGATTCTGTTGCGCCTTGGCGTCGATGAATGCCCACAACCCCCCGGACACTCCTAAGACAGCCAACGCTTCTTGGAGGAAAGGACCGCAGACAGCAACGAGAACTCCCGTGACCGTACTCACTCCGGCTTTCGTGGCGGCAATTGCTCCTGTCCTTGAGGCTTTATTGAGATCCTCCGTCGCCTTGATGATGGAGCCTTTGATATCGAGACCAATCTGTCGAATCTCTCGCTCCGACTGCTCCGCATTCATCGCGTCATCCAGCTGATTAATTCTGCCTTGAATGAAGTTGCGAACCGATCGATGACCATTAAACTCTTCGACTGTTATCTTGCTGAACTCACTCATGGCGATACCGTCGATGAATGGAAGGTCGACGCCAAGAATGAACCGAACGGCGGCGCTCTTCATTGGGGCAGATTCCGATACATTCACAGCCCTGCCATCGCGAACCAGGTAGTCAACTGCGGTTATTTGGTGTGAGCGAGGGGATCCGTCGGCTCTGCCGGGTGACGCGATAAAGGACAGGTTTACATTCGTTCCTGAAAGGTACGGCAGGTACCAGGCAAGCCCCGTCCTGAGCAGAGGTTCCGAGTCAATCAGGTATCTCCCCAAGCGGCTGACGTCCGGGCAGTGAATGCCATAGGAGATCTCCGACTGAACGATGGCCGACTGCATACTGTTAGTTACTGGAAGAGTTCGGTAAGTCTCGATGTGTCGATACGGCGCAGACCTCCCATGCGTTAACAGCAACGTGTCAGAAACTAGGGTCGCCCTCTTTGTCAGCCGTTCAAGGTTGTAGGCAGGATCCTCGGCCGATAGCCCGATATAGAAATCCGATCCGCTCAGCTTCTTCGCGCTGACGAGCTGCCCAGTAGCGGGCTTCATTAGGCGCTTCACGTAGTGCTTGGCCACTTGATCTGGATCACTCGTTGTCGGGAGTGAATCGAAGATCCGACACATCACTTTGGCTACATCTGCATTGTGGACTACTTGCTCACGCTTCTTTCTGCGCCAGACCATGGGTCGATGATCTCTCCGTCCTTGATGAATGTCCAGGGCAGCAACGGGCAGGCTGGCACGGCTGATCGGGAAGTTCGGGTCCCTTTCATGCTGCCTTGAGTGCAAAGAGGCCCCACCTCGCCCTCTCCCCCAGCACCTGGGCCGACTTCGTCTCTTACGCCGCCCAGGACTGACTCGCCGGCGGCGCCCGATCCACGCATGCACTCCGCGAAAGCGTGAACACTTTCCCGGAAAGTGTTCACGCTTTTCGCAGCTGGTACCCCCGCGGAGGGGGACCAGAAAGGGGTTCCGCCATGCCGGTTCAGCGTTCTGCGCGGGTGCCGACCTCAAGGGGATCGGCACCGAGTGCGGCAAGCCGCCGCTGGTCGTTCACGGACACGTGAGGGCCAACCGTGCCCAACTCACCCTCTCCCCCACCACCGGGGACGACTTCGTCTCGTACGCCGTCCGGGACTGACCGGTGCCGCCCGGCGGATGGCGGAGCGGATCTGGGCGACGGTGTCGGAGGGGCTCAGTTCGTGCCGCAGGTTCAGCAGGTAGCCGGCGGGGTGGCCGGCGAGGACCTGCCTTCGCTGGTCGAGGGCGCTGCTCGCCGCTCCGACGAGGCACCCGGCGACCACGCCCGCGCCAGTGACGACGGACGGCAGGTGAACGGCGCCGGCGAGTACGCCCAACGCCGCCGGCGGTGCGAGCGTCTGGAGACTCAGGACGGCTCGGACGGGCTGCAGGCCGAGACGGCCGAGCTCACGTTCCATCTCGTCGATCGGCTGCGCGATCTTGCTCTCCACGTGGTTGCGCAGCTTCGCCGCTCGCACCCCCGGGTCCGGTACCCCGCTGATCTCGACGAAGTCCGGCGTGAGCGAGTCCAGGAACTCGCGATAGCGCATCAGCTCCGGCAGCAGCCTCCGCCGGGCTTCGATGATCCGCTCGACCGGCACCTCGGCCAGGTCGCGGGGGACGACCGTCTGCATGGCCATCACCGCGAACACGTGGCTGTAGTCCGTCGGGCCTTGCGTCGTCGTCCCGGAGTCGTCGGCGAGCAGGATCTCCGCCATGGCCTCGATCGTCCAGCCGGAGGTGACGGCAGAGATCAGCGCCTGATCGGTGACCGGGGTCATCCCGTTCTCCCGGGCGACCACGTCCGCGAGGATCGCCAGATAGACACCGGCCAGGCGAGGGTGCATCGCCAGGTCACTCACATGGAGGACCTTCCCGTCGGATGCGCGGCGCCATTGGTAGCTCCAGGACACCAACAAACCGGCGTCCGCCAGTCGTTGCGCCAGCTGATAGGACACCTTGCCCGGATGCACCTTCTCCAGCCGGGGATCGAGCGGCAGGAGTTCGTCGTACACCTCCCACGTGCGCAGGGATTCAACACCGAGCGCGGCGGCCCCGTACCGGGAGATCAGCTCATCCTGGTGTCTGTCGAGGAAGTCGTAGAACAGCGCGTCGACTTGATCCTCGGTATTCACAGGCCGGTGATCCCGAAGGGCGTAATCACCACCCACTCTCCCCAAAACGTCGTCGTCCACCCAGGACTCGTTGCCCCAGCCGGGCCTTACGTCCACGACGAAGTCGAACTCGTCCTTCAGACGCTTGACCGTGTCGGAGTCCCGCAGGCCGTAGTAGCCGAGCGGGCGGATCCGCCCGAGCTGTGGCCAGTGCAGGGCGGCAGCCTTGACCCAGGCGTCGGCGGGGAGGTTGACATACGGGAAGTAGAGCGCAACGTCACTCACAGGCACCACAATGCCCGCTCGCTGCCCGCCCGTGGAAGAGACCACGGGCGGGCAGCGACTCCGGATGACGGTGATTCGTGATCCGCGATCCGCGATCCGCGAATCCTGTTGCGGGCTACGCCACGTGCTCCACGAACCGCGCCGCCGTCTCCGCGAGGACCTCTCGCCCGTCTCGCGCCCACAACACATCATTGAACAGCTCGACTTCGATGGGCCCGGTATAGCCCGCCGCCTCGACGTAGCCCTTCCACTCGCGCATGTCGATCGAGCCGTCGCCGATCTGCCCACGGCCGGTGAGGACGCCCTCGGGCAACGGGGTCGTCCAGTCGGCCAGTTGGAAGGTGTGGATGCGGCCCGAGGCGCCCGCGCGGGCGATCTGGGCCGGAGCCGTGTCGTCCCACCAGATGTGGTACGTGTCGACCGTCACGCCGACCTGGTCCGCCGGGAAACGTTCCGCGAGGTCCAGGGCCTGGGCCAGGGTGGACACCACGCAGCGATCCGAGGCGTACATCGGGTGCAGGGGCTCGATGGCGAGGCGGACGCCCCGTTCGGCCGCGTACGGGCCCATTTCCCCCAGGGCGTCGGCGATGCGCTCGCGTGCGCCGTGCAGGTCCTTGGAGCCCGCCGGGAGGCCGCCCGACACCAGGACCAGCGTGTCCGTGCCGAGGGTGGCGGCCTCATCGATGGCCGCCCGGTTGTCGTCCAGGGCCTTCGCGCGCTCCTCCGGGTCGATCGCCGTGAAGAAGCCGCCCCGGCACAGGGTGGTGACCGTCAGGCCCGCGTCGCGGACCAGTTTCGCGGTCGCCTCCAGGCCATACGACTGGACCGGCTCACGCCAGAGACCGATGCCCGGAACGCCCAACTCCAAGCATGCCTCGACCAGTTCGGGCATGGACAGCTGCTTCACTGTCATCTGGTTGATGGAAAAGCGCGACAGTTCGGTCACTGGTTCACTCCGTACAGGGAGAGCAGGTTCTTCATGCGCGCCTCCGCCAGCGCCGGGTCCGGGAACAGGCCCAGCCCGTCGGCCAGTTCGTACGCGCGGGCGAAGTGCGGGAGCGAGCGCGCCGACTGGAGGCCGCCGACCATCGTGAAGTGCGACTGGTGGCCGGCCAGCCACGCCAGGAACACGACCCCGGTCTTGTAGAAACGGGTCGGGGTCTGGAAGAGGTGGCGGGACAACTCGACGGTGGGATCGAGGAGTTCGCGGAAGCCTTCGATATTGCCGGTGTCCAGCACCCGTACGGCCTCGGCCGCCAGGGGCCCCAGCGGGTCGAAGATGCCCAGCAGGGCGTGGCTGAAGCCCTGGTCGTCGCCCGCGATCAGCTCGGGGTAGTTGAAGTCGTCGCCGGTGTAGCAGCGCACCCCGTCGGGGAGCTTGCGCCGCAGGTCGATCTCGCGCTGGGCGTCCAGCAGGGAGACCTTGATGCCGTCGACCTTGTCGGGGTGGGCGGCGATGACCTCCAGGAAGGTGGAGGTGGCGGCGTCCAGGTCGGTGCTGCCCCAGTAGCCCTCCAGCGCCGGGTCGAACATCGGGCCGAGCCAGTGCAGGATCACCGGCTCGGACGCCTGGCGCAGCAGATGACCGTAGACCTCCAGGTAGTCCTCGGGGCTCTTGGCAACGGCGGCCAGGGCCCGGGAGGCCATGAGGATGGCCTGGGAGCCCGCCGCCTCGACCACGGCGAGCTGCTCCTCGTACCCGGCCCGGATCTCGTCGAGGTTGTACGGGTAGCCGATCTCGGTGGCGGGCAGCTGATCGGTGCCCACCCCGCAGGCGATCCGGCCGCCGACCGCCTTCGCCTCGGCCGAGGAGCGGCGGATCAGCTCCGCCGCGCCCGCCCAGTCCAGGCCCATGCCGCGCTGGGCGGTGTCCATGGCCTCGGCGACGCCCAGCCCGTGCGACCACAGGTGGCGGCGGAAGGCGAGGGTGGCGTCCCAGTCGACGACGGCGGGCGAGTCGGGGGAAACGTCCGCGTACGGGTCGGCCACGACGTGCGCCGCCGAGAAGACCGTACGGGAGGTGAGCGGGGCTCCGGTGGTGACGGCGAGCGGTTCGGTACGCGGCGTATAGGCGCGCAGCTCCCCGCCCGCGCCCGGCAGTTGGATGGTCACAGCGAGATCTCCGGTACGTCGAAACGACGGCCCTCGGCCGAGGACTTCAGGCCCAGTTCGGCGAGCTGGACGCCGCGGGCGCCGGCGAGGAGGTCCCAGTGGTAGGGGGCGTCGGCGTACACGTGCTTGAGGAAGAGCTCCCACTGGGCCTTGAAGCCGTTGTCGAAGTCGGCGTTGTCGGGGACTTCCTGCCACTGGTCGCGGAAGACCTCGGTGGCCGGGATGTCGGGGTTCCACACCGGCTTGGGGGTCGCGCTGCGGTGCTGGGCACGGCAGTTGCGCAGCCCGGCGACCGCCGAGCCCTCGGTCCCGTCCACCTGGAACTCCACCAGCTCGTCCCGGTTGACGCGGACGGCCCAGGAGGAGTTGATCTGGGCGATGGCGCCGTTCTCCAGCTCGAAGATGCCGTACGCGGCGTCGTCGGCGGTGGCGTTGTAGGGCTTGCCCTGCTCGTCCCAGCGCTGCGGGATGTGGGTCGCGGCCAGCGCCTGTACGGACTTGACCCGGCCGAACAGCTCGTGGAGGACGTACTCCCAGTGCGGGAACATGTCGACGACGATGCCGCCGCCGTCCTCGGCGCGGTAGTTCCAGGACGGGCGCTGGGCGGACTGCCAGTCGCCCTCGAAGACCCAGTAGCCGAACTCTCCGCGCACGGACAGGATCCGCCCGAAGAAGCCGCCGTCGATGAGACGCTTCAGCTTGAGCAGGCCTGGGAGGAAGAGCTTGTCCTGCACGACGCCGTGCTTGATGCCCTTGGCTGCCGCCAGCCGGGCGAGCTCCAGGGCGCCCTCGAGGCCGGTCGCGGTCGGCTTCTCGGTGTAGATGTGCTTGCCGGCGTCGATCGCCTTCTTGATCGCCTCCTCGCGGGCGGAGGTGACCTGGGCGTCGAAGTAGATGTCGATGGTCGGGTCGGCGAGCACGGCGTCCAGGCTGGTGGACCAGCGCTCGAGTCCGTGCTGGTCCGCGAGGGCCTTCAGCGCATGCTCGCGGCGGCCGACCAGAACCGGCTCCGGCCACAGCACGTTGCCGTCGCCGAGATCCAGGCCGCCCTGTTCGCGCAGGGCGAGGATCGAGCGGACGAGGTGCTGTCGGTAGCCCATGCGTCCCGTCACGCCGTTCATCGCGATGCGCACCGTCTTGCGTGTCACGTCATTCCTTTCGTACGCGTCCTGCGCCGGGTACGCCCCACAGCTGAACAGGTGAGCGTTACAGCAAGCGCTTTCTACCTGATGAGAAGCTAGCCTCTGTGCAGCGGATCGGACAAGACCGTGCGGTGGTGAGATATGCGGTCGTACGATCCGCGTCCTGAGGACGACCGGCGTGGACGACACACCGACGAAGACGACGTACCCGCGACAACGGTGTATCGACGTGGACGGCGTACCGACAAGATGACGGACGACGAAGATGACGGACGACGTGGACGACGTGCCGGCGTCGACAGGCGACAGGCGTGACCGGAGGACAACCAGATGACCGTGACCCTGGCGGACGTGGCGGCTCGCGCGGAGGTCTCGCCCGCCACCGTGTCCCGTGTGCTCAACGGCAACTATCCCGTGGCGGCATCGACGCGGGAGCGGGTGCTGCGGGCCGTGGACGAGCTGGACTACGTACTCAACGGCCCGGCGAGCGCGCTGGCCGCCGCGACCTCCGACCTGGTCGGGATCCTGGTCAACGACATCGCCGACCCGTTCTTCGGGATCATGGCGGCGGCGATCCAGTCCGAGATCGGCGGTCCGGGCGGGCGCGCGGGCGGGGAGCGGCTGGGCGTGGTCTGCAACACGGGCGGCTCGCCGGAGCGCGAACTCACCTACCTCACGCTGCTTCAGCGCCAGCGTGCCGCGGCGGTCGTGCTGACCGGCGGGGCCGTCGAGGACTCCGCGCATGCGGCGGCCGTCGCGACGAAGCTGCGGAAGCTGGCGGACGCGGGGACGCGGGTGGTGCTGTGCGGGCGGCCGCCCGCACCGGCCGGCACCGACGCGGTGGCGCTCACCTTCGACAACCGCGGCGGCGGGCAGCAGCTCACGGAGCACCTGATCGAACTCGGTCACCGCCGCATGGGCTACATCGCGGGCCCGGAGGAACGCACCACGACCCGCCACCGCCTGGAGGGCCACCGGGCGGCGCTGGCGGCGCACGGTCTTCCCGACGACCCCCGCCACACCGTGTACGGCCGCTACGACCGGCGCTCCGGTTACGAGGCCACGCTCGAACTTCTGCGCCGCGACCCGGATCTGACCGCGGTCGTCGCCGCGAACGACACCGTCGCCCTCGGGGCGTGCGCCGCTCTGCGCGACTCCGGACTCCGTATCCCCGACGACATCTCGGTCGTCGGCTTCGACGACCTGCCCTTCAGCGTCGACGCCGTGCCCGCCCTCACGACGGTGCGGCTGCCGCTGTCGGAGGCCGGCGCCCGGGCCGGGCGGATCGCGATGGGCCGGGAGGAGCCGCCGCCGGGCGGGATCGCCACGGTGCGGGGGGAGTTGATGGTGCGGGGGTCCACCGGGGTGCCCAAGAACTGACACGCATCACTCCTGAACTGCACGCGAGGAACGCGCATCGGGTGGCTTTCTGAATCGCAGCGGGGCCGGCACTGCACAGCAGCGCCGGCCCCGCTTCTGTGATCGCCTACGGCTGGACGGTCCGGTCAGGACCCAGCAGGCCTGTCGTTCGCCGTTCTCTGCATTTCCGTGGACGAGGGGCCGGAGTCGGCTTACTCTCAGGTCAGCGATATCTCTGACTGAGTCAACTATCCGGGGGTGGGACCCATGACCGTGCAGGACATCCGCTCGTTCAACCGCTTCTACACCAACGTCATCGGCGCGCTGGACTACAGTCGCCCGCTCTACGCCCCGTACACGCTGACCGAGGCCCGCGTGCTGTACGAACTCGTGCACTCGCCGCGCACGGACGCCGCCGACCTGCGTGGCGAACTGTCGCTGGACGCCGGGTACTTGAGCCGGATCCTGGCGAAATTCGAGCAGGACGGACTGATCGAGCGCACGCCCTCGGAGAAGGACAGCCGGCGCCGCCGTATCACGCTCACCGCGCGCGGACGCGAGATGGCTGACCTGCTCGACGAGCGTTCGGGGCAGGCCGTCGGGTCGCTGCTGGCCACGGTTCCGGAGGCCGACCGGCCCCGCCTCTCCGAGGCGATGGGCACGATCCAGGAGGTCCTCTCGAAGGGCAGGCCGCCGCGCCGCGAGGACGTCGTCCTGCGCGAATCCGGCCCCGGCGACCTCGGCTGGATCGTGCAGCGCAACGCCGCGCTCTACACCGCCGAATACGGGTTCAACCTGGACTACGAGGGCCTCGTCGCGCGGATCGTCGCGGACTACGCGGAGGATCACGACCCGCACCTGGAGCGGGTGTGGATCGCGGAGCTGGGCGGGCGTGCGGTGGGCTGCATCATGTGCGTACGGGACGAGGCACCCGGCGCCGCGCGCCTGCGCCTCCTCCTCGTCGAACCGGACGCCCGCGGCCTGGGCATCGGCGACCGGCTGGTCCGGGCCTGCGTGGAGTTCGCGCGAGACGTCGGCTATCGCGAGATGGTCCTGTGGACGAACGACATCCTGTCCTCCGCCCGCCGCATCTACCAGCACCACGGCTTCGTCCTCGTCACCGAGAAACCGCACCGCTCCTTCGGCGTGGACCTCGTCGGCCAGGACTGGCGTCTGGACCTGCAGGGGACGCAGGAATGAACCTGCACTGCGCGTACGAGTGACGGGTCAGCAACTGCTGATTCGGTTGTTGGCCACAGCTGGCCAGCGCATCCCTCGTCAGAGTGAACGAGGCCGGTTACCGGGATCCCGCGCATGCGGGGAACGCATGATCGGTGACGGCAGCTGAGTTCGTGGTGACCCGGCGAGAGGGGAGAGGCCAGTGGCCCGGCAGCGCGGGAGGAAGCGTGCGTTGCGTACGATTGCACCCCCGTTCACGGTGGCCGCACCCTCGGGTGCCCGAATCCGAGACCGGCTGCGCGTCGATGTCGCGGACGAGAAGGTCCTCACCATGGTCGGGCAGCACCTCGGCCGTCATCAGCGGGCGGATCTCGCTGAGCGCGTTGCGATCGGCCCGGTGCCGGTGAAGGACAACCGGCGGGCCGAGCGGAAGAAGAAGCTGACGACGGTGTCGTCGTCGCGCTGGGCAGGGGCGATGACCCGCGCCAGCGAGGACCAGTACCAGCTCAGCATGCGCTGTCTGTACAACGAGCGTGCCGGGCTCCGTCGCGCGATCGGTAACATCACCCGTCGTCTCGCGGTGCCGTGCGGGCAACGTACGGGCCGGGTGCGCGGCTACCAGGGCCAGGGCGAACGCTTCCAGAAGCAGCGCCGCCTCCAAGCACTCAAAGCCCGTCTTGCTGTGGTCGAGCAGCACATCGGCGAGGGCCGGCCGTCCCTTGTGGTGGGCTGCCGCCGTCTGGCGAAGACCCGGCACAACCTGGCCGACGCCCAGCTCACGACCGAGGACTGGCGCACGCGGTGGGACGCGGCCCGGCTGTTCCTTACCGCGGACGGCGAGTCCGGGGTCCCGCACGGGAACTACACCATCACGGTGGATCCGGCGGACGGCAGCGTGACGATCGTGCTGCCCGAACCGCTCAGGTATCTCGCGAACGCATCACGTGGCCGCTACCGGCTGACCTGCATCGTCGCCTTCCACCATCGGAGGGAGGAGTGGCTGGACCGCGTCGCCACGAACCAGGCCGTCCGCTACGACATCGTGCGCGACCCCGTACGCGGGCGCTGGTATCTCGATGCCTCGTGGTCGGCAGCAAAGGCCATGGTGCCGTCGCCGCAGGAGATCCGGGCGGCAGGCGGGCGCATGCTCGCGGTCGACCTGAACGCCGACCATTCGCAGCGTACGTGCTCGACCCGCAGGGCAACCCCGTCGGCGAACCCATCACGGTGCCACTGAAGTTGACCGGTGACGCGTCCCGGCGGGACGGCAGGCTGAGGGCCGCTGTCAGCTCGCTGATCGGGATGGCCAGGACACACGACTGTACTGGGATCGTGGTCGAGAACCTGAGCTTCACCGACGCCCGGCAGACGGGCCGGGAGACGATGGGACGCGGTCGGCGCGGCAAGGCCTTCCGCCGCACTGTGGCCGGTATCCCGACCGCGAGGTTCCGGGAACGACTGCGCGGCATGGCCTACCACCAGGGGCTGGTCGTAGTCGCCGTGGACCCGGCCTACACATCTCGCTGGGGCGCCCAGCATTGGCAAGGGCCCCTCGACGATCAATCGAAGACCACTGTCACCCGGCATCACGCGGCCGCCGTGGCGATCGGCAGACGCGGCCTGGGACAACGGATCCGGCGTCGGCCAGGTGTGACCGCTTCCGACCGGAGGATCGGGCAGCGGAGAGCTACCGGCCAGACCGTATGCGTGCCCAGGCCGCGTGGGGCCACGAGCTCACCCAGGACCACAGGCACGCCCCACGAGGGCGGCAAGACCTGCTGGAGCCGAGGTGACCAGCTCGTGCTGTTCCCAGCACCCAGGACCGTTCGGGGTGCACCCGGCGCCAGACGCCTCACACCTGGCCCGGAACGCGTTGGTTCGGCCAACACCGGCCGACATCGCTAGGAACGGTATGGTCCACCGCATGAAACTGGCGTTCTCCACCCTCGGCGTTCCCGGACTCCCGATCCCCGACGTGGTACGGCTCGCGGCCACGCACGGCTACCACGGTGTCGAGTTGCGAGCTCACCCCGAGGAGCCGGTCCATCCGGGCCTGCATCTGCCCCAACGGGCGGACGTGGCCGCCGAGTTCAAGGCGGCCGGCATCGAGATCCTGGGACTGGCGGGATACGCGCGCGTGGCGGCTCCGGGCGACGACGAGCCCGTGCTCCAGGAGATCCGCGACCTCCTGGAGCTGGCCCGCGACCTCGGCGCGCCCTTCATCCGGGTCTTCCCCGGCGCGGGCACCGAACAGAGCCCCGAGGAAGCCGACGCGACGGCCGCGCGCCGCCTGGGCACGGCCGCCGAGTACGCCGCCGACCTCGGCGTACGCATCCTGCTGGAGACCCACGACTCGCACCGCACCGGCGCGGACGCCATGCGCGTCCTCGGCCTGGTCGGCCACCGCCAGGTCGGCGCCCTTTGGGACGTCATGCACACCTGGCTCGGCGGCGAACAGCCCACGTCGACGTTCCCCGCGCTCTCGCCGTACCTCGGGTATGTCCAGGTCAAGGACATCGCCTCCGCCGACGACAAGACCCCCCTGCCGCTCGGCTCGGGAGTCCTCCCGCTCACCGAGTGCGTCGAAGTCCTGAGCCGCGAGGGCTGGGACGGCTGGCTGTGCTGGGAGTACGAGAAGCGCTGGTACGAGACGGCCGCCCCCCTGCCGGACCTGCTGGGGCCCGGCCGGGAGCATCTGGCGCGGTTGCTCAACGAGTCGGCGTGACCTCGGGCGTGCGGGCGTGAGTGTTGTCGGCGACGCCCTCCGCGTCCTGCGCCGCAACCGGCGCCCGCTGTACGGGTTCGGCCTCGTCGTCACCGCCCTCACCACCCTCGTGGGCGGCGGAATCGTGGCGGCGGGTTTCCTCGTGTCCTGGGGCGCCTTCGAGGACGCCCGGAAAGACGCGGAGTTTTCCATCGCCGCCGAGGACTCCTACGTGGCGTACGCCGAACAGATGGACACGTTGTGGATGGTCGCAGTCGTCGTCACGGTGCTGCTCCTGATCGTTGCGGCGGTCGTTCTGGCGGTGCTGCTCACCGCACATGCGGTCGCCGTCGACCACGACCTGAACGACCGGGGAAGCCTGAGCACCGGAGAGTTGTGGGCGCGCACGCGCCCGTACGTCGGTGCCGCCGTCCGGGTCCAGGCACGGACCTGGCTGCGCGCCTTGGGCACGGCCTTTCCGGGGATCGTCCTGTGGAACCTGGTCGAGGCGGGCGCGGTGCCCGGTGTGGAGCGCACGCTGGTCGGTGAGACCGCGACCATGCAGTACCGGATCGTGGGCTGGGCTCTGCCGATCGCCGTCGCCGGGCTCGGTCTTCTCGTGTACTTCCGCCACTCCGTGGCCTCGGCCGCGCTCGTGTCCGAGCAGTCCTCGCCGAAAGCGGCCGTGCGGCGCTCGTGGGCGCTGACGGGTGGCGCGCCGTGGAAGACGTACGGCCTCGGTCTGCTGCTCACGGCCACCGTCGCGCTCGTCTTCACCCTCGTCCAGTACGCGGCGAAACCCGTCGCCCATCCGCTGGGGCTGGCCATGCTCCGGCTCAGCGACGACAACGTGTACATCACGGGCGTCCTGGTCCTGATCACACCGACCGCGGCGGCCCTCCTGCTGCTCCCCCTGGTGATCCTGCCGCCCGTGTGCTCGGTGGCCGCCCTCCTCCATGTGAAGCTCCGCGCCGAACAGGAGCGCCGCGTCACCTCCGCAGTCTGAGATGCCACCACTCAACCCGCACACCGCGGCCCACACACCCCTGTGACCGCCTCCGCACCACTTTCCCTGAATCTCCGGAAATCGGGGAACCCTTATGCGCCACCCCCCGTCCAACCCGCAAGCTGCCGGATGAGTCTCCGCAGTGCGGTGTCGGCCCTCGCTGCTGGCTGCGATCGCTGACCAACCCTCTCCGCCGCCTGCGGCCGGCAGCACGCCGTCATCGGCGCGCCCCCTCCAACAGCGCCGATGGCGGCCCCTGTCTTGACGGGCAGAAATTTCCCCGATATCCGTGACTTCTCGGAAGTTTCCTTCATTCCCGCCCCTCCACGGGCCCTTGAGGCCCTCTCCGGAAGGAGCGCACGTGTACGAACGCACGAGGAAGTCCGGCACCTCCAGACGTACGTTGCTCGCCGCGGCAGCGGGTTCGGCGGCGGCCGTCGCCGTCGGTGGAACCCCTGCCCGGGCGGACGACGACAAGCGGCACGACCAGCGACTGCGCGCGCTCATCTCCCGTATGACCCTCGAAGAGAAGGTCGGCCAGCTCTTCGTGATGCGGGTGTACGGCCACTCGGCCACCGCGCCCGACCAGGCCGACATCGACGCGAACCTCAGCGAGATCGGCGTACGGACGGCCGCCGAGCTGATCGCCAAGTACCGGGTGGGCGGGATCATCTACTTCGCCTGGGCGCACAACACCCGTGACCCGCACCAGATCGCCGACCTGTCCAACGGGATCCAGCGAGCCGGCCTGGCTCAGCCACGCGGCCTGCCCCTGCTCATCTCCACCGACCAGGAGCACGGGATCGTCGCCCGCGTGGGCAAGCCCGCGACGCTCTTCCCGGGTGCCATGGCGCTCGGCGCGGGCGGCTCGCGCACGGACGCCCGCAGGGCGGGGCAGATCGCGGGCGCGGAGCTGCGCGCGCTGGGCATCCGCCAGGACTACGCTCCGGTCGCCGACGTCAATGTGAACCCGGCCAACCCGGTCATCGGCGTACGCTCCTTCGGCGCCGACCCGCAGGCCGTGTCCCGTATGGTCGCCGCCCAGGTGAAGGGCTATCAGGGCGCCGATGTCGCGGCGACGGCCAAGCACTTCCCGGGGCACGGCGACACCGAGACCGACAGCCACTACGGCTTCCCGGTCATCGAGCACACCGAAGAGCAGTGGGGGCAGTTGGACGCGCCGCCGTTCAGGGCGGCGATCGCGGCCGGGATCGACTCGATCATGACCGCCCACATCATGGTCCCGGCGCTCGACCCGTCCGGCGACCCGGCCACGCTCTCCCGCCCCATCCTCACCGGCATCCTGCGCGAACGGCTCGGCTACGACGGGGTCGTGGTGACGGACTCGCTCGGCATGCAGGGCGTACGGACGAAGTACGGCGACGACCGGGTGCCGGTACTCGCGCTGAAGGCCGGCGTCGACCAGCTGCTGAACCCGCCGAAGCTGGACGTCGCCTGGAACGCGGTCCTCCAGGCCGTCCGCGGCGGCGAGCTGACCGAGGCGCGCCTCGACGAGTCGATCCTGCGGATCCTGCGGCTCAAGGCGAAGCTGGGGCTACTCAAGGACCCGTACGTCTCCCCTCGCGGCGTCGACCGCACGGTGGGCACCCCGGCGCATCTCAGGGCCGCCGACCGCATCGCCGAGCGGACGACGACGCTGCTGGTCAACGAGGGCGGACTGCTGCCGCTGTCCCGCCGTACGCGGAAGAAGGTGCTCGTCGTGGGCGCCGATCCCGCGTCGCCGTCCGGAACCACCGGACCGCCCACGACCGTACTCGCCACCGCGCTCACGGAGCTGGGCTTCACCGCCACCCCGCTGTCCACCGGTACGGCCCCCTCCGCGACGACCATCGCGCAGGCGGTGGCGGCGGCCCAGGAAGCGGACGCGGTACTCGTCGCCACCTACAACGTGACGGCGACGAGCTCCCAGAAGACGCTCGTCGGCCGGTTGATCGCGACCGGACGTCCGGTGGTCGCGCTGGCCGTCCGCAATCCGTACGACGTGGCCCACCTGCCCGATGTGCGCGCGTACCTGGCGACGTACTCCTGGACGGACGTCGAACTGCGCGCGGCGGCACGGGTGATCGCGGGCCGCGTCGATCCGGCGGGCAGGCTGCCGGTGCCGGTGCAGCGGGCGGACGATCCGGCGCGGGTGCTGTATCCGATCGGGCACGGACTGGGTTACTAGGTCGTCAGCCGGACAGAGGATGACGTACAGCTGGGTAATCCGCCGTACCCGACGTACGTCGCACACAAGGCGCACCACCCCCAAGTGACGCAAAGCGTCCCACATGTCTGGCGTGCGCCCGCTGTGGCGGGTCACGCTGGGCGGGGGTATCGGGGGGGAGCGTCATGCGCGATGCATGTGGTGTGAGGGTGGTGGGCGCACTGCTGATGCTGGTGGTGGCGCTCACCGGGTGCCAGCAGGTCTCGGGAGCCGAGAACGGGCGGCTCGACGAGAACGGAAGGGCGACGTCCACGCCGACGCGGACCTCGGGGCACGGGGCGACGTTCCTCGGCATCGACGAGTGCAGTTCCTTCGGGCGCGAGTCGTTCACCGAGGTGCCGTGCACCAGCGAGAGGGCGGCGGCGCGGGTGGTGGCGCGCCACGACGGCAAGGTGAACGAGGGACCGTCGTGCCCCGCCACCACGGACTTCGTGCTGCACATCAGCGCACAGAAACCGTCCGCGGACGAGGACGGCGACGGCGCGGTCCCGCAGGGCTACGCCTGTATGCGCAACCTCGAAGCCCCGCACCCCGGCGATCCGGGGGGCGGGGGCGGGCCGCGCACCATCGTCGGCGACTGCGTCTACAGCACGGGCGCGGGCGAGGTCCGCGAGACGTCGTGCGACGGCAAGGGCAAGAAAGCGCCCGAATTCAAGGTGAGCTCGGCGGTCGACGAGCGCACCGACTGTCCGTCCTCGACGGCTCTGTATGTGCAGCTCGGCGGCCCCAAGCGAGTGGGCTGCGCCCGCCCGTTGTAGCCACACCGGGTGGCTGGGTGGTCAACGGGCGGACGCGGCAATGGAGTTACCGTCCTACTGCCGTCCTACTGCCGTCCTAGGGACGCAGCTGGTGCTCCACCTCGCGCTTGTCCAGCTTCGCGTCGTACTTCGCCAGCGGCTTCGCCTTCGACGGGTCCGCCTGGACCGTGGCGGAGGCGACGCCCGCCCACTTCAGGATGCGGGCCGTGGCCAGCTCCTGCTCGTCGGCGACGAGACCGGTGACCCGGGCGCCGTGGTTGGCGCCGGGGGCCGTGAAGACGTACGAGTCGTGTGCGCCCTTGCCGAGGTGGAACGGCTCGGCGCCCCACGGGTCGTTCTGGCCGTACACGAACAGCATCTGCCGGGCGTTGTGCTTGACCCAGGTGTCGATGTCGCGCATCGCCGACGGCTGGAACTTCATGGGGATGTCGCGCGGTACGAAGTTCCGCGGCGGCTGGTAGCCGTACCGGATCAGCTTCGACTCGATGTGCGGGAACTTGATCGTCGGTGCCCCCAGCTGCGTACCCGCCTGGTAGTAGTACGGCGTGTACTGCTCGAGGCCCTGGTCGGCGTAGGCCGAGAACCCGGAGATCGTGTCGATCGAGGTCCAGATCTCGTCGTCGGTCGCGGTCGCCGCGTCCGCCGGGATCGTGTCGCAGTCGCCGAGCAGGCTGTACTGCCAGAAGCCCCACACGTAGTCGAGGACGACGGCCTCGTACGCCCGGTCGAGGCTGCCGATCGTCTTGAAGGTGAGGCCTTCGGCTGCGGCGTACTCCTGGTACCGCTTCTCCAGCGGCTCACGGCGTACGAGCGCCTCGCGCTGCACGGCGTTCAGCTTGTCGCGGCACTCCTTGGTGCCGACGTTCGCGAAGAACTTGTCATACGCCGAGTCCTCCTTGTTCACCACGTCGTTGGGGGCGACGTACGCGACGACGCCGTCCATGTCGCGCGGGTAGAAGCGCTCGTAGTACGTGGCGGTCATGCCGCCCTTCGAACCGCCCGTGGAGATCCACTTCTTGTCGTAGATCGGCCTCAGCGCCTTGAAGATGCGGTGCTGGTCGCTGGCCGCCTGCCAGATGTCCAGCTTGGACCAGTCGGCCGGGTCGGGCCGGGACGGAGTGAAGAAGCGGTACTCCATCGAGATCTGGTTGCCGTCCACGATCTGGGTCGGCTCACGGCGGCTCGGGGTCGTGGAGACGTTGTAGCCGCCGGTGTAGAAGACCGTCGGGCGGGCCGTGTCCTTGTGCAGCACCGTGATGCGCTGCTGGAACGTGCCCTTGGACGGCTGCCGGTGGTCGATCGGCTGGGTGTAGTTGAGGACGAAGAAGCGGTAGCCGGTGTAGGGCTTCTCCTCGACCAGGCTCATGCCCGGTATCGCGAGGAGCCGGTCCTTGATGTCGGCGGCGGTGTCCGTGGTGGTGCTGTTGGTGGCACTGGCGCTGGTACTCGTGCCGGTGGCCTCCGGCTGGGCGGCGGTGGCCGCGCCGGCCGTGCTCACTGTGCCGGTGAGCACCACGAGCGACAGCAGCCATCTGAGCGTCTTGCGCATGCACTCTCCCCTGGAAAACGCAGATGTCCGCCGGAACCTAGCGGAGCAACTGGCGTGACACCAGGGGGATTTGGGAAAAGCTGTGGCTATGCGGTGATTACGCGGGGAACTTGGCGGAGAATCCGGCGAGAAATCCGCAGTGCACTCGGCAGTGCACTCGGCGGGGAACTCAGCAGAGAATCCAGCCGGAGCTCACCGAGCCCGAGCCGACGGAACCCGTCACCCACACACAGCGGTGACCCGCGTACACGTCCTCCGGGCCCGCATGCCGCCTGAAGAGCCCCCCGTCGAATGCCGCCCGGCCGCCGCGTGCCCGCACGCTCACGGACATTTTCCGCCAAGGGCCCGGATTCTTGGGGAGAGTCACCGCGCAGACGTAACCACGGCTCTTGTAGACCTGAACGGAGCCCGTGGAGAAGGGCAGCGTACGCACCTTGCGTCCGGAGCAGAGCGCCGCCGCCTCGGCGTCACCCGTGCCCGGGCCCGCGACCACCAGCAGGCCCGAGGCGGTCAGCACGGCCATACCGAGCGCCGCCCTTCGGCGTATCGCGGCCTTGTCCACGGTTTGTCCCTCCCACAGCAATCGGCGTACTGATGTACTGACCTACGGACGCATGACGTACGCCGGATGGTTGCCCCGTCGAACACAATGAGCCGTTTGCCGCGTTGGGGGGCTTTGGGGCGTTTGAGGTCGACCCGCCCGTTCACCCGTGGCCTCAACAGGTCATAAGTGAAAGGCGGTCCGCCATGAATCGCTCACGAACGATCGGCTCGGTGCTCGTCGCCACCACACTGCTGCTGGCGACGGTCGTTCTGGTCCCGGCGCGTGCCGACGCCCCCGGCGGTCCGCCTCCGGCGCCGTCCCACAGCGGCAACCCCGCTTCCGTCTACGAGCGGGTCGCGCACTTCTACGGCGCGTACATCGACGTGGCACACGACCCCGGCAGCAACGCGGCCGCGGCCGAGCTCCGCGAGTTCTACCTGACCCGCGATCTCCGCACCCGCCTCCTCGACTTCGAGAAGCGCCACGACACGGACGGCATCCTGCGCGCTCAGCACGTACCGAGCGCCTGGAAGGTCACCCGCGGCGACAGCGGCATGGGCCACACGTACACGACGGTCCGGCTGACGTGGGGCACCGGCACGGAGAAGACGTACACCTATCTGACCGTGCGCTCGGACCTGGAGAGCCGGAAGATCTCCGACATCACGTCGGAGCAGTGACCTCCGCCACGGGCTCCCCCACGAACACCCGCCACAACTCCGCGTACCGTCCGCCCAGTTCGAGCAGTTCGTCGTGGGTGCCGTCCTCCGTGACGCGGCCGTGGTCCATGACCACGACCCGGTCCGCGCGAGCCGCGGTCGTCAGGCGGTGGGCGACGACCAGGGTCGTGCGGCGGCCCGCGATACGGTCCGTCGCCTGGTTGACCTGGGCCTCGGTCGCCAGGTCCAGCGCTGCCGTGGCCTCGTCGAGGAGGAGGATGTCCGGGTCGACCAGTTCGGCGCGGGCGAGGGCGATCAGCTGACGCTGGCCGGCGGAGAGGTTCCGGCCGCGTTCGGCGACCTCGTGGAGGTAGCCGCCCTCGAGCGTGGCGATCATGTCGTGCGCGCCGACCGCGCGGGCTGCGGCCTCCACCTCGGCGTCGGTCGCGGCCGGGCGGCCGTAGGCGATGGCGTCCCGGACCGTGCCCTGGAAGAGGTACGCCTCCTGGGGGACGACACCGAGGCGGTGCCGGTACGAGGCGAGGTCGAGGGAGCGGAGGTCCGCACCGTCGACGGTCACCCGCCCGCCCGTCGGATCGTAGAACCGGGCGACCAGCTTGACCAGCGTCGACTTGCCCGCGCCGGTCTCGCCGACGAAGGCGACGGTCTGCCCGGCGGGGATGCTCAGAACGACCCCGCTCAGCGCCTCTTCATCGTCCTTGTACGCGAAGTCCACCTCCTCGAAGGCGATCTCCCCGCGCAGGGACAGCACCTCGCGCGGTGCGTCGGCGGCCTTCGTGGACGTCGGCTCCCGGAGCAGTTCCTGGACCCGGCCCAGCGAGACGGTCGCCTGCTGATAGCCGTCGAAGACCTGGGAGAGCTGCTGCACGGGCGCGAAGAACAGGTCGATGTAGAGGAGGTACGCGACCAGCGCGCCGGTGGTGAGGGTCCCCGCCTCGATCCGCCCCGCGCCCACGATGAGCACCGCGGCCGCCGCCGCCCCGGACAGCAGCTGCACGAACGGGAAGTACACCGAGATCAGCCACTGCCCGCGGATCCGCGCCTGGCGGTAGCTGTCGCTGCCCTCCGCGAACCGCCGCCCGCCGGCCCGCTCGCGCCGGAACGCCTGCAGGATCCTCAGCCCGGACACCGACTCCTGAAGATCGGCGTTCACCACGGACACCCGCTCACGGGCGAGTTCGTACGCCTTCACGCTGGACCGGCGGAAGAAGAACGTGCCGACGATCAGCGGCGGCAGCGTCAGGAACACCACCAGCGCCAGCTGTACGTCGATCACCAGCAGCGCGACCAGGATGCCGAAGAAGGTGACGACCGAGACGAAGGCGGTCACGAGCCCCGTCTGCAGGAACGTCGACAGGGCGTCGACGTCCGTCGTCATCCGGGTCATGATCCGGCCGGTCAACTCCCGCTCGTAGTAGTCGAGTCCGAGCCGCTGGAGCTGCGCGAAGATCTTCAGCCGGAGTGCGTACAGGACCCGCTCGCCCGTACGCCCGGTCATACGGATCTCACCGGTCTGCGCCGCCCACTGGACGAGCACCGTGACCAGGCCCAGCAGGGCCGCCGTCCACACGGCACCCTGCGCCAGCTGTGTGACGCCGTCGTCGATTCCGTTCCGGATCAGCACAGGCAGCAGCAGCCCCATGCCCGCGTCGACGGCCACGAGTCCGAGGCTGACGAGCAGCGGGAGCCCGAAGCCGCGCAGCAGCCTGCGCAGTCCGTACGACTCCTCGGGCGTGACCGCCCGCGCCTCGTCGACGCCGGGCGTGTCGGCGGCCGGGGGCAACGCCTCGACCTGAGCGAGGAGTTCGGGAGTCGCGGGCATCCCGTCCATGGCCGCGTCCCGGGGCTCACGGTCGCCGGTCCACAACCGGGGCGTGATCCCCCGCTCGGCGTCGAACGCGGCGTCCAGTTCGTCGCGTACGGAGGTGTCCTCGCGCGGGCAGGCGGGCTGGACGTGACCGGGCGAGACGCCGCCCAGCTCGTCCGGGTCGGTGAGCAGCCGCCGGTACAGCGGTGAGCGTTCCTGCAGTTCCTCGTGCGTACCGATGTCGGCGAGCCGTCCGCCGTCGAGCACGGCGATGCGGTCGGCGAGGTTGAGGGTGGAACGACGGTGGGCGATGAGGAGTGTGGTGCGCCCTGCCATGACGTGCTTGAGGGCCTCGTGGATCTCGTGCTCCACGCGGGCGTCCACGGCCGAGGTGGCGTCGTCGAGGACCAGCAGGCGCGGGTCGGTGAGGATCGCGCGGGCGAGCGCGACGCGCTGGCGCTGCCCGCCGGAGAGGGTCAGTCCGTGCTCACCGACCTTGGTGTCGTAACCCTCGGGCAGCTCGGCGATGAACCGGTCGGCCTGGGCGGCGCGTGCGGCGGTCTCGATCTCCTGCTGGGTGGCCTCGGGGCGGCCGTACGCGATGTTGGCCCGCACCGTGTCCGAGAAGAGGAAGGAGTCCTCGGGGACGAGCCCGATCGCGGCGCGCAGCGACTCGAGGGTCAGCTCCCGCACGTCGTGGCCGCCGACGAGGACCGCGCCGCGCGTCACGTCGTAGAAGCGGGGCAGCAGGAGGGACACCGTCGACTTGCCGGAGCCGGAGGAGCCGACGACGGCGAGGGTCTCGCCGGAGCGGATCTCGAAGGACAGTCCGTCGAGGACGGGCTGCTGCTCCGAGGTGTCGTCGTAGCCGAAGGTCACGTCGTCGAACTCGACGGTCGCGGGCGCGTCGGCCGGCAGCGGCTTGGTGCCGTCCTTGATCGACGGTTCCGTGTCGATCAGCTCCAGCACCCGCTCGGCGCCGGCGCGGGCCTGCTGCCCGACGGTGAGCACCATGGCGAGCATGCGGACCGGTCCGACGAGCTGGGCGAGGTAGGTGGAGAACGCGACGAACGTACCCAGCGTGATGTGTCCGTGCACGGCGAGCCAGCCGCCCAGCGCGAGCATCGCGACCTGCCCGAGCGCGGGGACGGCCTGCAGTGCCGGGGTGTACTTGGCGTTGAGACGGATGGTCCGCAGCCGCCCGGCGAAGAGCCGGCGCCCGACCTCTCGCAGTTTTCCGGTCTCCTGCTCCTCCTGCCCGAACCCCTTCACCACGCGTACGCCGCTGACGGCGCCGTCGACGACACCCGCGACGGCGGCGGCCTGCGCCTGCGCGTACCAGGTCGCCGGGTGCAGCCGGGTGCGGCTCCGCTTGGCCACCCACCACAGCGCGGGGGCCACGGCCAGTGCGACGAGGGTGAGCGGCAGGGACAGCGAGGCCATGATCCCCAGGGAGATCAGGAAGAGCAGGACGTTCCCGATGGTCATCGGGAGCATGAACAGCAGGCTCTGGATCAGCTGGAGGTCACTGGTCGCCCGCCCCACGACCTGCCCGGTCGACAGCTCGTCCTGCCGCCGCCCGTCGAGCCGGGTGATCGTCTCGTACATCTCCGTCCGCAGGTCGTGCTGGACGTCGAGGGCGAGACGGCCGCCGTAGTAGCGCCGGATGTAGGTGAGGACGTAGACGAGGACGGCGGCACCGATGAGGGCGCCGGCCCACGGGGCCATCTCCCGGCTCCGGTCCCCGATGACATCGTCGATGATCACCTTGGTGACCAGCGGCACCAGCGCCATGACGGCCATTCCGCCCAGCGAGGCGCCCAGCGCGAGCACGACGTCCTTCGGATACCGCCACGCGTACCCCGCGAGTCGCCGTGCCCAGCCGGGGGTCCCCCGCCCCGCCCCGTCCTCTAGCGCTGCCACCCCGGTGCCTTCCGCTCGTCCTGGTCTGCCGGATCGACCTGATCTACCGGAAGGCACCAACACGGACGGAAGCGGATTTCATCCCTCCGCAACAAATGGCAGGCGCACGCGCAGGGAGTAGAAGCGGGTGGTTTGGACCTGGTTCTGGTTGTCGTCGCTGACCAGCAGCACCTTCAGCCGGCCGCCGGGCTCGTGCCCCGTGATCGTCATTCCCTCGATGTTGTCGAGCAGCGGGTTGGGCTGGGGCTGCTTGGCGGTCGCGCCGAGGGACGGGCAGTCGGCGATGTCGGCGAGGAGCGTCTTGCGAACGAGGCGGACCCCGTCCTGCCCGGTGAGGTTCTCTGTGCCGCCGGTGTCCGTGGCGTGGCGCGGGTCGGCGACGTACAGCCGGATCGTGTTGCCGACGCCCGACGTGAAGCCGCGTTCCAGGACGAGGAGGCGGCCGTCGGGGGTGGCGGTGGTCTCGGAGACGGAGAGGCCGGTGTCCGTGCGATAGCCGTACTGGGCGGCGAGCCCGAACGCCTGCGAACCGCTGTGTCGGTGCCAGGTCTGGAACCGGACGATGCCCGTGCCGTCACCGCTCAGCGGCCCCTCCATGCCGGCGAGGAGGGTACGGCCGCCGGGCATGAGGGTGAGCCCCTCGAACGTGGCATTACCGGTGGCTCGTCCCGCCGGGGCCACCCGGAGCGCGTCCGGCACGGGGAGGCTGCCCAGCAGGGTGCCGTCCCGGCCGTACCGGCGTACGGAGGGCTCGGTCTCCGACGACACGAGCCGCGTACCGTCCCGGTCGACCGCCAGCCCCTCGGCGTCGAGGCCGGCCCCCTTCTCGTCGGCGAGCGCGACGACGGACCGCGGCCGGAGCGACGTCGGGTCCAGCGTGAAGAGGGAGGACCGGTCGGACAGCGCCGCGATCGCACCGTCGCGGTCCACGGCGAGCGCGGAGAGGTTGCCGACGAAGGTGTCGTTGTACGTCGTCTTGTCGAGGGCGTCGGAGAAGCCGGTGATGGAGGTGGAGGGGGAGCAGGGGTGGGTGCCGGTGCGCTGGGCGGTGGCGGGCCCTGCGGCGGCCAGGCAGGTGGCCGCGGTCAGGCCGGCGGTGACGGTCGCGAGTACGAGTCTCAGACGCATGGCGTCACGGTAGGGCGAAGTGGGTTGAAGGAGAACGTACGGGCCGTGAACCGCGGACGCTCGACCGGCGAAGAACCGACATCACCCTGTGTGCCGAGGTTGACGTCGATTTCGTGCCGGACCCGGCCGCGGGCGACTGCTGGACTCGGTGGAGCCGCTACCCGGGCCACAGCCGACAGGACAGGAGCCATGTCCGCAGACACCGCCCCCATCCCCGCCCCCGCCTCCGCCTCCGCCTCCGCCTCAACTGCTGCCCGATCTCCGGTGATCGGCTGGCTCGCCGTCGTCTCCGTGATGATGGGCATCTTCTCCATCGTCACCACCGAGATCCTGCCGATCGGCCTGCTGTCGCCGATCGGCGGCACCTTCGGTGTCTCGGACGGGACGGCCGGGCTCATGATGACGCTCCCCGGCTGCCTCGCCGCCGTCGCCGCCCCGGCCGTCACCGTCGCGACCGGACGGATCGACCGGCGCGTCATGCTCTGCGCGCTGATGCTGATCCTCGCGCTGGCGGACTTCCTCGCCGCGGCCGCGCCCGCCTACTGGGTCCTGATGATCTCCCGAGTCCTCGTCGGGCTCGTGATCGGCGCCTTCTGGTCGATCGGCGCGGGACTCGCCTCCCGGCTGGTGCCCGAGAAACACGTCGGCAGGGCAACTGCCGTGATCTTCGCGGCCGTTCCGCTCGGTTCGGTACTCGGCGTGCCGGCCGGGACCTTCATCGGGAACCTCGCCGGGTGGAGGGTGGCATTCCTAGCGATGGGAATCCTCACGCTGGGCGTGTTCGCCGCGCTTGTCGCCCTGGTGCCTCCGTTGCCACCGGACAACGTCACCCGGCTCGCCGTGCTGCGCGTCCTGCTCGGCGACCGCGGGATCCGGGTCGGGCTGGCCGTGACCTTCCTGATCGTGACAGCCCACTTCAGCACGTACACGTATGTCGCGCCTTTTCTGAACGACGTGACGCACGCCGGCCCTCAGCTCATCACCGCGTTCCTGCTGGCGTACGGCGTCGCGGGCATCGTCGGCAACTTCGTCGCGGGCAAGTGGGCGGGACGTGCGCTGCGCGGCACGTTCCTCACGGCGGCGGGCATGCTCGCTGCCGCGACCCTGCTGCTCCCTGTCGTCGGCACGGGGAAGGCCGGCGCGATCGTGCTGCTGGTCGTCTGGGGGCTCGCGTACGGAGCGGTGCCCGTCTGTTCGCAGACGTGGTTCGTCACCTCGGCGCCGCATGCTCCGGAGGCGGCGTCCGTGCTCTTCACGTCGTCGTTCCAGGCGACGATCTCGCTCGGCGCGCTGGCGGGCGGCATCGTGGTGGACGCCGCGTCCACGTCCGTGGTCATGGTGCTGGGCGGGATCGCGGCGGTTTTGACGATGGCGACGCTGGCCGCCGGACCAGTACCCCCACAGAAAGCGTGAGCGCTTCTCCCCGCGGCGTTCGAACACCGCTCGTTTGAGTGATCAACAGGCATTCTCCCCCTGTGTGATCACGCTTTTCGCAGGATGGGTGTCATGAGCCCGCGATTCGCGTTCGAGCGCAACCCGTACGGCACAGGACAGGTGATCGCCACCGTACGCACGCTGATGCGCACGGACGGCCTGGACGTGTCCCTCGCCGCCATCGCCCGCAACTGCGGCACGTCACGCAACTTCCTCTACGCCAACTGGAAGTCCGCCTCCGCGCTGCACCTGCTCGCGCTCAAAGCCGAACTCGCGCACGCCTTCGACGCCGCGCACCGCATCTGTCCGAGCGACGGCACCGCCGCAGGGATCACCGACCACCTGACACATGTGGTGCGCATCGTCCGCCGCCACCCCACCACGGCCGCCGTCGCCCGGTCCTCCCCCACCGCACTCGCGGCCGCGCACACAGCGATCGAGGGCCCTCTGGTTCAGGTCGTGACGGAACAGCTCAGCGATCTGCTCCACCCGCTCGTCCCGCGCGGCGGGATCTGGGCCGACCCGGCACTTAAATCCAGGACGTGGAAGATCCTCTGGGTCGCCCGCCCCGCGGCTCTCTGTCCCGAAGCAGTCGGCGACCAGCAGAAGGAGGACACCCTGGACAGTGCCTTCACCGAGCTGCTGCGTGATCTGCTCTCCCCGTGGCCTCCTGCTCCATGACAGCGGTACACCGCTGAGCCGCCGTTCTTCGGGATGCACAGCTCGCCCCCAGGCAGAGCACAGTGCGCGCCCATGCCCTGACGCCACGGTGCACGGGTGACATCTGCCTCTACCGACCCCCATCCCCACGCCCCTCGCTGGTCGCTCCCCGCGCTGATCGCGATCATGGTCCTGGCCGGCGTGCTGTACTCCTGGAACCTGTCCTCCTCCGGCCTGAACAGCTTCTACAGCGCCGCGGTGCTGAGCGGTACGCAGAGCTGGAAGGCGTGGTTCTTCGGCTCGCTGGACGCGGGCAGCTTCCTCACCGTCGACAAGCCTCCCGTCGTCCTGATGGTGATGGGCCTGTCCTGCCGCGTCTTCGGCTACGGCACCTGGCAGATGATGCTGCCGCTGGTCGCCTCCGCGCTCGGCACGATCTGGATCCTGCACTCCTCCGTGAAGCGGGTCTTCGGCCACGGCGCGGCCGCCGTGGCCGCGCTCGTCCTGGCCCTCACTCCGATCACCGTCGCCATCAACCGCGACAACAACCCCGACACGCTGCTCGTCTTCCTGATGGTCGCGGGTGCCGCCCTGGCCCTGCGCGCCGTCCACAACGGCACTCTGCTCCCGCTGCTCGGTTCCGCCGTCTGCTTCGGCTTCGCCTTCAACACCAAGATGCTGCAGGGCTACATCGCCCTGCCCGCCGTCTTCGCCATGTATCTGTACGCGGCCCGGGGCGGCCTCTGGCCTCGCGTACGCAACCTTGTGCTCGCCGGCGGCGCCCTGGCGGTCTCCAGCTTCTGGTGGGCGGCGGCCGTTTCGCTGGTCCCCGCCTCCGAGCGCCCGTACATCGGCGGCTCGACGGACGGCACCGCCTGGGATCTGATCATGGGTTACAACGGTCTGGGCCGCGTCCTCGGCGGCGAGGGCAACGGCGGTGGCGGGGGCGGCGGAGGCGGCGGAGGCGGCGGCTTCTCGGGGGCCGCGGGTATCGGCCGGATGTTCAACGAGGTGCTCGGCGGCCAGATCTCCTGGCTTCTCCCCTTCGCCGGTATCGCGTTCGTCGGAGGTCTGGTGCTGTGCGGACGCGCCCCGCGTACGGATCCGACGCGTGCCGTGCTGCTGCTCTGGGGCGGCTGGACCGCGCTCCACTACCTGACGTTCAGCCTCGCCGAGGGCACGATGCACCCGTACTACACGACCGCGCTCGCCCCCGGTATCGCGGCGCTGTGCGGTGGCGGCGGCGCGATGCTCCTGCGCGCCTTCCGCACGGGTGACGTCAGGCGCTGGTCCTGGGTGCTTCCGGCCGCGCTCGCCGCGACCGGGGTCTGGTCGGTCGTCCTGCTGCGGCGTGCCTCCGGCTGGAACACCTGGCTGTGGCCGACGGTCGCGGTAGTGATGGCGCTCGCGATCGTGGGGCTGTTCGTCTTCCGCTTCGCCGCCCGTGCGGGCCGGGAGCTGCGGCTGCTCGCCGTCGCGGTGGCCGCGGCTGTCGCCGCCTCCCTCGCCGGTCCCGCCGCGTACGCGGCCTCGGTGCCCGGGAGTTCGGGCGGCGGCATGAGCGGCACGAACCCGACGGCCGGGCCCACGACGGGCGGCGGCATGGGCGGCGGC